>JAGXTB010000247.1 GCA_018334165.1 Sphingomonadales bacterium | reverse complement strand
TTCCGGGAAAGCCTGCTGATCCGCGGTATCCTGCCGATCATCCCGCCACGCTCGAACCGAAAAGCGCCCGAGCATCCCGACTATCGCCGCTACAGGGATCGAAACCGGGTCGAGCGCATGTTCGGCAAACTCAAACAGCAACGCCGCATCGCCACCCGCTACGACAAGACCGTCCTGTCGTTCGAGAGCTTCCTCAACCTCGCCGCTTCACGGCTTTGGTTGAAGACTTTTGTCAACACGACCTAGATTCGAGTGCCAGCGCGGCGCTCGCTGTATTGGCTAACTTTGGCGATCAAATCGATTCAACGCCTGTCAGGCCGAACGCCTTAAAACGGAAACTCGACTTTCCCTTTCATTACAATGGGCGATGGCTTCTGGCCGGTGATCTGCGCCGCGACCTTGCTGCTGATGACGTGCGAGTAGTGCTTTTCCAACATCTCAATCGACGTGCCCATCTGCTTGGCGATCAAGTGGGCGCTCGCTTCCTTCGACAGCCGCCGGGTCGCGTAAAAGTGGCGCAACGAGTAGATTGTTCGGGACTTGCCATCAACCTTCACCGGCACTTCGGCAAAATCTAGTAGCGATTTGAACGAGTGCTTGAACTCACGGATGGGTTCACCATCGGGATGGCATAGGATTGTCTCATCCGGGCCAGGTTTGACGATTTCGCCATCAGGCTTGTCGCGGCTAAGCTCCTTGCAACGCTGTTCATAGACAAGTTTCAAACTGACTTCAGCACCGGGTTGGAAGACGAACTGGCGAGCACCCGTTTTGCCGTCCGCGTGACCGACATAATACTTGTGCACCTTACCCTTGACCCGTTCGGTCACGGAGCTGATGTCTCGCCATCTGAACCTACGCAACTCCCCGATGCGCAATCCCGTGTTTGCAAGGATCATGAAGCAATGCATGGCCATGAACCTGTCACGCCATGTGGCAAGTTCGACAGCCTCCTTTACCCAATCCGGCATTGCCTCTCGGATCGCCTCCCATTCCTCTTGGGTGAATGTAGGGCGGCGGCCATCCTTCGCCTTTGGGGTATTTGTCTCTGGAATCTTGGTGATGTAGCCCTTCGACAAGGCAAATTTGAACACCGGCATGATGCTGGTGCGTTCCCGCTTGAGGGTGGAATTTGACGGGACCTTTTTGGCATAGTTCTGCCGCCGCCAAGCCCAGTACTCGGTAAAGTCAGCTTCCTTGATTTGGTCAATCCGCTTGGTGCCAAAAAATTCCAATGCGTAGCTGTCGATCCGCTCGATAGTGGTGTCCCACGTTCCGTCCCGGCGGGTGCGGCCATGAACTTTGACGTAGGCCTTCCACTCTTCATAGACCTGCTTGAAGCTCTTCGTGTTGAGCGGTCCCCCTGCTTTTACCTGCATGTAGAGGTCATCGTAGAGGTTCAGGGCAAAGCGTTTGGCCTCTTCAAAATCGGAAAGCTTGGTGGAAATGACCTTGTAGCCGGTTGCGTTAGGAACGCTGATCCGGGCTTGCCACTTAGGATTCTTGAGGTGCTGCCGCTTGTAAAGAACGACCCGGCCTTCTCTGCCGAGGTCGATGTAGCCTTCGGATTCGGTCGTCACCACGGCACCTCCATCGACATAACCAATAATGTCGATGCGATTCGTCGCCAACCGATTTTGTCAATGATTTGTGAATAGCAAAAATCGGCGAATTTTCCGATTTTTTGGGCCATGCCCCTCAATAAATACATGAATTTATTGAGAGAAAATGGCGCACCCGACAGGATTCGAACCTGTGGCCTCTGCCTTCGGAGGGCAGCGCTCTATCCAGCTGAGCTACGGGTGCGTGGGAGGCGCGGTTAGCAGCGTGTGGGCCTTCGCGCCAGTGACTTTGTGCATTCGCCCGTCAGGTTAGCAATTTGGCAAGCGCGCTGCGCTATGGCGGGTGGCATGAACGCGCACAGCTCTTTCACCCAGCCCGGCGGCGGCGTGCTGCCGACTTCGGGACGACCCGAATTCGGCCAGGCTTCGGCCAGCGCGATGAGCATGAAGTGGTCGGCGCTGCACGATGCTGTCGGCGTGGTCGGCATGCTGGCGGGCCTCGCGGCTGAACCGATGCGCCCCGAAGTGCGGAATTTCCCAGCGGTCATGCGCGATCTGGGCGGCTGGCGGCGCGAACAGGCCGAACAGGCAATCGACGATCTGAGCGCAATCATGGAGCTCGGCCTTGCCGCGCTGATGGCGGTCAATGCCCGCGGTGCCAATCCGGCGGTCCCGGCCCTGGCCTTGTGGCAGGAGTTTCACGCCGCACGCACCGCATTGCTGGCGCTGGTTCCGCCCGCGAGTAGCCAGGCCCCGCGCCGCTTCATGTAATCCTGGCGCAGCCGCGCGCTTGCAAAGTTGCCAATCTGTTCTAGAGATTGGCGATGTCCGATACCCCCGATCTCGCCGACGACCTCAAGGCCGCGCCGGCCGTTGCCCGCGGGATCTGCCGCCTGTTCGCCCGCAACGATGTCTGGTGCCTGCCCGAAATGCCGCTGCGCAACGGCCGCCGTGCTGACCTGATGGGGATCGATGCCAAGGGCCATCTGGTGATCGTCGAGATCAAGGTCGCGCGCGGCGATCTGCTCGGCGATGCCAAGTGGACCGATTACCTGGACTATTGCGACCGGTTCTACTGGGGTCTTGCCCCGCACCTTGACCGCGCCTGCATGGAGGATGCCGGCTTTCTGCCCGAGCGCTGCGGGCTGATCGTTGCCGATGGTTATGACGCTGAAATCCTGCGCCCGGCCGCCACGGTTCCGCTTGCCGCAGCGCGCCGCAAGGTCGAAACCGAACGCCTCGCCCGCGCCGCGCTGCGCCGCCAGTTGGGGCTTGTGGACCCCCGGATTGACGGCTGGGGTCCTGACAAGGGTTCCGGCACAACTTAACGGTTAATTTACCATGTTGCGCCAAAAGTGGCCCCGAAGGGACACCGGGGAAACCACATGGACACTTACCGCGGCCAATTTACTGACAACGCCAGCCACGGCGATGCCAATTCCGGCGATGATTGGCCCGAAGTTGAGTTCGGCAGCGAAGCCGACGCCGATGAAGGCCCGGCAGAACCGCCGCCCAGCCCGGTCGGCCAGGACGAGCGCCGCATGCAGGTGCGCGCCTACAACCATTGGGCCAGCCTGCTCGACAATCGCAATTTTCCCTCGATCGAAGACCTCGATCCCGAAGCCCTGCCCGATTTCGGCCCGCACAGCGTGCTGCTCGATTTCACCGCCGGCATCGAAAACCCGACGATCCAGTTCCTGGGCGGCACCCTGGCGCAGGAATGCGGCACCGATAACGAAATCCACACCCTGGCCGATGTCCCCGCACGCTCGCTGCTGTCGCGGATCACCGATCACTACATGCAGATCCTGGCCAACCAGGCCCCGATCGGGTTCGAAGCCGAATTCGTCAACCAGCGTGAGCGGACCATTCTCTACCGCGGGATTCTGCTGCCCTTCTCAAGCGACGACGATACGATCGATTTCATCTACGGCGTGATCAACTGGAAAGAGCTGGCCGACCAGCAGACCACCGACAGCCTGCTGAGCGAGATCGACCAGGCGCTGGAAATCCAGCCTGCGCCCAAGGTTCAGACCGACTTGCCGATGACCGACTGGGCCGATGGCCCGGGCGATCAGCAGGACGAGGAAGCGGACAGCCACTTCGCCGACACCGACGAAGGCGTGCTCGACCTGACAAACCTGCGCGAAGTGCTCGAAGCCGATGACCAGCTGCCCGAACCGGCCTTTGGCGGCGCGGACCAGGATGATACGCTGGAGCTGGGCGAAGCACTCGAACTGGGCAGCGCCGACGAGCTGGACGACGACACTTTCGACCTGACCGTCGAGGCCAATCAGGACGTCGATCCCGACATGGCTCTGGCCGACTGGCTGGCCTCGGCCCGCGAAATGGCCGAAATGGCCCGCGGCAGCGAGGACCGCACCCGCTCGGCGCTCTACACCGCGATCGGACGGGCCTACGATTTCGCCCTGGCCGCCTATTCCGAGCCCGAAGAATTCGCCGAACTGGTCGCCGATTCGGGACTGACCGTGCAAGACCGCGCGCCGATGACCCCGGTGGTCAAGCTGGTGTTCGGGGCTGAGTACGACAAGACCCGTCTGACCGAATATGCCTCTGCACTGAGCCACGCCAAACGCATTGGCCTGGGCCGCGGCATGCTGTCAGAATATCTGGGCGCTGCCCCGGGCGGCCTCAAGGGCGTGGTCGCCGAAGAGCGCAGGCTCAAGAAGGAAGAAAGCGGCAAGGCCGTCGAAGCGCGCGACACCCCGCGCGAGGCGCTGGCCCACAAGCTGCGCAAGCTCGACTATTTCCCGCTCGACACCGTGCCCACCGAGGGCAGCGAATTCGCCCTGCTGGTCGCACGGCGCCTTCCGAACGGCGAAGTGGTGCTGCTGGGCGAAGTATCCGAAGACATTCCGCTGCTCGAACGCGCGGCGCGCAAGCTGATCTGATCCATTTCACACTCCTCTCCCTCCTGGGGCGCCCGCCGAAAGGCTGGCGCCCTCTTCTTTTTGCGCTAGGAAAGCGCCATGGAACGCGCGGCAGGCAAAAGGCGGATCGGCTGGATGGGATGGGTGCTAATCAGCCTTGCGGTCACTGCAGCCGCCCTGTTTGGCCTGTGGCGCTGGGCCATGGCGAACAATGCCGTGGCACTGCTCGATTGGGGCGACCGGCAGTTTGGTGGCACTTCAGGCTATGCCTTGGCGCTGGCAGACGGGCGCTACGGCCCGCTTCCCGCCCAGAAGGTCGAAGTCATGGTCCCCGTCGCGCCTGCCGAAAGCCCGCGCGGTGTGGTAGTGTTCATCCACGGCGGCGGCTGGCATTCGGGCGTTCCGGGCGACTACCGCTTCATCGGCCGGACCCTGACTCGCGAGGGCTATGTCGTGGTGCTGGTCGGCTACCGGCTGGGCGCAGAGGGCCGCTATCCCGCGATGCTGGAAGACAGCGCGCTGGCGCTCGCCTGGACCCGCGACAATGTCGCCAAATACGGCGGCGATCCCACCCGGGTGGTGGTGATGGGCCATTCCGCCGGGGCCTACAACGCGGCCATGCTGGCACTCGAACGCCAGTGGCTGGGCCGCGCCGGGGTTGAGGAAGGTTTCATCAAGGGAGTGGTCGGCCTCAGCGGGCCATACGATTTCCATCCCTTCACTTCGGATTCGGCGCGCAATGCCTTTGGCCATGTCGCCGATCCGGCCACGACCCAGCCGGTCCACTTCGCCCGCGGCGACGCGCCGCCCATGCTGCTGTTGACCGGCGACACCGATACCACTGTAAAGCCGCGCAATTCCCAGGCCCTGGCCAAGGCCCTGACGGAGGCCGGCGCGCCGACGCGCCCGGTGGTGCTGGCGGGGGTCGACCATTCGGGCACGGTGATGAAGCTGGCCGCGCCGTTCAGCCGCGACCGCCGGGTGCTGGAGCCGGTGCTGGCTTTCCTGGCCGCGCAGTGCGCTCCTTCAGCGCCTGTTCAGCCGCGCCAGCGATAGGACGAAGGCGATGTCCAGGATCCGCCGTCTGCTCTCGCGCTGCATCGCAGCTCTGCTGATCGTCACGCACAGCGCCCAGCCGGCCTTGGCCCAGTCGATCCTGCGCGATGCCGAAACCGAAGTTCTGCTGCGCGACATGTCGGCCCCGCTTATCGCGGCTGCGGGCCTCGATCCCCGCAATGTCGATGTGGTCATGGTCGGATCGAATTCGATCAACGCCTTCGTGGCCGGCGGGCAGGTGGTCTATCTCCATTCCGGACTGATCCAGGCAGCAGACAGTGTTGAGGAAGTCCAGGGCGTGATTGCCCATGAACTAGGCCATATCACCGGCGGCCATGTGATCAGCGACGGCGGCGGCAAGGCCGCGACCGGAATCACGATTCTCTCGCTGCTGCTTGGCGGTCTTGCTGCAGCGGCGGGATCGGGCGATGCCGCGATCGGGGTCTTGATGGCCGGACAGCAGGCGGCAATGGGCAAATACCTGGCCTTCAGCCGCACCCAGGAAAGCTCGGCCGACGCCGCGGGCGCGCTCTACCTGTCAAAGGCCGGGCTTTCGGGGCGCGGCTCGCTCGCTTTCTTCAAAAAATTGCAAAACCTTGAAATGCGCCACGGTTTCCGGCGCACGGCCGACAGCGAATTCTATTCGACCCACCCGATGACGACCGACCGGATCGCAACCTTGCAGGACACCTATGCACAGGATCCGGCCTGGACCAAGCCGGTCGATCCGGTGCTGCAGGCCCGCTTCGTGCGGGTTAAGGCCAAGCTGCTGGGCTATGTTGAAGAGCCTGAGCGGACCTTCCAGGTCTATCCCCCCGGCGATAACAGCGTGCCCGCGCACTATGCCCGGGCCTATGCCTGGCACAAGGAGGCCTATGTCGATAAGGCGATGGGCGAGGTTGATGCCTTGCTGGCGCTGAACCCGGACGATCCCTATTTCCTCGAACTCAAAGGCCAGGTGCTGCTCGAATCCGGCCAACCGGCCGCAGCGCTCGATCCCTTGCGCCGCGCGACCCGGCTGACCGGCCATCACCCGCTGATCGCCACGCTGTTCGGCCATGCTTTGGTCGCCACCGAAGACCCGGCCAACCTGGCCGAAGGCGAACAGGTGCTGAAAGCCGCGGTATCGCGCGACCGGGAAAATCCCTTTGCCTGGTACGTCTTGGGGGTGATCTATGGCCAGCGCGGCGACATGGCCCGCGCGCGGCTCGCCTCGGCCGAACAGCAAGTGCTCCAGGGCAGCTATTTCCAGGCACTGCAAAGCGCCGAAGCGGCCGAAGCGGCGCTGCCCAAAGGCTCGCCCGACTGGCTGCGGGCCCAGGATATTGCCTTCCAATCGCGCGCGGCGATTGAACAGCTGAAGAAACGCAAGTAGCGCAGCAAGCCATGAACGCGCGTTTCCCCTTTTCACTGGCGCTGGCCGCCATTGCCCTGCTGCTGGTCGGCGGCGCGGCCGGCTGGGCGATCCAGTCCAGCCGTTCGGGCACCATCGACGACGCAGAGTTTAACAAGCGCGTCCACGCCTATATCGTTGATCACCCCGAAGTGCTGGTCGAGGCGGCCGAGAACCTGAAAAGCCAAGGCAGCAAGGACCAGCTCGCCAATGTGGCTGATGCCATCGAAAAGCCGTTCCCCGGCGCGGTGCTGGGCAATCCCAATGGCACGCTGACCCTGGTCGAGTTTACCGACTTTGCCTGCACTTATTGCCGTAGCAGTATGGCCGATGTCGAAGCGGTGATCGCCGCCAATCCCGATCTCAAGGTGGTGATCCGCGAGTTGCCGATCATTGCCCCCACCAGCGGCGATGCCGCGCGCTGGGGCCTGGCCGCCGCCGAACAGGGCAAGTATCCAGCTTTCCACAAGGCAATGTTTGCCGCCGGGCGGACCGACCTTGCCAGCATCGAAGGCGCGGCACGGGCCGCCGGGCTCGATCTCGACCGGGCCCGCAAATTTTCGCAGGACCCGCGCGTTTCTGCGGAGATCGAGGCCAATATCGGCTTTGCCCGCAAGCTGGGGATTGATGGCACCCCCGCCTGGGTGGTCGGCGAGGAGCTGATCGTCGGCGCGATTGGCCGCGAAGGGCTGGCCAAGGCCGTGGCGGCGGCGCGTGGAAAATAGGGTTCTGGCCCAAACCCAACTTCTGCTAGGATAGCCAGACCATGGCCGTCCTGCCCTTTCGCCCGATCCCGTTCTTCGCCAACAAGAACCAGGCTTTCTGGCGGCTGCAGATGGCCGGATGGGGCGGCGTGCTGCTGCTGCGGACCATGTCGGGGCTGGCCAATGCCAAGGAACTGACCTTTCTGGTCACGATCCTGATTTCCACGCTGACCGGGCTGTCGCTGACCCTGATCCTTTCGGTGATCTACCGCGCGCTGATCAATCGCCGACCGATTGTGACCTGGGGGGTGACGGTGCTGGTGCTGGGCGTGGCGGTCGCCGCCTATGCCTTTATCGATGCCTGGGTAAGCGGGCTCTACAATGGCGAGAGCAGCTTCGATGTCGGGCGGATCATCGGGCTGTTCTACCTCGATGCCACGCTGCTCTTGGCCTGGTCGGCGCTCTATTACATGATCAACTTCTTCCTCCAGATCGAGGAGCAGAATGATCAGCTGATCCAGCTGGAAAACCAGGCCACCAGCGCGCAGCTGGCCATGCTGCGTTACCAGCTCAACCCGCATTTCCTGTTCAATACGCTCAACTCGATCTCAACCCTGGTGCTGCTGAAACAGACCGAACCGGCCAATGCCATGCTCAGCCGGCTGTCCAGCTTTCTGCGTTACACCCTGGTCAACGAACCGACCGGGCGGGTCACCGTGGCCCAGGAAGTCGAAACGCTGAAGCTTTACCTTGAGATTGAGCGGATGCGCTTTGAAGAGCGGCTGCGCACTTCGTTCCAGATCGATCCGGCAACCGCAAAGGGCCTGCTGCCCAGCCTGCTGCTGCAACCGCTGGTCGAAAACGCGATCAAATATGCAGTCAGCCCGCAGGAATCAGGCGCCGAAATCACCATCGCCACGCAACTCGTCGGTCAGAACCTTCGCATCACCGTCTCCGATACCGGACCGGGATTGCAATCTGCCTCGGCCTCCAACAGGCTCTCTGGCGTGACTTTCGATGGCGGCGAACAAGTATCCACCGGGGTGGGCCTGGCCAACATCCGCGACCGGCTGGCCCAGGCTTATGGCGAGGCGCACCGGTTCGAAACGATGGAGCCGGCCGATGGCGGGTTCACCGTGCTGATCGAGATTCCCTTTGAACGACGCGAAGTGCAGCCCGCGATCGAGGGTGCCAAAGTACCGGCGCTGACCGGCTGAACGGGAACACAAGCCGTATGACCATTCGCACGATCCTCGTCGATGATGAGAAGCTCGCGATCCAGGGGCTGATGCTGCGCCTGGAAAAGTTCGCCGATGTCGAGGTGATCGACACCTGCGCGAATGGGCGCGAGGCGATCCGCAAGATCAAGACCGAAAAGCCCGATCTGGTGTTCCTCGACATCCAGATGCCCGGGTTCGACGGTTTTTCGGTGGTCAACGGAATCCTCGATATCGAGCCGCCGCTGGTCGTCTTTGTCACCGCCTATCAGGAACACGCGGTCCGCGCGTTTGAGGCCAATGCGGTCAATTACCTGATGAAGCCGGTCGATGAGGATAAGCTGGCCGACACGATGGAGCGGGTCCGCACGCGGCTTGCCGAAAAGCGTTCAGCCGAAGAAGCCGAAAAGCTCAAGACCGTGCTCGCCGAAGTCGCCCCCGATGCGATGGACGCGATGCCTGAAGAGCCCGACCACGCCGCGCGCTATGAAAAGCTCATCAACATCAAGGACCGCGGACAGATCTTCCGGGTCGATGTCGATTCGATCGAGCGGATCGAGGCGGCGGGCGATTACATGTGCATCTACACCGCCGACAACAGCCTGATCCTGCGCGAAACGATGAAGGACCTCGAGCGCCGACTCGATCCGCGGGTGTTCCAGCGAGTCCACCGCAGCTGGATCGTCAACCTGGGCCTGGTCCGCCAGGTCAAGCCGCACACCAACGGCGAATGCTTCCTGGTGCTGGAAAGCGGCGCCGATGTGAAGGTGAGTCGCTCCTATCGCGATGTGGTGGCGCGGTTCGTGCATTGATTGGGTTCACCCAAAGCACCTAAGATGTTGAGAATGCGGCGAAGCCGCCTTTCCACTGCGCGGCAGCGCCTTAGGCTCAGGTAAATTCAGGCATGGGGCCTGCGGCCCAAACCAACCTCTTTGGTGCTTAGGGTGAACATCCTATTGCGCCTCGCTCCAAATCTGGCGAAACCGTCGCAATGACATTCACCCTTCCCGGCTTCGACCTTTCCCATTTCGTCCGCGCCACGCTGGATGAGGATCTGGGGCTGGGCCTGCCCGGCGGCGGGCGCGATGTGACCAGTGAGAGCGTGATCCCCGCCGAGGCGCGCTTTTCGGGCGTGATGGATACCCGCGACGCTATCGTCGTCGCCGGGCTGCCAATCGCCGCAGCCTTCTTCCGCGCGCTCGATCCGGCGATGGAAATCGAAGTGCTGGTCGAAGAAGGCGCGCAAGTGCCCGCCAGGACCGACCTGATGCGCCTGTCGGGCAATGCCCGGGCGATGCTCACCGCCGAACGCTCGGCGCTCAACACCGTCCAGCACTTGTCGGGCATCGCCACCATGACCCGCCACTACGTCGAGGCGATGGCGGGCAACGCCACGCTGCTCGATACCCGCAAGACTATCCCCGGCCTGCGCCATCTGGAAAAGTACGCCACCCGGATGGGCGGCGCGCAGAACCACCGGATGGGGCTGTGGGATGCGGCGATGATCAAGGACAACCATGTGCTGGTCGCTGGCGGCGTGGGTGAAGCGGTGCGCCGCGCCAAGGCTGCCGGGGTCCAGAACATCATCTGCGAAGTTGACCGGATCAGCCAGATCGAACCTGCGCTGGAGGCGGGCGCAAGCCATTTGCTGCTCGACAATATGGACGTGCCGACCCTGCGCGAAGCCGTGGCTTTGATCGCAGGCCGGGTGCCCTGCGAAGCCTCGGGCGGAGTGCGGCTCGACACCATCGCCGCAATTGCCGCGACCGGCGTGACTTACGTCTCGGTCGGCCGCCTGACCCAGAGCGCCCCGGCGGCGGACGTGGGGCTGGATTTCACCCCGCTGTGATTCGCGCCGCACTGCTCCTCGCCGCGCTGGCCCTGCCCGCCCCGGCGTTCGCCCAGGCCTACCAATGCCGCGCGCCGCAAAGCGTGGAAGAGCCGCCGCCGCCGCGTCCCGATGGCCCGCGCAGCGTCATGCCGATTACAGGCTACACCTTGGCGGTGAGCTGGTCGCCCGAGTTTTGCCGCGGCGGCAAGGCGGCGAAGGATCCTGGCAATTACCAGTGCAACGGCCAGATCGGCCGGTTCGGCTTCGTGCTCCATGGCCTGTGGCCCGAAGGCGCGAACGGACGTTATCCGCAGTGGTGCTCGGTCACGCCGCGCCCGACCCAGCAAGACTACCGCGCCAACATGTGCATGACCCCGGTACCCTGGCTGATCGAGCACGAATGGGCCAAGCACGGCAGCTGCATGGCCAAAACCCCGGCCGACTATTTCAAGGTCGCCGCGATCCTGTGGAATTCCATCAAGCTGCCCGATGCCGACCGGCTCTCGCGTCAGGACTTCCTCACCGCCGGAGACCTGCGCCGCGCTTTCGTTGCACGCAATCCGGGCATTCCGGCGCAATCGGTCGGACTGGTCCTGTCCAACGGCGGCTGGCTGCGCGAGATCAAGATTTGCTATGGCAAGAAGTTCCTGCCGGTAGCCTGCTCGAAGCGCACCTTTGGGCCGAAGAACGATGTGCCGCTGAAGATCTGGCGGGGCCTCTAACGCCGCGCCGCAAAGAATGCCTTGAGCAGACCGCTCGCCTCCTCCGCGCCCATACCGGAATAGACTTCGGGCCGGTGCAGGCTCTGCTCATGCTCGAACACCCGCGCGCCATGTTCCACTGCCCCACCCTTCGGGTCGGACGCCGCGTAGTAGAGCCGGGCGATTCGGGCATGGGCGATGGCGCCTGCGCACATTGCGCAAGGCTCCAGCGTGACCCACAGTTCGCAGCCATCCAGCCGCTCGTTGCCAAGGCTTTCGGCTGCAGCGCGAATCGCCAGCACTTCGGCGTGCGCGGTGGGATCGTGGCGGCCGCGCGGTGCGTTATGAGCCTTGGCGATCACCACGCCGTCCTTGATCACAACCGCGCCGATGGGTACTTCACCAGCAGATTCGCCCGCCCGCGCCTCGGCAAGCGCCATTTGCATCGGTTCAGGGAGGGGCCAGCGGCTCATTTAAGCCGGATTGGCCGGTATATCTTGACCCTTCAAGGGTGAATCGCTATGCGCGCGCCTTCTCCCTTACCGGGTAGCCATTTTTGAAGCGAGTTTTGCCATGTCCCGTATTTGCGAACTGACCGGCAAGGGCCGCCAGGTCGGCCACAACGTCAGCCACGCCAACAACAAGACCAAGCGTGTGTTCCTGCCCAACCTGCAGAACGTGACGCTGATGTCCGAAGGGCTGGACCGCAGCTTCAAGTTCCGCGTTTCGACCCAGGGCCTGCGCTCTGTTGAGCACGTCGGCGGGCTGGATAACTGGCTGCTCAAGACTGCGGACGACAAGCTTTCTGAGGGCGCCGTCAAAGTGAAGCGCGAGCTCAAGAAGAAGGCCGCTGTCGCCGCCTGATCGGCTGGCCAGCGCCAAGACAACAAGGGCGTCCGGTGTTCCGGGCGCCTTTTGTTTTGCCCGCGGTGATTGACCTTAACCCCCCAGCAAGGGCATTCAGCAGCCAGCGACTGTCTCAAGGGGAAATGCCATGCGCCGTCTGACTTGCCTGATTGCCCCACTCACGCTGCTGGTCAGCGCCCCGGCGCTTGCCAAAGACAAGGACAAAGACCCCGCGGTCCAGCCGCAAGTGTTCCAGGCGGTGGTCGATTGCCGCAAGCTGACCGATTCGGCCGCGCGGCTGGCCTGCTACGACGCCAGCGTCGCGGACTTGGCCGGGGCGGCCGAGGCCAAGCAAGTGCTGGTGGTCGACCGCGCGACCACCGAGAAGACCAAACGCAGCCTGTTTGGGCTGTCGCTGCCCAAGATCAAGCTGTTCGGCGATAACGACGATGTCGAGATCGAGAAGATCGAGTCGACCATCACATCGGTTTCCTCGGCGCGCGACGGTGCGGCGATTTTTGTCCTGGCCGATGGCGCGCGCTGGAAGCAGACCGAAGGCCGCGATACCTTTGCCAAGGCCGGGCAGAAGATCGAGATCACCAAGGGATCGCTGGGCAGCTATTTCGCCCGGATCAATGGCCAGTCGGGCGTTCGGGTCATTCGGCTACCCCAGTCCTGACCGGATCGGGGTTGATCATCGATTCGAACTTGCCGACCGTGCACTTGGCAGCGACCAAATTCTTCGGGCTGGATCTATCCGCCTAAGTGGAATGGCGGCCTAGTCGGTATTCCAGAACTTGCTGGTCATCGCGTCCATCGTGTCACGTGCGTTCTGGTTGCCGGTCGCATCGTCGCGGCCCCACTGCCGGTTGGTCCGGCAGGAATAGAGCTTCTTGGCGATCGAGCCAGTCTCATCCGATTTCACGCAGCGGATGTAGAACGGGTGGTTCTTCGGCAGCCTGGCATTGAATTCGCGGATTTCCTTCTGCGACATCGCCTTGGGATTGGGCTCGCTGAGGATCGCCTGGTTCGTGTAAACGGCGCCTTCGGCACCCAGCAGCAACAGTGCCGATGCAAGAATGCTCATGGGGCTTCTCCCTGTCCTGTCGGCCGCCAATCAGTTGGTCACCGTGGCCTTGCTAGTCATCGACTCAACCGTGCCGCGGGCGTTCTGGTTGCCGGTATCGTGAGCCAATTTCCATTGCTGGTTGGTCCGGCACGAAAAGGTTTTGCGCGCAATCGAGCCGGTCTCATCCGATTTCACGCAGCGGATATAGAAGGGATGCTCACGCGAGAGCTTTGCATTGAATTCGCGGATTTCCTTTTGCGACATGGCCTTGGGATTGGGTTCGGTCACAGAGGCAAGGTCGGTCTGGGCCGCGGCGTCAGAGGCGATCAGCAGAATCATGGATGCGAGCAGGCTCACTGGCGTTCTCCCGGTCAGGTACGCGTGGGATTGACTATGCCCGGTAAAATACCGGTTTACCGGGCCTTTCGCAAGCCAGTCAGGCCAGCGCCGCTTCCGAAGCGCAGATGTGGGCGATGATCGCCTCGCGCTCGGCCGCAGTAAGGTGCGGGTTCCAGGCATCGATGATCAGCACCGCGCGGCGCTGGTCGCTGCCATTCCAGGCCTCGTGCTCGATCGTATCGTCGAAAGCGAAGGCCTGCCCCTCTACCCATTCGCGGGTTTCGCCGCCGACCCGGAAACCGCAGCCCGGCGGCACGATCAGCGGCAAGTGGATGATCGCGCGGGTATTGGTCACCCCGGTATGCGGCGGGATCTTGCTCTGCGGTTTCAGGATCGAAAAGAACGCCGAAGGACCGCGGTGCGGGATCCGCAGCAAGGGCAGGCTCTCCAGCAACGCCGCAGTGCGCGGGCAGCGGTCCAGCACCGGCTGGTTGGCCACGCCGTATTCCCACAGGAAGCAGGCCCCCCAATCGAGCGAATGATCGAGCGCGCTCCACGGGCTGGGCGGGGAGCCTTCTTCCATGCGGACATAGGGCCGGATCGCTTCGCCGGGATCGTCGAGGATGCCCAGCAGCTCCTCGCGAATCACGTCGGTCCCGGCGTCGAGCTGGTCGAGCCAGGGGAAATGCTCGCGATCAAAGAATTCGTCGGCAGGGAGGAAAGGATAATGCAGGCCGGAGCATTGGTTGGTGTAGATCGCCCGACGACCCAGCGCACGATCGAGGAAAGCGCCGATCCGCCGCTTCTCAGCCGTATTCCAGCCAGCCTGTCCGGCCTCAACAATTGCGTCGGCCTCGGCCCCAAGGCGGGCCTCCAGTTCGTTGCAATAGGCCGCACCGGCATCGACTTCGGCCTGGATATGTGGGGCGAGCTGGCCATCAAGCCCGGCGACAAGCTGGTGGACATTTGCCCAGGTCAGCAAGGCTGCGCGCTCCTCACCCAGGCGCTGGTGGAGCTGGGCCAGGCGCAGCTGTGCTCCAAGGTCGAGCCGGTCGATCGCCAGCGCCCGATCCAGCGCGCGGCGTTCGCCTTCATGGTCCCCGGCCAGCCGGTGCGCATTGGCGAGGTTGCGCCAAAGCGGCAGCGCATCGGGATCGGCCTGAGTCGCGCGCGCAAAGGCCGCGACGGCCTGCGCCGCAGCGCCGCTGCGCAGGGCGGCAAGCCCTTCATCGTTGGCCTGCTGGGCGAGCGAAACCTGGTTCATGGGTGAGGGTTTACGAAGCGGGGAGCCGAGCGGCAAGCGAGAGTTGCGGAGCCGCATCAGAGTGCCTAGCGTAGCGCCATGTCTGCGGCACCCCCATTCGACCTGTCCGACCCAGAGTGGTACGCGCACCGCTTTGTCGAAGGCCAGGACGCTTTCCGCTTTATCCGGCTGTCGCGCGCCGATCACCGCGCGGTTCCCTTCCTGACGGACGCCTATCTGGGCGATCGCGGAGCGCACCGCGATGTGCCGGCCAGCGAGGTGCTGGGCCTGGAAAAGGGGCGCCTGCACTTCCTGTTCCATTCAGCCTTTTGCGGCTCAACCCTGCTGACCAGCGCGCTGGACCGGCCTGGCGTGGCAATGGGACTGAGCGAGCCGGTGCTGTTCAACGATGTGACCGGATTTCGTCTGCGCGGTGCCCAGGGCCCGGCAGTTGCGCGTGCGGCCGATTTGTCGCTGCGGCTGCTGGCGCGGCCTTATGGCCCGGGCGAGGCGGTGGTGGTCAAGCCGTCAAACCTGGCCAATCCGCTGGCCGAGCTGTTCCTGGCCGTGCAGGACCAGGCTCGAGCGGTGTTCCTCTATGCCCCGCTGGAAACGTTCCTGATCTCGGTCGTGCGCAAGGGGCTGCCGTGTCGTCTTTGGGTGCGCGAGCTGCTCGAGGGGTACCTCAGGATGGGCTACATCGATCTGGGATTCGAGCAAGGTGACTATTTCCGCCAGAGTGACTTGCAAATCGCGGCAGTGGGTTGGTTGGCGCAGCACGCCCATTTCGCCCGTTTGGTCGAAAAGCTGAGTCCGGCGCGGATTGCAACACTGGATGCTGACCGGATGACCCAGGACCCGGCGGCAGCATTGATGGCAGTGGCGGGGCATTGCGGCCTGACACTGGATAGCGCCGCAATTGCCGAGATCGTTGCGGGGCCCACATTTGGCCAGCATTCCAAATCGGGTGCGGCCTTCACGAGCGAGGACCGCAGCGCCGAATATGCCGCTGCCCGCGCGGCGCATGGCGAAGAGATCGACATGGTGCTCGAATGGGCACGCCGCGTTGCCGATACTGCGGGGGTTGCCCTCAGTCCGCCAAACCCGCTGCTCAGCTAGGCCGGGTAGCCGAACTGTTCGATCCAGGGGGCGAGGATTGGCAGGACCGGTTCGAAGTGGTCGGCATAAGGCCGCCATTGACCGGAGCCATCATAGAGCCCCTTGCGGACCTGCCCGGCGCTGGCAGTGGCCACGCCGCGCTGTTTGGCTGTGCGATCGAAGCGGCGCAGGTCCTCGCTCCAATCGAGACCCAGGAATGCGCACATCGCGCGGGTTTCGGCCTCGAAATCGCGGACCAGGCCTTCGTAGCGGACTTCGTGGATGGCCAGCGGCAGGCACTCGCGGGCGGTTTCGATCAGTTCCATCATCGCCGCATAGTGCCGCGCGGTCCGTTCTAGCGAGGTGAATTCCAGCGCGGCGTTGGTGAGGGCGAATTGAGTGTGAAAGCATGACCAGACCACGTCGCGCGGATCGCGGCGCATGACGAGGATCCGCGCTTTGGGAAAGAGCTGCGCGATGACGGGCAGGCGGGTACCCTTGAGCGGGTCCATATCGACAAAACACTGGCCCGGCGCGGCGATCCCGGCCTGGGCAACCTTGTCCCAATAGGCCTGGCGGTAGAGCTGTAGGGCGGCGGCGCCGAGCGCGGCAAGACGCTCCAGCCCGCCCGGTTCGGCCAGGAAAGCCATGTCGGCATCGGCCAGGGTCGGCCGTTCCTCCAGCGCGACCACGCTGGGCAGCGAGGCGAGGACGTTCTCGACCAGCGTGGTGCCCGAGCGGGGAAAGCCGAGCAGGAACACGTGGTTTTGCGCGGACTGCGCGATTGGCGCGGTTGGCGGCGAAGGTGGAGGCATGGTCAATGAGCGCAGCGCAGCGGTATGGCGCTCGATAAAGGCGCGGTGGCTTTCGCGGGTGCCCATACGGGGGGCGTTGATCGCGGCGAAATCGGCCTTGGCCTGAACGTAGTAGGCATAGGCCTGGGCGTGGCGGCCAAGGCGCGCGTATGTATCACCAAGCAGGCCGCAGACCAGGCTGCGGTCGGCGCTGGGGCCTTCGAGCCGGGGAGCGAGCGGGGCCAGCAAGGCCTCTGCCGCTTCGGTTTCACCGGTTTCGAGCTGCAAGGTCGCGAGGGCGGCGGCGGCAATCGCGTTATCAGGGTCCAGTTCGAGCGCCCGGGTGGCGTGGCCGCGAGCCTCAGCACTGTCGCCATCGCGGGCCATGATCGAGGCGAGCCCGGCGTGAGCATCGGCGCATTCGGGATCGAGTTCGGCGGCGCGGCGATAGGAGGCCAGGGCATTGGCCATCGAGCCGCCGCTCGACAGGACAAACCCGCGTTCGAGCCAGGCGGCGACATAGTCTGGATCGGCGCGCAGCGCAGCATCGCAGTGCAGCACGGCATCGCGCAATCGCCCTTCCTGGCGCAGCAGCCAGGCCATGCCGGTTAGCGCGCCCGGATCGCGCGGATTGACGGCCAGTGCGGCCTGCATGTCTTGGGCGAACCGAGTGAGGTCCTGGGTCATCTTAGCGGCATCCCCAGCCGGTGGCCTCGAGTCAAGCAGGCAACGAAAAAGGGGCGGGCATTGCTGCCCGCCCCCTTCGTGAAAGAACTGGTCCCGGGTGGGATCAGAACTTCAAACGCACCGAAGCGGCGAACCGGCGGCCGAGCGCATCGTAGGTCGACGGGAAGGTGTTCCCGCTATTGTACGAGGTCGAACCGATCGACGAACCGACAACCGGCGGCTTGCGGTTGAACAGGTTCTGCGCGGCAACGGTGAAGGTCAGGTTGTCCGACACGTTGAAACGCAGGGTCAGGTCGAAGTAGTTCGCTGCCGGGATCTTGTTGGCATTGACGTAGAAGGTGCCAACAGGAGTGACCACATCGCCGATGAAGCCTGTACCCAAAGCGGCCTGATCGATGATGTCCTGCGGTTCACGTTCAACGGCATTGATGTGACGCCACAGCAGCGAGACATCAAGGTCACCGAAGGTCATGGTGTTGCGCAGGCTCCACTGCCACTTCGGCTGGATCGAACCCGTGAACGAGCAGTTGATCGAGTAGTAGTTGACGCATTCACGGTCGAGACCGGTCGGGGTCGCCTTGTACTTCGAGCTGGCGGTGTAGTTCATCACCAGGCCCGCGCTCCACTTGGCGAAGCCAAGGTCACGCTTATAGTTCATCAGGAAGTCGACGCCGCGGGTCGAGAGCGTGCCCTGGTTGCTGAGCGGGGCATAGAGACCGAAGGTGGTCGCCGGGTCACCGTCGAGACCGCCGGTCACCGGGTTACGGCGAATGACGGTGCAGGCCGGATTGGTGGCGCTGGCGGCAGTGATCGAACCGAAGCAAGCGGACATCAGGTCGCCCGGCAGCTGTGCGCCGACAACATCGGTAACCTTGATGTTGTAGTAGTCGATCGACATCGAGAAGCCCGACAGGGCAGCCGGCTGGAGCACCAGGCCGACAGTCCAGGTCTTGGCCTTTTCAGGCTGCAGGTTGAGATTGCCGCCCGAAGTGATGTTGGCCTGAGCCGCAGTCGGGTTGAGGATCGAACCGATCGTGCCGAGCGGTGCGCCCTGTGCCAGACAGATGTTGGTCAGGTTGGTGTTGCCAACCGGAGCCGCACCGGCGCAGGGGTCGAGCGCCAGGTTGGTCAGGCCGACCGACAGCGGGCTGAACAGTTCGCCGATGTTGGGCGCACGGACCGCGCGGGCATAGTTGGCGCGCAGCTTGACACCGTCAACCGGTTCCCAGCTGCCCGCAACCTTCCAGGTCCAGGTGTCGGTCTGACCGCCACCATCGACCTTGTACTTCGAATAGCGGGCACCGCCTTCGACCGTCAGGCTCTTGGCCATCGGCGCATCTTCGACCAGCGGCACGACCATTTCGCCGTAGCCTTCCCAGACGTTGTAGCCGCCCTGGATGTCCGGAGCCGCACCACCAGCGCCGCCGAGTTCGCCCGGGGTCTTGGCAAGAAGGTCCGAAGACTGCTGGGCGGTGTACTTGCGGTATTCGGCGCCCAGCGCGAAGCCGATCGGGGTCGAAGCGCCCGGCGAGGCGAAGCCGAGGTCACCCGAAAGGATGCCGCGGACCTGGCCCAGGCTGGTGCGCACCGTGGTGGTGCTGTCTTCGCTGAGGAAGTCAGCCATGCCCGGAGTGATCGAACCAACAGCGCCGAACGGATTGACCGGCACGCAGTTGTTGGTGGTGACCTGGCAGGTCGTGGTGTTGTTGGCGAGCAGCCCCTGCCGCCAGCGCGACTGCAAGGTGTAGTTCTTGATCGCCTGGACCTTTTCCGATTCGCCATAAGCGGCGGTCACGTCCCAGTTGACATGGCTGCTGATGTCGCCCTTGGCGCCAACGCGGTAGTCAAACACAGTCGAGGTGTAGTTGCTGATACGCGGACCGACTTCGACCGCACGACGTGCCAGGTTGAAAGTCACGGTGCGATAGTTGGGATCGGCGGGGCCGGTCGCCGTAGCAGCCGCAGCGCATTCGGCCGGGGTGAAGCGAGGAGTGTACGCACCAGCGCCGCTGGTGTTGAACGCGCAGAACTGGTCGCGCAGGGTTGAAGGCATATAGGGGTTGTTGAGGTTCATCGTCACCGAACCGCCGAACGAGCCCGAGGGCGCGATGATGGTGTCGATGGTGTTCTTCGAGAACATGCCGCGGGTGTAGACTTCAACCGAGTCGCTCACCTTGTAGTTCGCCTGGGCGAAGATGTTGTAGCGCTTAAACGGCGTCTGGAAGATGTTGTACGGGTTGAAGTTGAAGAACGCGAACGAACCAACAGCCTGACCCAGCGAGTTGACCTGGCGGGTGCCGCCGTTGCCGCTGCCAAGGGGATCAATCGCAGTGCTCGGAACGCCCGCAACAAGCGGACGGGTTCCGGTGATGCGCGACGGGACAGTGGTGCCCGAACCGCCCAGGGTGCCCGAGAAGCTGTCAATGCCAAAGGTCGAGAAATCGCGGTCGCCCTGATAGACGGGGTCCGATTCCTGGTAACCCAGGCTCAGCACCGCGTTACCGCGGCCGTCGTCGAAGTTGGCACCCAGGGTAAGGTCGGCACGCAGGTAGTTGCCGTCACCCTTTTCGGTGATCTGCTCACCCAGCGACAGGTCAAGACCGGCGAAGTCCTTGCGGGTCACGAAGTTGACCACGCCGGTGATCGCGTCCGCACCATAGGTGGTCACGGCGGCGCCGGTCTGCGCATCGACGCGGCTGATCAGCGCGAGCGGGATGTTGTTAAGGTCAACGCGGCCAGCAAGGTCGGCCGGGACGATGCGGTTGCCGTCGAGCAGCACGATGTTGCGGTTCGAACCCAGACCACGAAGATCGACGTACGAAGAACCGCCGTTGCCGTTGTTCACGGCCGAACCGATGTTGGCGACAACACCCGGGATTTCGCGGAGAACTTCTTCAGCCACGTTCGACTGCTTGAGTTCGATCTGGTCGGCAGTGGTCGCATTGACCGGGTTGGCCTGAACCAGGTTGGGGTTGCGCACCAGGGTACCGGTGACGACAATGTCCTTGGCAGGAGCTTCGTCTTCAGCAGCAGCGTCCTGTGCGAACGCGGGCGTGGCGACCAGCGACAGACCCAGAGCAAGGGGTGCGGCGCTCGCCTTCAGCATCGAATAGGTTTTCATGTGTTACAAGTCCCCGATCGGAAATGACCAAACCACTGGATTTGGCCGATTTGTCCCGGAAACCCAGGCAAACATAGCGTCAGCCCAGCTTTCGGATTTGGCCCGATTGCCGCGTGTGGCAGGCGCTGTAAAGCCAAAGTCCACCATTTCCGCCAGAAATCCGCCCGCTGTAGCTATAATGTCACAGCCCGCGTGGGGCACCGGTCAACCCTGCGGCATGGCTCCGACAAACAGCAGTGGATCGAGCCGGGCCTCGCGCCACTTGATCGACCAATGCAAATGCGGGCCGGTCGCCCGCCCGGTCGCGCCGATTTTGCCGATGTACTGGCCCTGGCGAACCAAATCGCCGGTTTTGACCGCATGAGCCGAACAGTGGAGGAAGGCGCTATTGAGCCCCATCCCGTGGTCGATCATCAGCAGCCGGCCTTCCAGCGAGAACGAGCTCTCTGCGGCCAGGGTGACCACCCCGTCGGCGGGCGCGACAAACGGCGTGCCGCTGGCCCCGGTGGCGATATCCATCCCGGAATGGTAGCTGCCGGGCACCCCGTTGTAGATCCGCTGCGCCCCGAACCGGCCCGACACCCGGCCGTTGACCGGCCAAAGGAACTTCTGCCGCCAGCCGTCGGACGCGTGATCGATACTGCGTGCAGCCTTGATCCGGGCCGTTTCGGCCTCACGGCGGCGCACATAGTCGGGATTGGGCTTGGCGCCAGGCTTGGGGCCCAGCGGAATCCGCTCGATCTGCCAGGCCCGTGGGGCAATCGCGAACTGGCCCTTGCTGGCCTCCCCGCCCGAAAAGTCGGCCACCAGCTCGCCGAGTGGGCCCGAATCGCGGTCAAAGGCGATGAAGAAACTGCGATCAGGAGCAAGCTGCACCGCGCGGCGGCTGAACAGCAACTGGCGCGTGCCAAGCGGCGCACGTCCCCGCGCCCAGCCGCCCTGGCTAAGCCGCCCGGTCAGCGCAAAATCGGCCAGCGGGTCAAGCCGTTCGGCCGCCTGGCTGCGCGCCCGCCACAGCCCCAGCGCGACTGTCGCCCCGCCTCCGGCCAGCAGCAAACGCCGGTCAATCATCGCAGTCAGCCCTCGCCGAGCAGCCGCCGGGTGGCCAATGCCGCATTGGCATAGGCCTCCTGACGATCCACACTCCAATAGCGCAGCGCTTCGAGCGGCACCGGTTCACCGCTGACCGCGCAGAGCACGTGGCTTCCCGGGCTGAGCACGCGAAAACCATTGGCCTGGTAAAACAGCATGGCGGGGCGATCGGCAGTATTCATCAGCATGGCCCTGCTTTAGCCGCTGATTGCTTTCAGAGCAATTTACCCTGCGCTCCGGGATTGGGCGGCGATGCGGCTTTCGGCTTTTGCGGAGCACGGCCGGCCGCGCCTTCGGGGGTCACCTCCAGCGCGCCATCGCCGAAATGGAGTGTCAGCCGGGCCTCGGTCGCGGCTTTGACGCGCGAGACCAGGGTGCGTCCATCCGCGCCGGTAACCTGGACATAACCGCGCGCCAGCACCCGCTTGGGGTCCAGTGAGACGAAGATCCGGGCCAGACCATCGAGCCGCCCGCGCGCCTGTTCGGTCCGGGCTTTCAGCAGCGGCAGCGAGAGCCGCGCGGCGGTGCGTTGCAATTCCCCCCGGGCAAGCTGCGTTCGGTCCACCAGTCCGCGCCGCAGCCGCTCGGCCAGCTCGTCGAGCTTTTGCGCATGGGGGCTGAGCAGCGCCGCAGGGGCGGGCAAGCGTTCGGCCCGGGCGGCCAGCCGCTCGCGCCCCAGTTGCAGCGGCCGGACCACCGCGCGGCGCTTGCGCAGCGCCAGTTCGGCCAGCTGGTTGGCCAGTTCCTCGCGCACCGGGACTGCGATCTCGGCAGCGGCGGTGGGGGTGGGGGCCCGCAGATCGGCGGCAAAGTCAGCCAGCGTAGTGTCGGTCTCGTGCCCTACCGCAGAGATTACCGGCACAGTGCTGGCCGCGATCGCGCGGACCACGACTTCTTCGTTGAAAGCCCACAGGTCCTCGATCGACCCACCCCCGCGCGCGACGATCACCAGATCGGGCCGGTCAGCCCCCTGCATCGCCGAGAACCCGCGCACCGCTGCGGCGACCTGATCGGCCGCGCCCGGACCCTGGACCAGCACCGGCCAGACCAGCACCCGGCTGGGGAAGCGGTCGGCCAGGCGGTGAAGGATATCGCGGATCACCGCGCCGGTGGGCGAAGTGACCACCCCGATCACGCGCGGCAGGAACGGCAAGGGCCGCTTGCGGTCGCGATCGAACAGGCCCTCGGCCTCAAGCCGGGCCTTGGTCTTGGCCAGCAAGGCCAGCAGCGCACCCTCGCCCGCCACTTCCATCCGCTCAACCACCAGCTGGTAGTTCGAGCGGCCAGGATAAGTGGTCAGTTTGCCAGTGGCGATCACTTCCAGCCCGTCCTCGGGCTGGAAGTTCAGGCGCTGCACCGTGCCGCGCCACATCACCGCGTCAAGCCGCGCATTCTCGTCCTTGAGCGCCAGGTAAAGGTGGCCCGATGCGGCGCGTTTGACGCCCGAAAGCTCGCCGCGAACCCGCACGAACCCAAAGCGGTCCTCGACCATCCGTTTGAGCGCGGCGGAAATCTCGCTGACCGAGAGCGCAGCGGCGTTGTCCCCGGCCGCTTCCTTCGCTACCAGCCCGGCGGGTTCATCATCTGGGTAAGGCGAAAAGGGCATGAATATCCTGCTGCTGGGATCGGGCGGGCGCGAACATGCGCTGGCATGGAAGCTCGCGCAATCCCGGATCTGCGGGCAATTGTTCGCCAGCCCCGGAAACCCGGGGATTGCCGAGCATGCCGAGCTGGTGACGCTCGACGTGACCGACCACGCGGCAGTGCTGCACTTCTGCGAGGCGCAGCGCATCGGCCTGGTGGTGATCGGCCCCGAAGCGCCATTGGTTGACGGGCTGGCCGACAGTTTGCGCGGAGTTGGCGTACCGGTCTTCGGCCCCAGTAAGGAAGCCGCGCAACTGGAGGGCTCCAAAGCCTTCACCAAGGAGCTTTGCGCGCGATACAATATCCCCACGGCAGCCTTCAAACGTGCCACCGATAGCACACAAGCGTTACTCCACCTGGACAGCTTCACCATTCCGGTGGTGATCAAGGCCGATGGCCTGGCAGCGGGCAAAGGTGTGACCGTCGCCATGACCCGCGCCGAGGCCGAGGAGGCGATCGCAGAGATCTTTTCGGGCAAGTTCGGCGCGGCCGGGGCCGAAGTGGTGATCGAGGAATTCATGGAGGGCGAAGAGGCGAGCTTCTTTGCCCTGACCGACGGGCACACCGTGGTCCCCTTCGGATCGGCCCAGGACCACAAGCGGGTCGGCGACGGCGATGTGGGGCCCAACACCGGCGGGATGGGCGCCTACAGTCCAGCACCGGTGTTGACCGCGCTGCTTGAGGGCGAGGCGCTGGAACGGATCGTGGTTCCAACAGTGCGGGCCATGGCCGAGGAAGGCATGCCCTATTCGGGCGTGCTCTATGCCGGATTGATGCTGACCCCGCAGGGGGTCAAGCTGATCGAATACAATGCCCGTTTCGGCGATCCCGAATGCCAGGTGCTGATGCTGCGGCTGGAGGACGATCTGGGCGAGCTGCTGCTGGCGGTGGCCGAAGGGCGGCTGGCGACCCGGCCGGTGCCGCGCCTGTCCCGGGATACCGCACTCACCGTGGTCGTGGCCGCCAAAGGCTATCCCGACAGCCCGGTCAAGGGCGGGGCGATTGCCGGGCTCGATGCGGCAGAGGCCAGGGGCGCGAAAGTGTTCCACGCCGGAACCGTGCTGGACCAAGGAAAACTGGTGGCAAATGGCGGACGTGTGCTAAACGTCACTGCACTTGGGAGGAACGTCACCGCAGCTCAGGCCTCGGCCTATGATGCGGTGGCCGCCATTCGGTTCGACGACGGCTTTTGTCGCCGCGATATCGGCTGGCGCGAAGTGATGCGGGAGCGCGAGGGGTAATGAAGATCACGATCGTTGACAGCGGCGATCCTGACCTGGCCCGCTGGCTGATCGGCTATATCGGCGCTGACATTACCGAGCGCGAGGGCAGGCAGCGCCGGGTGATTCCGGCCCGGCCCAACTGCTTTATCCAGATCGTGCTGGACGGCGGGCACGCGATGATCGACGTCGAAAGCGGCGAACGGCTCGAAGTGCCGCGTGCCGGGCTGTTCGGGCCTTTGACCCACCACCGCTATGATATGGACATCGACGGCCCGTTGCGCACGATCTGCGTGCGCTTGCAACCGGCTGCGGCGGGGATGCTGTTCGGGCTCGATCCGGTCGATCTGGTTGATAGTTTCGTGCCGATCGGCCTGCCCGAAGGCTTCCTTGAAGGCCTTCAGGCGATCGACGATTTCGCCGCCATGGCCGAACCGCTGGATCGCTGGTTCAAAAACCTGGTCGGAGACCTGCGCGAAGAAGACGGCGTGGCCCAGGCCGCCCGGCTGCTGCGCCAGCGCCGCGGGACCGGATCGATCCAGGAACTGGCCGAAATGACCGGGCTGTCGCTGCGCCAGTTCCAGCGCCGCTTCCAGCAGCTGACTGGACTCAACCCCAAACATTACGCCCGGATCTGCCGGGTGGCGCATGCGGTGCACCTCAAGGAACTGGTTCCGGGTGCTTCGTGGACCGCGATCGCGCTCGACTGCGGCTATTCGGACCAGTCGCATTTCATTCGGGATTTCAAGGCCCTGACTGACACCTTGCCGCGCAAATTCCTCGACGGACAAAGCCCGCTTGAGCGCTTTCCGCGCTGGGAAGACTAAGCAGGAACCGTTGACCGGGCCCAACCTGCCCCGGTCCCCAGAACCGAGGCATGCAGCAGGCTGTCGGCTTCGCTGTCGATCGCCAGATCATCGAGCAGTGCCGAAACCTCTCCAGTCGCAACGGTCTTGGTCCGCGCGAGTTCGGGGATCCGCTTGAGGTCGATGTGGGTCAGCCCCAGCAGGAACAGCTCGCGGTAGGCAACCCGTTCGAACAGCCCTGCACCAAGGCGGAAATCAAGCCGCGGGGCCAGCCGCCGCAGCGCAGCATCGACGCGGTCCTGGTTCTTGCTGGTTTCGCGGCGCTTGCGGTTCTGCAGCACCAGCCAGTCCAGCGCAGGCAGCCCGGCTTCGGCGCGGGCACTGCGCAATTCGGTGACCATCGCCGAGAAACACCCCGGACCCAGCAGCTTGTTGGTAACCGGGTGGAACCGGCCGAGCAGGTCAAGGTCGGCAAAGCTGGAATTGACCGGCGAGACCAAGAGGTCAGCCAGCGCAATCGCGCGGCGGGCAATCGGCGAATCGTGCCCGGCGGCATCAATCACCACAAAATCGCAGTCCCACCCGGCCCGGGCGATCTCCTGGCATAGCTGCGCGCCCGACTGCTGCTGCAGCACCAGATGCCGGGGCAGCGGCAGACGCACCCCCAGCCGCTTGGCGGTGCCGCCGCGCGCGGTCAGCGTGCGGGTGAGGGTCTGCTGGCGGCGGTCCAGGTCGATCGCCAGAACCTTGTGCCCGGTATCGGCGAGCGCCACGGCCAGATGAAACGCCACGGTCGACTTGCCGACCCCGCCCTTTTCGTTGGCAACGGTGATGATCTTGGCCAGGCCGCGCGGCCGCGAGGCAATATCGGCGATCACGTTGCGCGGATGTTCGCCATCCACAGCCAAGTCGCGGCGGCTGGCAAATTCCCCTATCGGCGTGACAACGTTCATGCGCCCGATCCCTTGTTTCCGCGCCTCTTTTTGTCCGTGCGCGAATCGCCCAAGGAACCGAGGTTAGTGGATAAACCTGTGGAAATCGAATCTAGGCAATCATCGTTAACGAATTGCGACAGGGACTAGCCGAGTCGGGCGTTAACCAGGTCCTGAAGGTTGGCTTCGGGGCGGGCACCAAAGTGCGAAATGACTTCCGCCGCGCAGATCGCCCCGATTCGCAGGCATTCGGCAACCGGACGGCCGCTGACCAGCCCGTGCAGGAACCCGGCGGCGAACAGATCGCCGGCGCCAGTGGTATCGACGACCTTGGCCACAGGCTCAGCCGGAACCTCAAACAACTGGCCGCCGGTGGCCGCGACCGCGCCCTGTTCGCTGCGGGTCACCACCAGCATCGGGACCTTGTCCTTCAGCACGTCGATCCCGGCGTGGAAGTCATCATGCCCGGTCAGCGAAGCCAGCTCGACATGGTTGGCAAACAGGATGTCGATCTCTCCGGCCGCGATCATCGCGCGGAAATCGTCGCCGTGGCGATCGATCACGAAGGCGTCCGACAGGGTGAAAGCCACTTTGCGGCCACTATCGCGGGCCGCCGCAATTGCCCGGCGCATCGCCGCGCGGGGTTCTTCGGGATCCCACAGATAGCCTTCAAGATAGAGGATCTCAGCATCGGCAATCGCCGCTTCATCGAGCGCGGCCGGCGGCAGGAACTGCGAGGCGCCCAGGTAGGTGTTCATCGTGCGCTGGCCATCGGGAGTGACGAAGATCAGGCAGCGCGCGGTCGGCGGATCGCCCGCTCGTGCCGGGGTGCCGAAAGCAATCCCGCCGGCGCGGATGTCGTGGGCGAAGACTTCGCCCAGCTGGTCGTCGGCGACCTGACCAATGAAGGCGCATTTGCTGCCCAGTGCGGCGAGCCCAGCCAGGGTATTGGCCGCTGACCCGCCCGAAATCTCGCGTGCGGGGCCCATGGCATCATAAAGTTCGCGGGCGCGCGCCGTATCGACCAGCGTCATGCCGCCGCGCACCAGGCCCAGCCGTTCGATCAGGCCGTCCTCGCACGGGGCCATGACATCGACGATGGCATTGCCGATGGCGATGACCTGGGTGCTGGGCTTGGACATGGAAACTCCTGCGAAGGCGGACAAAAAGCGCCGTGCGCCTAGCCGGTTTTGCGCGAACTGGGAAGCAGCGTTGACAGCGCAGCGACGAGCGGCGATTCCCCTTCGATGCTCAGCGCTTTCGCCCTCGCCGCCAACCGGCTGCTCGACCGCGCCCTGCTGCCGATCTGGCTCAAAAGCCTGGGCGCAACACTGATCGCTTGCCTGGGCGTGGGCGCTGCGGCCTGGTGGGGCCTGACCGCGCTACTCACGCGCACCTTGCCCGATCCCGATCATGCCGCGCTGGCCGCAACGCTGGCCGCCGTGCTGGGAACCTGGTTGCTGTGGCGGATCGTCGCATTGGCAGTACTGCAATTCTTCGCCGACGAAGTGGTGCAGGCGATCGAGGCGCGCGACTATCCCGAAATGGCCCTGCGCGCCCGCAAGCTGGGCTGGCGCGAGGAACTGGCGCGGGCCCTGGGCGGCGCGGGTCGGGCGCTGCTGTTCAATCTGCTCGCCCTTCCCGTCGCGCTGGTGCTGCTGGTCACCGGAGTGGGCGCGCCGCTGGTGTTCCTGTTGGTCAATGCGGTCCTGCTGGGGCGCGAATTGCAGGACATGGTCTGGCTGCGCCACCGCGCATCGCCGCAAGACCCATCGCCGCTGTCGTGGATGGAGCGATTGGCGCTGGGCGGGGTCACCGCCTTTCTGCTCACCGTGCCATTTGCCAACTTCGCCGCACCTTTCCTGGGGGCGGCTTGCGCGGTGCACCTGATCCATCGCAAGGGACTGGGCCATGCAGCCTAAGATCCTGATCGCCCTTGCGCTTGTCCCCCTGCTCGCGGCTTGCGCCTCGGGCGGGACCAAGCCTGCCCCGACCGTCCCCGCCAAACAGCCCAGGGTTGCCGTGCGCACCCCGGTCAAGACCGTGCCGCCGGTCGCGCGGATTCAGGCCGCACCGGGGCTGGAGGGCGTGATCGGGGCCGATGCCGATGCCCTGGCCCGCCAGTTCGGGGCAGCCCGGCTCGAAGTCTGGGAAGGCGATGCCCGCAAATTGCAATTCACCGGCGCCGCCTGTGTGCTCGACGTGTTCCTCTACCCCGCCGCGCGCGGGGGTGAGCCGCAAGCGACCTATGTCGAGGCTCGCCGGGCCAGCGACGGCCAGGAAGTGGACCGCGCGGCCTGCGTCGCAGCGCTGAGGAAGCGGTAAGGGTAACGAGGCTTTAAGGATGAATTGGCATAGCGGTCCCGCAATAGTGGGGAAGTCGTGCCATGAGCATGGAATTTGGTAACATCGCCAACGCGATCGCCAGCGATGGCCGGATCGCCGCGGAAGAGATTCTCGAGCTGCGCCGTCTTGGCTGGGCCGATGGCAAGATGGACCCGGAAGAGGCCGAGGCGCTGTTCGCTGCCAACGATGCCTGCACCGAGCCAACGTGCGAATGGTGCGATTTCTTCATTGAGGCGCTTTCGACTTTCATCGTCAATACGGTTGAACCCAAAGGCTATGTCGATGACGAGATGGCCGACGAGCTGATTTCGCGGATCGACCGAGATGGCCGGCTGGGCTCGATGGCCGAGCTCGAGCTGCTGGTCAGGGTTTTCGAGATTGCGATCAATGTGCCGGGCCGGCTCAAGGCCTATGCGCTCAAACATATCGAAGACGCCGTGCTCCACGGCGAAGGTCCGACCCGCCACGGCGAGCTCAGCCCCAAGGGGATCAACGAGACCGAATGCAGGTTGCTGCGCCGCCTGATCTTTGCTCCGGCCAGCGACCGCCCCGCCGCGGTCAGCAAGAGCGAAGCGGAAATGCTGTTCCGGATCAAAGATGCCTCGCTCTACGAAGCCAATGCCGCCGAATGGGAGAAGCTGTTCGTCCAGGGCGTCGCCAATTACCTCCAGGGCTTTGGCGGGAAAGAGCCGCTCAGCAATGACCGCGCCGCTGAGCTGGAAGCGTTCATGAACCGCGAAGGCGCCGGGGTTGGCGGGTTCCTGGGCCGGATGTTCTCCTCGCGCCCCGATTTCGACGGCGCATTCGGCAGCCTGCTCGACCTCAGCCCGCACGCTCCCGATATCGAGGACGAAGCGGCCGAAGCCGCTGAAGTGACTGCGGAAGAAAACAGCTGGCTGACCGACCTGCTCGAAGCCGACGAAGAACTCGACCCGCTGGAGAAGGCGCTGCTGGCCTTTATCGCCGAAGATGGCGGTGAGGTGTTGGGGCTTTAGGCCTAAAGTCTAGACCGTAAAGCTCTCCCCGCAGCCGCAGCTTCCCTTGGCATTGGGGTTCTGGAACACGAACCCGGCGGTGAAATCGTCTTCCTGCCAGTCCATCGTGCTACCGATCAGGTAGAGCACCGAGGCGCCGTCGATGAAGAACGTGCCGCCCGGGGTTTCGATCCGCTCGTCGAGCGGATTGGCTTCGCTGACATAATCGACCGAATAGGCCAGCCCCGAACAGCCGCGGCGCGGGGTGGAGAGCTTGACCCCGATGGCACCTTCCGGAGCCTCGGCCATCAGCTTGGCGACCCGTGCTTCGGCGGTGGTGGTCAGGATCACGGCGGCGGGCAGCGGGCGGCGGGTCGTGGTGGTGGTCATCACAGCATCCCCAGTTCAAGGCGGGCTTCGTCGCTCATCTTGGCGGGGTCCCACGGCGGATCCCAGACCAGGTTGACTTCGGCATCGCGCACGCCAGGCACCGCACTGACCCTGAGCTCAACCTCGCCGGGCATCGATTCGGCCACCGGGCAATGCGGGGTGGTCAGCGTCATGGTCACCGCCACACCGCCATCATCGGCAACATCGACGCCGTAGATCAGCCCCAGATCATAGATATTGACCGGGATTTCGGGATCGAAAATGTCCTTCAGCGCAGCAATCACCGCTTCATAGAGGTCCCCGCCCGGCTCGCCCGCAGCGGCAGCGGCCGGTTTCTCGGCCAGAAAACCCTCGAGGTAGTCGCGCTTGCGCTCCAGCTTGGCGGCCTCGGGCTCGGCATCGTCGACCCGCGCACGCGCAGGAGCAGGCACGCTGTCCACCGTTTCAACCGTGAATTTGGATTCCTCGTTCATCCGAAGATCCTCCGTGTCCGTTCAATTCCCGCCAGCAGGGCGGCGATATCGTCTGCATCCGAATAGAGCCCGAAGCTGGCCCGCGCGGTGGCAGGCACGCCCAGGTGCTCCATCAGCGGCTGCGCGCAGTGGTGCCCGGCGCGGATCGCCACACCGCTTTCGTCCAATATGGTGCCGAGGTCGTGCGGATGCACCCCCTCCATCGCGAAAGAGACAATCCCCGCCGCATTGTCAGGCCCGAACAGCGTGATATCGTTGCGGCGGCGCAGCGCATCGCGCAGCTGGCTCACCAGCGCGGTCTCGTGGGCGTGGATCGCGGGAAGGCCGATGTGTTCAACATAGTCGATCGCGGCATGCAGCCCCATCACCTCGACAATCGCCGGGGTTCCAGCCTCGAACCGGGTCGGGGCCGGGGCATAGGTCGTCTGCTCGAAAGTCACCTTGTCGATCATCGAGCCGCCGCCCTGCCACGGCGGCATCGCCTCAAGCAGCTCGGCCCTGCCCCACAGCGCGCCGATCCCGGTCGGGCCGTAGAGCTTGTGGCCCGAAAACACGTAGAAATCACAGTCCAGCGCCGCCACATCGACCGGCATCCGCGGCACCGCCTGGCAGCCGTCGAGCAATAGCTTTGCCCCAACGCCGTGCGCCAGCCGCGCCGCGCGGGCGGCGTCGAGGGTGGAGCCGAGCACATTCGAGACATGGGCGAAGGCCACCATCGTATGCTCGCTCGTGAGCATCGCTTCGGCCGCGTCGAGATCGATGCAGCCGTCTGCGGTCAGCGGGCAGACATCGACTTGCCAGCCGGCCAGTTGCCACGGCACGATATTCGAATGATGCTCCAGCACCGAGAGCAATACGCGGCCCTTGTTCGGATAGGAGTGAGCGACAAGGTTGATCCCCTCGGTCGCGCCGCGCACGAAGACCACTTCGTCGGCCTTTCCGCCGATGAACCGCGCCACCCGCTCGCGCGCTGCTTCATAGGCCACGGTCATATTGGCCGAGCGGGCATAGACCCCGCGGTGGACCGTGGCATAATCCGCGCCCATTGCTTGCACGGTCGCATCGATCACCGCCTGCGGCTTCTGCGCAGTGGCGGCGGTATCAAGGTAGTGCCAGCCGCCGGCGAGGCCTGGGAATTCCGCCCTGATCCCGTTCGTGTCGAGCGAAGTCGAGACACCTGTGCGCGGCATCTCGACTTCGCTCGATGCGAACGGAGCTTGGGAGTGGCCGTTCACAACAGCGCCTCCAGCGCGGCGAGCGCCTGGGCTTGCAGCGCCTCTTCGTCCGCGGCCCCGACAAAGGCCTCGGCAACGAAGGCCTGGAGCATCAGCTTCTTGGCAGCCTCGGGCGGCAGCCCGCGCTGGGCAAGGTAGAACAGCGCCTGCTTGTCGAGCTCGCCCACCGCGCAGCCGTGCGCGCATTTGACGTCGTCGGCGTGGATTTCCAGTTCGGGCTTGGCATTGGCCGCGGACTGCCGGTCGAGCAGCATCGCCCGCACCGACTGCGACCCATCGGTCCCGTCCGCGCCCTTGGCGACATGCACCTTGCCGAGATAGTTAACGCTGGAGCCCCCGCCCGCGACCGAGCGCACGGTCTGCTGGCTGACGGCATCGGGACCAAGGTGCTGCACCTCGGTCACCACTTCGAGCACTTGCCCGCTGCCCGCCAGCTGCGCCGCGCCAAAGTTGAACCGCGAGCCAGTGCCGAGTTCGGCCCGCAGCGCCAGACGGCCATAGTCCGGCCCGGCATTGAGCACGTGCAGGTCGAGCGAAGCGCCCGGTGCCAGCACAATCACCAGCTCGCGCACCCCCAGATTGACCATGCTCAGTGCTCGTTGCTCGCCTTCAGCAAGCGCAATCGTCTCAATCGCCACCGGCCAGACGCGCTCAAGCGCGGCCAGGTCCGCGTAACGGAAGTCCTCATCCTTGCGGGTGGGAAGCGCGAGGGCAGTCATGCCCGACCCCCTTCTCCGCGTCTCCGCGCCTCCGCGTGAGTCCATCGAATCTCACGCGGAGACGCGGAGACGCGGAGGAAAGAAGGGAGGCCTGCGGCGCTCATGCGACCGCCTCATAGCCATGCTCTTCCAGCTCATGCGCGAGCTCCGGCCCGCCCGTCCGGACGATCCGCCCGCCTGCGAGAACATGGACAAAATCGGGCTGCACATAGTCGAGCAGGCGCTGGTAGTGGGTGATCAGCAGTACCGCCTTGTCGTTTGCGCGCATCGTGGCGTTGATCCCCTCGCCCACCACGCGCAGTGCGTCGATATCGAGGCCAGAATCGGTCTCGTCCAGCACCGCCAGCGAGGGGTTCAGGATCCCCATCTGGACCATCTCGGCACGCTTCTTTTCGCCGCCCGAAAAGCCGACGTTGACCGGCCGCTTGAGCATTTCCATGTCCATCTTGAGCAGCGCCGCTTTCTCGCGCGCGAGCTTGAGGAAGTCCCCGCCCGACAGCGGCGGCTCGCCCCGGCCTTTGCGCTGGGCATTGGCGCTCTCACGCATGAACTGGACAAAGGAGACGCCCGGAATCTCGACCGGGTACTGGAAGCCCAGGAACAGTCCCGCAGCGGCGCGCTCGTGCGGTTCGAGCGCAAGCAGGTCCTGGCCCATGAACGTCACCGAACCTTCGGTCACTTCGTAGCCAGGCCGCCCGCCCAAGACATAGGACAACGTCGATTTGCCCGCGCCATTGGGACCCATGATCGCATGGACTTCGCCCGCATTGATCGACAGCGACAGACCCTTGAGGATCGGCTTGTCGGCGACCGTGGCGTGGAGGTTTTCGATTTTGAGCATAATTTTCAATTCTCAGCCTTAAGCCCCTCCCCTTCAGGGGAGGGGTTGGGGTGGGGTCTCTCCCAACGATCCGGCGTCTCGTGCAAGACACCAAGGATCGCGGTCAGCACCCCATCACGATTGCCCGTCACATCGGGGTTGGCGAAATGCAGCACTTTGACGCCGAAATAGCCCAAGGCGGTATCGCGGCGGAGGTCGTGTTCGATATCGTGGGTTTCGCCATCCACCTCGACCGCGAGCGCCTTTTGCGGGCAGAAGAAATCGACGATGAATGGGCCGATCTCGGTCTGGCGGCGGAACTTGTGCCCGCCCAATTGCCGGTTCGACAGCGCGCGCCACAAACGCACTTCCGGTTCGGTGGGGTTGCGGCGCATTTCGTGGGCGAATTTTGCGATCTCGGCCATGCGATTGGCGGAGAGACCCCACCCCCTGCCCCTCCCCTGAAGGGGAGGGGAGTTTTGTTGCTTTGCTTGATCGCGCAGTGTCCATTTTTGGCGCAGGTGAGCACCTTCACCCGGTTCTGGCCCCTGCTGGATTTCGGAGCTCATCGCCGCTCTCCCCTCGACTGATAATTCTGCCGCCGCGCAGCCCCGCGTTCTTCGTAGCGGGCCTTCATCGCCGCGACGATTTCTGCCGTCACCGCGTCAGGCTCTTCCAGCACGCGTTCGGCGGGGAAGCGCAGCAGTTTGACGCCGACCGCCTCGAGGCTCTTGTCGCGCCGGGCGATCAGCGCCGGATCGCCGCCCTCGTCGATTGAGACCGCGACCTTGAGCGGGTTGCAGGCGAAATCGAGGATCGCCGAGCCGATCACTTGCTGGCGGGTCAGCTTGTACTTGCCGAGATTGGCCTCGGCGAGCTTTTCGCCCAGCAGCTTCTGCGCCGGGCTGGGCTCGCGGCGGTTCTGCCGGGCCTGCTCGTGGATCGCATCAAGCCGCGATTCCGAAATCGCCCAGCCGCGCCCGCGCTTTTGCAGCTCGGGGGCCTGATCGCGCTCATCGAGCGGGCGAACGGTGAGGGTTTTCTTGGTCATTGGTTGCTCCACTCAGCCTCGTCGCCCCGCACTTGATGCGGGGCTTGGCTGCCTTCCGCCCCGCCGCACGAAGAACAGCCCAGCCCCGTGTCAAGCACGGGGCGACGGGAGGGGATTGGGGCGTGGAGGCTATGGATTTGGGGCATTGGCTTCTTCTTCGAGGAATTCGTGGAAGAATTCATACATTTCCAAAGCCATCGCAGTCGCGGTTCGGATATCCCGATCCTTGGGAAGTCCGTTCACAACCTCGAGGCCAAGCAGATGCAGGACGGCAAACCACCCTGGATCGGGGGAATCGGATTCAATCCGCGCGGCTTCGAACTCCGACTTGGTAATCGAAAGAAACTGCATGGTCTGCATTACATTCGGCTTTTCCCGCAGCGACTTGAAGTCGCTTGCTCCGGCAAGTTTGGCAGTTGCATCGGCCATGTTCCCGATACCTGCGATCAAGTCGAGCCGATCGTCTTCGTCGTCGATATCGAAGGACAGCAGAAAGAGAACAGCTTCTAGTGCTAGCGAGGCTTGACCGGTCATCGAGCGCTCCCCTCAAAAATCTCGTCACCCTGAACTTGTTTCAGGGTCCATTTCTCAGCCCGGGCCGAAGCGTCGTTGGGCCGCACAACCGCGCCGTTCGGGTTCAGCACCACACTTCGGGAATGCGGCGCGATGGACCCTGAAACGAGTTCAGGGTGACGAGTGGGTGTTTTGGCGGGTGGAGAGATGCTCATCCCACGCTCCCCTCAAGCGAAATCCCCAGCAGCTTCTGCGCTTCGACCGCGAACTCCATCGGCAGCTGTTGCAGCACTTCCTTGGCGAAGCCGTTGACGATCAGCGCCACCGCCGCTTCCTGATCGAGCCCGCGCTGCATCGCGTAGAACAACTGGTCGTCGGAGATCTTCGAGGTGGTCGCTTCGTGCTCGATCTGGGCGCTGGGATTGCGGACCTCGATATAGGGCACGGTGTGCGCGCCGCAGTCTTTGCCGAGCAGCAGCGAATCGCACTGGGTGAAATTGCGCACGCCTTCGGCGCCCGGTGCGACACGGACCAGCCCGCGATAGGTGTTCTGGCTCTTGCCGGCCGAGATGCCCTTGCTGATGATCGTCGAGCGGGTGCCCTTGCCGTTGTGGATCATCTTGGTGCCGGTATCGGCCTGCTGGTAATTGTTGGTCACCGCGACAGAATAGAATTCGCCGACGCTGTCTTCACCGTTGAGCACGCAGCTGGGATACTTCCAGGTGACGGCGCTGCCGGTTTCGACCTGCGTCCACGAAACCTTGCTGCGCTTGCCCTGACACAGCGCGCGCTTGGTGACGAAGTTGTAGATCCCGCCCAGCCCTTCGGCATTGCCGGGGTACCAGTTCTGCACGGTCGAATACTTGATCTCGGCATCGTCGAGCGCGACCAGTTCGACCACTGCGGCGTGGAGCTGGTTCTCATCGCGCATCGGCGCGGTGCAGCCTTCGAGGTAGGAGACGTAAGCGCCCTTGGCGGCCACGATCAGCGTGCGTTCGAACTGGCCGGTGTTTTCGGCATTGATCCGGAAATAGGTGCTGAGCTCCATCGGGCAGCGCACCCCTTCGGGGATGTAAACAAAAGTCCCGTCGGAAAAGACCGCGCAGTTGAGTGCGGCGAAGAAGTTGTCGTGCATCGGCACGACCTTGCCAAGCCACTTCCTGACCAGTTCGGGATATTCGCGGATCGCCTCGGAGATCGAGAGGAACACCACCCCGGCTTTTTTGAGCTCCTCGCGGAAAGTGGTGGCGACGCTAACAGAGTCAAACACCGCATCGACCGCAACCTTGCGCGCGCCTTCGACGCCCGCGAGCACCTTCTGCTCCTCCAGCGGGATGCCGAGCTTCTCGTAAACCCTGAGGATCTCCGGATCGACTTCGTCGAGGCTGGCCAGCCTGGGCTTCATCCGCGGTGCCGCGTAATAGTACGCGTCCTGGTAATCGATCGGCGGGATGTTGAGCTTGGCCCAGTCGGGCATCGGCATGGTCTGCCAGTGGCGGAACGCCTTCAAGCGCCAGTCGAGCATCCATTCGGGCTCGTTCTTCTTGGCGCTGATGAACCGCACGGTGCTTTCGTCGAGACCTTTGGGGGCAAAGTCGGTCTCGATGTCGGCCGACCAGCCGTGCTCGTAATCGGCGACCTTTGCGGCAGCATCGCGTGCGGCCTGATCCTTGATCGGGGTGTCGGTCATGCCGAGATCTCCGCCAGGCGCGACAGCGAGACTTCGGCGAGCGCGCCGCGCATCGCGGTATTGACCAGAGCCCAGTGCGGGCGGACCATGCAGGCCTGCTCCATCCCGCAATCGTGCTTGCCCTCGGGCGCGCAGGCGGTGAGCGCGATCGGGCCTTCGACCGCTTCGATGATATCGGCCAGCGTGATCGCGGCAGCCGGGCGCGCCAGCTTGAGCCCCCCGTGCGCGCCACGCGCGCTGCGCAGCAGGCCGGCGGCGGTCAGGCGGCTGACCAGCTTCTGCACGGTCGGCGCGGGCAGGCCGGTTTCCTCGGCCAGCTGCGCAGCGGAAACGCGCACACCGCCACAGTGGCGCGCGGCGGCGCTCATCGTGACGACGGCATAGTCTGCCATGGAGGACAGGCGCATGTGGCAAATCCTAATCGGACTGATTCGTTCCGATTTGCCCCTAAGCCTCCGCACTGCGCTTTGCAATGTCTGGTTTGGGGCCAGTCTGGACCACATAAAAGAAGCGACCCGCAAGCCTTGGCCTGGGGGTCGCTTTTAAAGTTAGGATCTCGTTGCAAGATGCTTCGAGTCCTTCGGGTCGCAGGGGTTGGATAGGTCCAGCCCTCAAACGGGAATTGTAGGGATTCGCCAGCTTTGCCATCGCCGATAGGTCCGAAGCGGATTTTTTGGCGGAATCGTGTCGGATTCGTCCAACTTTGGCGAGTTTTGGACAGCGCGAGGCGAATCGACAGCGCGCTGAGGTGCTGCCATAGGCGCATGCCATGATCTACTCGCTGCTGCGCCCCGCCCTGTTCCTGCTTGATCCCGAACGCGCCCACAATCTGTCGCTCGCCGCGCTCAAACTGCTGCCGGGTGGCGCTGGGCCCGCCGAAGGCCCGCTGGCAACCGAAGTGGCTGGCCTCAGCTTTCCCAACCCGCTGGGCATGGCGGCCGGCTATGATAAGGACGGCGAGGTGCCCGATGCGCTGCTGGCGCTGGGCTTTGGCTTTGCCGAGGTCGGTTCGATCACGCCGCTGCCCCAGGCCGGCAACCCGCGCCCGCGCCTGTTCCGCCTGCTGGAAGATCAGGCGGTGATCAACCGGATGGGGTTCAACAATCACGGAGCCGAGGCCGCAGTAGCGCGGCTCTCCGCCCGGCTCGGCCGACCCGGCGTGGTCGGGATCAACATCGGCGCGAACAAGGATTCGCCCGACCGGATTGCGGACTATGCCACCATGGCGCGGCTGATGGCCCCCTTGGCCAGCTATCTGGCGGTCAATATCTCCAGCCCCAACACCCCGGGCCTGCGCGCTTTGCAAGACGAGGGCGCGCTGACCGCGCTGCTCGACGCAGTAATGGAGGCGCGCGGCTCTTCGGGTCCGCCGGTGTTTCTGAAAGTCGCGCCTGACCTTGAAAGCGCCGATGTGGAGGCAATTGCCCGGATCGCAATCGACAAGAAGCTGGGCGCGCTGATCGTATCCAACACCACCATTTCGCGCCCGCCGCTGCAATCGCGCCATGCCCTTGAAGCGGGCGGGCTGTCAGGCGCGCCTTTGCGCGAACTGGCGCTCGAACGGCTGCGGCAATTCCGCAGGGCCACCGGCGGTGCCATGCCGCTGATCGGGGTGGGCGGGATTGCCACGGCCGAGCACGCCTGGCAGCGGATCCGCGCCGGGGCGAGCCTGGTCCAGCTTTACAGCGCGATGGCCTATGAAGGGCCAGGGATCGCGCGCGAGATCGTGCGCGGGCTCGAACGGCTGATGCAACGCGATGGCTTTGGCTCCATTGCCGAAGCAGTCGGAAGCGAATAGCCATGGGACATATGATGAAACTCAACCGGATCACCCTGCTCCTCGCCCCGCTTGCCCTTGCGGGCTGCGCCACCACTGCCGCCGACCAGTCGGCCCCGCCGCCGAGGGCCCAGGCCTATGACGCCGGGATGGTCAGCGCCGCCGATCCGCGCGCGGCCGAGGCCGGGGTAGAGATGCTGCGCCAGGGCGGCAGCGCCACCGACGCGGCAATCGCGACCATGCTGGCCTTGACAGTGGTTGAACCGCAAAGCTCAGGCATCGGCGGCGGCGGGCTTTATGTTGCGACCAACTCGCGCGGCCAGGTTGCAACCTTCGACGGGCGCGAAACCGCTCCCGCCGCGGCCAGCCCCAAATGGTTCGTCAAGGACGGCAAGCAGCTGACCTATCTGGACGTGGTGCCGGGCGGGGCCAGCGTTGGGGTTCCGGGCAACATTGCACTCGCCGCCAAAGCCCACCGCGCGCATGGCCGCCTGCCCTGGGCTGCGCTCTATGCCCCGGCGATCAAGCTGGCGCGCGATGGCTTTGTCATGACCCCGCGGCTGCACAATGCACTGAAGAGCTCCAAACGCGTCGCCGCGCTGACCGAGGAAGGCCGCGCGCTCTACTATGGCGCCGATGGCGAACCGTTGCCGGTCGGCACCGTGATCAAGAACCCGGCGCTGGCCGATACCTTGCAGGCGATCGCCGACCAGGGCGAGCAGGCGTTCTATGCCGGCGCCAACCCCAAGGCGATTGTCGCCAAGGTCACCACCGCGCCGCGCGCGCCTGCGCCAATGGTGGAAAGCGACGTCACTTCCTATCAGGCCAAGAACCGCGCGCCGGTCTGCGCGCAGTACCGCCGTTACAAGATCTGCGGGATGGGCCCGCCGAGCTCAGGCGCGACAACGGTGCTGGCAACGCTGGGTCAGCTTGAACGCTTTGACATGGCGAAACTGGGCAAGGATTCGCCCACGTCCTGGCACCTGATCGCCGAAAGCCAGCGCCTCGCCTATGCCGACCGTGCACGCTATTCGGCTGATGCCGATTTCGTCGAAGTGCCGGTCGCCGGGATGATCGACGCCAAGTATCTCGCCAGCCGTTCGGCACTGATCGATCCGGCCAAGACCATGCCCAGCGTCAGCGCCGGGACCCCGCCGGGGGCCGAAAAGCTGGCCCGCGCCGATGCGCCCTATGCCGAGGAATACGGCACCTCGCACATCTCGGTAGTCGACCGCGCGGGCAATGCGGTGAGCTATACCTCGACCATCGAAAGCGGTTTCGGATCGGGGCTGATCGTCGGCGGCTACTTCCTCAACAACGAGCTGACCGACTTTGACATGCAGTCCGAAAAGGACGGCCGCCTGGTCGCCAACCGGCCTGACAGCGGCAAACGCCCGCGCAGCTCGATGTCGCCGACGCTGGTCTTCGGGCCCGACGGCAAGCTGGTGCTGGTGGTCGGCGCCGCCGGGGGCACCACGATCCCCGCGCAAGTGATCCGGGCGTTGATTGGCGTGCTCGACTGGGACCTGCCGCCCGACCAGGCGCTGGCCCTGCCGGTGCTGTTCGCGCCGGGTGGCAACACGGTCTACCTGGAGAAGGGTACCGCGCTTGAAGCCATGGGTCCGGCGCTTAGCCAGCTGGGCCACGCCGATCTGCAGTTCCGCGCCTCGATCTCGTTCAAGGCCCAGGCGATCCGGATCGACGGGCGCAAGCTGCAAGGCGCGGCTGATCCACGCAGCGAAGGCAAAGCGATCAGCGAATAGCTTGCGAGGCGCGCCGAGGCGTCTTAGTCAGGATGCCGGGACAAAGGATGCACGCGAAAGGGGCGCTGCACGTGGTTGATATCTCTGACCTGCCGACACGCAGGAACCTGGTTGAACTGTTTCTGGCGCGCGCCGATGCCAAAGGCGATGCGCCGTTCCTGTGGGCCAAGCAAGGCGGCAAATGGCAGGCATTGAGCTGGGCCGAAGTGGCGCGGCAAGTCTGCTGCCTGGCCGTGAGCTTGCGCAAGCTGGGCCTGAAAGACGGCGACCGGGTGATGCTGGTTTCCGAGAACCGGCCCGAATGGTGCATCGCCGATTTCGGGATCATGGCCGCGGGCTGCATCACGGTGCCAGCCTATGTCACCAATACCGAGCGCGACCACATGCATATCCAGGAGGATTCGGGTGCCAGTGCGGTAGTGGTCGCCAATGACAAGCTGGCCAAGCCCTTGCTGGGCGCGGTGATCCGTTCTGGCATCGCCAAGCACGTCATCGGGATCGAGCCGCTGCGGATCGCCCAGGCCGAAGGCTATGACTATCACGACTGGCAGGCGCTGATCGCGGGTGACGGCGGGCAAGAGCGTGCAGCCGTCGAAGCGCGGATCGCCGCGATCGGGCGCAATGATACCGCCTGCCTGATCTACACCAGCGGCACCGGCGGAAGCCCGCGCGGAGTAATGCAGCACCACGGCGCGATGCTGATGAATGCCGATGGCGCGGCGCGGATTCTGGCCGAGGATTTCGGGCTCGACGAGGACGACGCGTTCCTCTCGTTCCTGCCGCTCAGCCATGCGTACGAGCATACCGGCGGGCAGATGCTGCCGATCTCGACCGGCGCGCAGATCTATTATGCCGAGGGGCTCGAAAAGCTCGCCTCCAACATCGAGGAAACCCGTCCGACGATCATGGTCGTAGTCCCGCGGCTGTTCGAAGTGCTGCGCGCGCGGATCATGAAGCAGGTCGAAAAGCAGGGGAAGGTAGCCAATTTCCTGATGGACCGGGCGATGCGGATCGGGGCCAGCAAGGCCGGCGGCAAGGGCCGCTGGCGCGACAAGCCGATGGACCTGATCCTTGAGCGCACGCTGCGCCCAAAGATCCGGGGGCGCTTTGGCGGGCGGATCAAGGCAATGGTCTCGGGCGGCGCGCCGCTCAGCCCGGAAGTGGGGGTGTTCTTCGAATCGATGGGACTGACCATGCTCCAGGGCTATGGCCAGACCGAGGCCGGCCCGGTGATTTCATGCAACCGCCCGGCGGCCGGGCTCAAGATGGACACCGTTGGTCCGCCGCTCAACGGGGTTGAGGTCAAGATCGCCGAGGACGGCGAGATCCTGGTCCGCGGCGAGCTGGTGATGCACGGCTATTGGCGCAACAAAGGTGAAACCGACAAGGCGCTGCAGAACGGGTGGCTGCATACCGGTGATATCGGCCACCTGGACGAGGCCGGGCGACTGGTGATCACCGACCGCAAGAAGGACATGATCGTCAACGACAAGGGCGACAATATTTCGCCCGCGCGGGTTGAGGGGCTGCTGACGCTGCAAAGCGAGATCGCTCAGGCGATGGTCGTGGGCGATCGCCGCCCCTACATCGTCGGACTGGTCGTACCCGATACCGAATGGGCGATCGAATGGGCCCAGGCCAATGGCGAGAAGTTCGACATGAAGGCGCTGCAGGACCTGCCCGCCTTCCGCAGCGCGGTCCGCGCCGCGATCGACCGGGTCAATCAGGACCTCAGCGTGATCGAGAAAGTCCGCCAGTTCGCTTTCGCCGACGAGGCCTTCACGATCGACAACGAAGAACTGACCCCCAAGCAGTCAATCCGCCGCCACAAGCTGAAAGCGCGGTATGGCGAGCGGCTCGACGCACTCTACAAGGGATGAGGCCCACCGCAGCGCGCACAGTTGCGGTCTGGGCGGCGGCTTGCTGTCTGATCGGGGCGCGCGATGGCAAATTGCCCGACGCGCTTGTGGCGGGCTGGAAGGGTCAGCCGGCCTGCGAATTGCTGTCGCAATCCGCCACAAACCGGGTGCTCAAATGCACCTTCAAGCCGGGCACCGGGCACGAGCGCCATTTCCACCCAGCCAATTTTGGCTATGCGCTGAGTGGCGGGGTGATGCGGCTGACCGATGCCAAAGGCACCAGAGTGGCAACCATCAAGACTGGATCGAGTTTCACCAGTGCCGGAACCGAGTGGCACGAAGCGGTCAATATCGGCAAGACCACCGTTGCCTACCTGATCGTCGAGGAATGGCCTGCCCAGCCCTGAAACGCGATTCGATCGGGCACCAGAAAAGGCCGGGCTCGGCAGTGGTCCACACCCGCCGGCCCGGCCTTGTTCTTTTGAGCCGAAGCTCGCTCAGCCGAAGCCGAGCAGAAGCTTACTTGGCTTCTTCGCTCGAAGCGGCAGCGGCGTCGCCCGAAGCGGCAGCCGAAGCGTCTTCCGAACCAGCAGCCGAAGCTTCCGGAGCGGCTTCTTCGGTAGCGGCCGGAGCGGCTTCTTCCTTCTTTTCGCCGCAAGCGGCAACAGCCAGCGAACCGGCAGCAATGGCAGCGAACAGTGCGATCTTCTTCATTTGGGAATCCCCTTAGTGTTACCCGATGCCCGCGCATGGCGGGCCGCGCGACTGCATGCACGTTTGTTTTGGCTTTGTCGATTTGGAAAATGCGCGGGCGCGAAAAATTCGAATGCAGGGCCTAGGGGCGCAATTTTCGGCTCCGCGGTGCGGGAGGAGTTCGGCGCAGCGCGGCCAGCACATCGCGCAGCCGCGCCCATAGCGAGGGCCTGGGTTCTTTCAGCGGTGATTCGGCTGGCGGGTCCGCGGCCAGCACCGCAGCAACCGGGCCGGCGGTTTCGTCCTCCTCCAGCCAGCCCAGCCCCAGCGGCCAGTCCGGCACGGTGACCTGGCTGTGGGCCGCAATTGGCTCCGGCTCAACAGCGGCAAGGCTCGTCTCGTCAGCCGGTTCGGGTTCGGCGATGCTTTCCGGTTCCGGGGCCAGCGGCACAACCGGACTGGCCAACAGCGATTGCAGCCGTTCCTGCAGGTTCACTTCGACCAGCGAGAAGCCCGGTTCGACCGGCTTATCGCGGACCGGATCGATGTCCATGGCCGGCAGATCGTCAAGATCCGGCTCAGACGGACCGGCTTGCTCAACCTCTTCCCAGCTGTCCCCAGCGGGTTCCGGCTGGGGCTCGTCCCAGTCGGAAAAATCGGGCTCGATCTGCTGGGCAGGTTCGCCGGGCGAATCGGGATCGCGCGGGCTCAGCATGTCGCGGAAATCCCAGCCCTGGCCAGAGGGGCCGTGGGGCTTCTTGGTCATCAAGGGGCTGATCGGCGAATCGATGATTGCTTCGTCGGTTGGCAGAGCCGCCGCAACTTCGGGCAGCTCGGGGAATTCCGCAGGCGCTGACGGCGCGGCTTCCGGGTGGCCGTGGGCCAGCCCGCGCAGATTGGCGATTCGCACCGCCATTTCCTCTTCGCTTTCCTCCAGCACCAGCACCGCCCGCTTGGGCGCACGCTTGATCCCGGTCATCACCAGGCTGGAATAGCGCGGGCCCGGGACCCCGGTGTCGAAGGGATTGTCTTCCTCGTCATGGGCCCGTGCGGCTTTGAGCACGTCCATCGGCATGCCGGTGACCGGCGCGTCGAAGTAAGGATAGACCCCGTTGCTGCCGGCCATCACGCACAGCGGGCGCGGCAATCCCGCTTCGGCAACCTTGTCAGCCACGGCCTGGTAAAGCAGTGCCGAAAGCAGGCAGGCGCCCAGCGAGCCGGCGCAGATCGCGTCGGGATCGGGATCGTCGCTGGCGAGCAGCCGCGCTTCGAGCGCGGCCAGCGCGCCGTGCAGGTCGCTGATCCCTTCAAGCGCCAGCGCGGTATCCGAACCCACGCAGTCATCGCCCCAGGTGCAACCGTGAAACGAATAGCCGTCGAGCAGATCCTCGCGCCCGCTGCGCGAAAAGGGAAAGGCGTCGTCATTGTAATAGCCCACTTCGACCAGGGGGCTGACCCGGCCGTCGGCGTCGGGTTGGGGCAGATCCTCACCCGGCCAGCCGAACGCGATCGAAACCGCGGTGACCAATCGGCCAGGGCGATCGTAGCGGCGGATGCGGTCCTTCAGCCCCTGCCAACCCACCAGTTCCAGGTCGGCTGCATCAATGGTGAGGAAGCGGTGCGGAAGGATCCGGTCTTCGCCGGCAAAAGGCTCGATCAGCTCGCGCAGCTTGGCCACGGCTTCGTCAGCCCGGCCGCGGCGCAGGCCGCTTTCAATCGAACGACGGAATTCCTCTTCGCTCAATCCATCGATGGCAATGGTGGTCACAGACGATTCCCCGGGCGTTGCACCCGCGAAACTGCGCCTGAATGGTTTATTTGAAGTTACGAGGGGAGAAAACTCTTACGCCGCCTCTTTTTCCACCCACTCCGGATAGAAACTTGGCTCGCGGGCTGACCAGCCGGGTGCGGTCGCCGCGGCTTCGCTGATCGATTGCAACAAGTGCTTGCGCCGGTCCGGGCGGATCTGCGGCAAGGCACTGGCCGCGCAAAAAGCGCTGGGCAGGAACGGACGCACTTCGGCGCCCAGCAGCCGCTCATAGAGAAAGCGGAAGGCGGAAAAACAGGTGAGGCGGTCCTGGGCGATATCGAAGGCGGCGACCCGCACCAGTTTGCCCATGAAAGCTTCGAGCGCATCGAACCCGGTTTCGGCCGGAATGCTCCCGCGCAGGCTCTTCAGCTCCTGATAGGCAACATACTGGCTGCGGATCGAGGCGTTTTCGCTCGCATCGCGGGCCCACAGCTTGAACGCATCCTGCCGCCCCAGGCCGATATCGAGGCTGCGCTTGATATAACGCTGCTCGGCGGCCGAGAAGCCAGCGAATTCGCGCAGTTCGGCGATGGTCAGCGATGCCGTACCCGTATTACCCATGACAAGCCCCCGGTTGGAACGGGTTCACTTGACCAGAACTTGGTTATCATCGCGTTAACCACAGTGGCTAGCGCGCGGCTTAAATCGCTTTAGGGACATAGGCGGAGCAAGGGGTAAGGAACACCATGGCCGAATTCGATCCAGCGACCCTGGCTTTCTATGCCAGCGAAGCGCCCAACTATGCCGCCAGCGGCCCGGGCGGGATCGGACGTCACCTTGATCCGTTTCTTGAGCGGCTGGCCCCCGGCGCGCTGGTGCTGGAACTGGGCTGCGGATCGGGGCGCGATGCGGCGCATATGGAGGCGCTGGGCTTTAGCGTCGAGCCCAGCGACGGGGTGCCCGAGATGGCCGCCCAGGCCGAAACCCGGCTGGGCCGTCCGGTGCGGGTGATGCGCTTCGACGAGCTGGATGCGGTGGAGGCCTATGACGGCGTGGTTGCCGCCTATTCGCTGCTGCATGTCCCGCGTGCCGGGCTGGTCGGCATCTTGGAGCGGGTCTGGCGGGCGCTCAAACCGGGCGGCTGGCATGTTGCGACCTACAAGACCGCCGGGGGCGAAGGCCGCGACCGGTTGGGGCGCTATTACAACTACCCCAGCGAAGCGGAACTGCGCGGCTTTTATGCCGAAGCCGGTGACTGGGCCGAAGTCGAAACCGAAACCGGCGAAGGGCGCGGCTATGAGGGCGGCGAATCGCGGTTTGTGATCATCACCCTGCGCAAGAGCTTCTAGAATCTGTTTCAGACAAGCTGAAACAGGCGCAACACCGGCCCGCTCCCCTTCCGGCCACCCATAGGGTAACCCCAGGATGTGGGTGGCCGGGAGGGGGCCGGTGTTGCTTCCGCGCGAGCGGAACAGAATCTAGATAAGACCCGCCAGCGGGCTCGACGGATCGGCATATTTGCGCGTCGCCATCCGGCCCGACAGATAAGCGTGGCGCCCGGCCTCGACCGCCAGCTTCATCGCCCGGGCCATCCGCAGCGGGTCCTTGGCCTCGGCGATCGCGGTGTTCATCAAGACCCCGTCGCAGCCCAGCTCCATCGCCACCGCGGCGTCGCTGGCGGTGCCGACCCCGGCATCGACCAGCACCGGCACCGAAGCACCCTCGACGATCAGGCGGATCGTAACCCGGTTCTGGATGCCAAGCCCCGAACCGATCGGCGCGCCCAGCGGCATCACCGCGACCGCGCCCGCGCTTTCCAGCTGCTTGGCCGCGATCGGATCATCGACGCAATAGACCATCGGCAGGAAGCCTTCACCCGCCAGAACTTCGCAGGCCTTCAGCGTTTCGCGCATGTCCGGATAGAGCGTGCGCGCCTCGCCCAGCACTTCCAGCTTGACCAGGTCCCAGCCGCCGGCCTCGCGCGCCAGCCGCAGGGTGCGGATTGCGTCATCGGCAGTGAAGCACCCGGCAGTGTTGGGCAGGTAGGTGATCTTCTTCGGATCGATGAAGTCGGTCAGCATCGGGGCCTTGGGGTCGCTGACGTTGACCCGGCGCACTGCGACCGTGACGATTTCGGCGCCCGCGGCTTCGACCGCAGCGGCGTTCTGTTCGAAATCCTTGTACTTGCCGGTGCCGACAATCAGCCGCGAACGGAAGGTCCGGCCGGCGACAGTCCAGGTGTCATCGCCCTGCCCACCACCGACGAAGTGGACGATCTCCAGCACATCGCCATCCGCCAGTACGACATCGGTGAGCGTCGAGCGCGGCACGATTGCGCCATTGCGCTCAACCGCGACCTTGGCCGGATCGAGTTCGAGACAACGCACCAAGTCGGCCACAGAGCCGGGTGCAGCGTGGCGGAGTTCGCCGTTTACGGTCAGGGAAAGCTGGGCAGTCATGCCCCGCCCATAGCAATCAGAGACTATGGCGCAAGTTGCGCAGATGCGCCCATGCCAGCAAGGCAACGCCAAGGATCGTCAGCACCGCTTCTTCGGTTCCGTGTCCGACGAATAGCGCAAAGGCCATGAAGGCGATGCCCGCCGCGCCAACCTGCAAAGGCAGCGGATCACCGTGGCGGACCACGCCCATGACCAGAGTGATTGCGCCAACGCCGATCGCCAGTGCCAGGCCGACGCGGTGAATCACCGGGGCCATCAACACACCACCGCCCAGCCCCAGACCCACGACCAGCAACAGCCCGGCCAGGCAATGCAGCGCGCAAAGCCCCGAAAGGAGCACGCCAACCCGGTCCAGCCGGTTGCGAATCAAGACCAAAGCGTCACGCACGCGGTGCATGTATGTGACGTTGTATCGTCTATCAAGGGGCAAGTGCGGTCTTTCGCCGTTTGATGCTTGCGCTTTGCCGCGCGTCGTCGCAGAGGAACGCCCATGTCAGCCACATCGATTCAAGCAACCGCCCGCCCGCTGGCGCTGGCTCGCTGGCTGTGGGCGGTGACCGCTTTGGTAGTGTTCATGGTGCTGGTCGGCGGGATCACCCGGCTGACTGAAAGCGGGCTTTCGATCACCGAATGGCAACCGGTCACTGGCACCTTGCCGCCGCTGAACGAGGCCGACTGGCAAGCCGAGTTCGAGGCCTACAAGCAGATCCCGCAGTACACCGAAGTCAACGGCCCGGCCGGAATGACGCTGGACGAGTACAAGTACATCTACTTCTGGGAATGGTTCCACCGGCTGCTGGGGCGCGTCATCGGGCTGGCCTTTGCGCTGCCGCTGGCCTGGTTCTGGGCCAAGAAGGCGATTCCCGACGGGTTCAAGCCGCGGCTGCTTGGGCTGCTGGCACTGGGCGGGCTGCAAGGCGCGGTCGGCTGGTGGATGGTCACATCGGGGCTGACGCAGGATGTCAAGGTGAGCCACCTGCGGCTGGCGACCCACTTGATGCTGGCCTTGATTACCCTGTCCGCCCTGGCTTGGACCGCGCTTGACCTGCGCGCCCGCGCACGTGGCGAGGGCAAGGCCAGGATGACCTTGTGGGGAGCACTGGCGCTGGGCTCGCTGGCGCTGCAGTTGATCTATGGCGCCTTGCAGGCGGGTATTCGGGCCGGGCCGGTCGCGGGTGGCAACTGGTTCAACTGGGACGCCTGGCCGCTGATGCAGGGGCAATTTGTTCCGGCCGGAATCGATTGGTCGCAGGGTATCTTGCATGCCTTGGTGAGCGACCCTTATCTGGTTCACTTCATTCACCGCTGGTGGGCCTGGGTGGTGGTCGCGATCCTGATCGTGCTGGCGCGCAAGCTGCGAGTGCTCGACCGGCGCGCCTCGATCGCGATCCATAGTGCCTTTGGGATCCAGATCCTGCTGGGAATCGCGACTGTTTGGAGCGGAGTTGCGCTGTGGCTGGCTGCGCTGCACCAATTGACCGGGGCCTTGCTGGTGCTCGCCACAGTTTGGGGTGCACATCGACTTGAACATAACTAGTCTATTTTTCTCAATGGTTTACTTTCTCGACCTGAGCGAGGGCGAAACTGTACGATTGTCCAGGTGCCGGGACATCGGTACAATTACTTGACGAAACGCTCCCAGCCTGCGCCAATATTGCGGTTTCGGCGATCGAGCCGGACGATTGAACTGGCTGGGGACAAGGGCTTAGGAGGCCGGCATGCCGATTGATGGTGCGGCGACTCTGTCCAATTCCGCTTTCGCGCGGATTGGTGGAACGCATCCGCATCCTGTTCTGGCGCAAGAGCTCGCCGCATGAGCGCGCGGGCGTGTCTGCTTGCCGGTGCTGCAGTCCTGCTGACTGCACTGGCACCGGTTGAACTGGCCCGGGCCGATGTCTCTGGGCCGCAGGCCCGATTCGCGCCGCCCTTTGAACAGCTGATCCTGTCGCGAACTGTCATCCGCGAACTGTCGGATGGCAAGCAGATCAAAGTCACCCGCCGCTATGCGGTCCGCTTCGCTCCGGCCGAGAGCGGCTTTCTGCTGGATGGAAAGCTGGTCGACGTCAGCGTCGATGTACCGCCATTGCTGAACGGTCTGGCCGAGGTTGAGCGCCGCCGCGAAGACACCGGGATGTTTCCCGTGCGGATCGATTCAAGCGGCACGATCCTTGCCGGCCAGGTAAGCGGTCAGGCCGATCTTCGTGCGCGCGACGAAATGACCACGCGGGCAACGGCGGTCCTGGCCGGAACCGGCATGCCCAGCGAGAACTTGCAATTGGGTACCCGGTTCGTTTCTCAGGCGCTGCAGGCCCAGCCCAGATCACCTTGGCCGGTCGATCTGTTGCGGATCCCGCCAGGCGAACACCGCCAGTCGCGAACCGTGGCATTGGCAGGCGGTGCGGAAGGCCGGATCGAGGTTGTGACCAGGGTCGATACGTTGCTGCCCTGCGGCCTGCCAAGCTCGATCGAGCGCACGGTCGTGACCTTGCTGGCCGGAACCAGAAGGGTGTCGCGCGAGATCTGGACTTTCCAGGCCGGCGCTCTCTGATCTCTGCGCGGTATTATTTTACCTCTCGGCAAAGCCCCGCAAAAGCTTGACTTGTCCGCCCCTTTCGCCGAAAGGGCGCGCCTTCGCGTGAATTGGGCCCGTCCCGAATCGCGCGGAACACGCAGAATCACTCCTTAAGAATAGAGGAAAGCTGGCCATGAAGGCGCTCAGCAAGATCACCCGGTCGATCAAACCGGCCGAGGTGGAAAAGAACTGGCATCTGATCGATGCCGATGGTCTGGTGGTCGGCCGCCTCGCGGTGATCATTGCCAACCACCTGCGCGGCAAACACAAGCCGAGCTTCACCCCCCACGTCGATTGCGGCGACCATGTGGTCGTGATCAACGCCGACAAGGTGAAGTTCACGGGCAACAAGCGCAGCGAAAAGACCTATTACAAGCACACCGGTTATGCCGGCGGGATCAAGGAAGTGACCGCTGCCAAGGTGCTCGACGGCCGCTTCCCCGAGCGCGTGCTCGAAAAGGCGGTTGAACGCATGATCCCGCGTGGACCGCTCGGCCGCAACCAGATGCGTGCGCTTCACCTCTACGCCGGTGCCGAGCATCCGCATGCGGGCACCCAGCCCCAGCCGCTCGACGTTGCTGCCCTCAATCGCAAGAACAAGGTGGGTGCCTGATGTCTGACAATACCCTCACCGATCTGGCCGACCTGTCGGTCGCCGCGGAAACCCCCGCCGCACCGCCTGCGCCGCTGCGCGAAAAGCAGATCGACGCCCAGGGCCGTGCCTATGCCACCGGCCGCCGCAAGGACGCGGTTGCCCGCGTCTGGATCAAGCCTGGTTCGGGCAAGATCGTGGTCAATGGCCGCGACCAGGATGTCTACTTCGCGCGCCCGACCCTGCGCCTGGTGATCGACCAGCCGTTCCAGGTCGCTGACCGGGCCGGCCAGTACGACGTCATCGCCACCGTCAAGGGCGGCGGGCTTTCGGGCCAGGCCGGCGCGGTCAAGCACGGTATCGCCACCGCGCTGACCAAGTTTGAGCCTGCGCTGCGCAGTGTGGTCAAGGCCGCCGGCTTCCTGACCCGCGACAGCCGGGTGGTCGAACGCAAGAAGTACGGCCGGGCCAAGGCCCGCAAGAGCTTCCAGTTCTCGAAGCGCTAATCCTTCGAATTTCTGGAAAACAAGAGGGCGGTCCCGCGGGGCCGCCCTTTTTGGTTTCAGGAGAGGCTCTGCTGTTCTGCCTTGAGCACTTCGCCGTCCCAGACCAGCCTATTGAAACTGGGCGGGGTGGAGCGCAGCCGCTGCGACAGGGTTCCCGCGCCAATCAACCGCACTGGCAAACCATCGGCCTCGACGGTCATGTCGAAGGCATCGTGGACATGACCCGAAAGCACGACCTGTGCCCCGGCCCGCGCCAGCGCGGCCAACGCGCGTTTGCCGCCACGCGTGGAACCAGCGCTATCGGTATCGGCATCAACCAGCGGGTGGTGCCCGATCACGATCCGCAAGGGCCGGTCACGCTGGCGTTCCAGCGCCTGGGCGGTCACATCGAGATCGCGGTTGCTGACCCGCCCCTTCGACCAGTTGAGCCTGAGCTGGGCGCGGGCAATGGTCTTGAGCGGGACCACGGCAATCCCTGGAAGGTCCGGCGCAGTCATGCTCGCCTCCAGCGCGCGGTAGCGGGCATAGGGCGTGGTCAGGCGGCGGACCATGTGGTGGTAGTAAGGCACGTCATGGTTGCCCGGCACCAGCGCGACCGGCACCGGCAGCTTGGCTAGCCAGGCCTGGGCGAGGGCATATTCGCGCGCCGATCCGCGCATGGTCAGATCGCCGGTGCACAGCACTGCAGCGGGCCGTTCGCGCCGGACCGCCTGGGCGAACCAATCGAGCGCATCGCGGTCTTCAGCGCCGAAATGCAGATCGCTGACATGGAGCAGGGTGACCATCAGATCCGCCCGCTGATGATCAGCCAGGCCGAAAACGCGTTGAAAGCGGTGTAGACGCCATAGAACAGCGCCCAGCCAAACGAGCCTTGCGCGACCATCAGCATCGCCCCAAGCAGCATGGCAAATTCGACCAGCAGCGAAAAACGCCCGCCCAGCAGCTGGTAGAATAGCGGCACCCGTTCGAGCAGCGGATGGTGGCTTTCGAGCACGGCCTTGTGCGCGGCGAAATTGCCGATGCCGAGGATGAAGAGAAAGATCAGGGCCATGGTTCGGACCCGGTATTAGCGCCCCGCCATCGCCTTGGCACGCGAAAGATAGGTTCGGCCGATTCGCACTTGGGTGCCGTCGTCAAGCTCGGCCGACCAAACCCCCAGCCCATCGTGGCGCAGGCCGGTGATCCGATCGCGGCGCAGGATGGTTGAGCGGTGGAGGCGGATGAAGCGTTCGGGATCGAGCCTGGCCTCCAGCCCGGAGACAGTCTGGAGCAGCAGATAGCTGCGTTGCCCGACGTGCAAGCGCACATAATCGCGTTCGGCATCGATCCGGTCGACATTGGCAGCGGCGATCCGCAGCAGTTCAGAACGGTAAGGCACCCAGAACTCGCTCAGCCATTCCGCTTCGCCGCGCTCGCGGATCGAGCGGCGGGCGACAGCCCGGGCGATCGCGCGTTCGAGCCGTTCGGGCGTGACCGGCTTGAGGACATAATCCACCGCGTCGAGATCGAAGGCCTCGACCGCGAAATTGTCATGCGCAGTAACGAAGATCACCGCCGGGGCCTGCTCACGCCGGGTCAGCGCGCGGGCCACGGCCAGCCCGTCAAGCTCGGGCATGGTCATGTCGAGCAGAACCAGCTCGGGCTGCAATTGTTCGATTGCGGCGAGCGCTGACGTGCCATCGCGGGCGGTGCCAACAACTCTGAGCTGCGCCAGGCCGGCGCAGATATGTTCCATCCGCTCCAGCGCCAGCGGTTCGTCATCGACCACCAGAGTTGAGAGCACAGCGGGCTCAGCCATGGCGTTCCAGCGGCAGGCGAATGACCGAGCGCCACCCACCCCCCTCGGCCGGACCCGAGGTCAGGCTGCCTTCTTCGCCATAGCGCGCGGCCAGCCGGTCGCGGACATTGGCAAGCCCGATCCCGAAACCCTTGGCGGCCTTGTCGGCGCCGGGGCCATTGTCGCTGACCTCGATCACCAGTCGGCCATATTCCTCGCGCGCGGCGATCGTCACGGTCACCGGCTTGCTGGTCCGGGTAACGGCATAGCGGACCGAATTTTCGACCAATGGCTGCAGGATCATGCCGGGGACCCCAACATCCTCGAGCGCGGCGGGGATATCGAAGTGGGTCAGCAGCCGTTCGGGGAACCGCACCGCCTCGATTTCCAGATAGGCGCGTTGCAGCGCCACTTCCTGATCGAGCGTGCCGTTGCCGGTCGGATCTTCGGCCAGGCTGCGGCGGTAGAACGAAGACAGCGTCTGGATCATCTGCTCGGCCGCCGCGCCCTTGCCAGTCATGACCAGTGCCGAAAGCGAATTCAGCGTGTTGAACAAGAAATGCGGGTTGACCTGATAGCGCAGCGATCTGAGCTCGGACGCCTTGGCTGCGCGTTTGTACTCACCCTCGCGGCGCTCGGCCGCGCGGGCCTGTTCGGCATTGACCATCGCGAAGTACAGTGCGGCCCAGGCCAGCAGCAGGAAATAGCGGCCGATCGCGATATCGGTCAGTTGCCGCCACAGCCCCTGTTCGGCGAATTTCTTCTGCAGTTCGGCCAACTGCGCGGGGGTCAGTTCGGGCGGATCGGGCACATCGACCAGGACATTGCCGGCCGTGTCATGGCGGATCTGGACTTCGCTGGGGTTGCGCATTTCCTTGAAAGTGCGCTTGTCGATCCCCTTGAAGACCTGGGTGTTGATCACTGCCAGCGCCAGCGCCGCGGGCAGCATCACTCCTGCGGCAATCACCATGCGCACCCCGACCCGGCGATGGTCGAACAGCCGCAGGATCGACCATGCCATCGCAGTCACCACGATCCCGGCCAGGGTCACAAACGAGCGCAGGCCCAGCATTTCCCAGAAATGGGTCTGATCGAGCAGCGCCGAGCGTAGCGAGATCAGGACCAGGTAACACAGCCAAAGCCCCGCAATCGAGGCAAGCACGGTGCGGGCGGGGACCCGCGCGGGTTGGAGCGACTGTTGTTCCATTGCACCCACAGCGTTAGCCGATGCCGCACCCGAATGACCAGCGGCTTGGTCGAAGCGCACAGGGCGTTGGTCGAAGTGTCAACCCAGCAGCTTTTCGCGCGCGATCTTCTCTTTCCAGACCAGCGGAGCGAGCTGGTGGACATTGTTGCCTTCCGAATCGACCGCGACAGTGACCGGCATGTCCTCGACCGTGAACTCGTAGATCGCTTCCATCCCCAGATCCTCGAAAGCCACCACCTTGGCTTCGCGAATCGCGCGGCTGACCAGATAGGCTGCGCCGCCGACTGCCATCAGGTAGGCGGTCTTGCTGTTGGCGATCACTTCGGTCGCGCCCTGGCCGCGCTCGGCCTTGCCGATCATCACCAAGAGGCCCAGCTCGCACATCATCGTGGTGAACTTGTCCATCCGGGTCGCGGTGGTGGGTCCCGCAGGGCCAACCACTTCGCCGAGAACCGGATCGACCGGACCGACGTAGTAGATCGCACGGCCCTTGAAATCGACCGGCAGTTCTTCGCCCTTGGCGAGCATATCCTGGATCCGCTTGTGCGCAGCGTCGCGCCCGGTCAGCATCTTGCCATTCAGGAGCAGCCGGTCACCTTGCTTCCAGCCGCGCACCTCTTCAGCGGTGAGTTTATCGAGATCGACCCGCTTGGCGGCCTTGTCGGGGGTCCACTGAACATCGGGCCACTCATCCAGCTTGGGGGCTTCGAGGAAGGTCGGCCCCGAGCCGTCGAGCGTGAAGTGCGCGTGGCGGGTAGCGGCGCAGTTGGGGATCATCGCCACCGGCTTGCCCGCGGCATGGCACGGCGCATCGAGGATCTTGACGTCGAGAATGGTCGAGAGCCCGCCCAGCCCCTGCGCACCGATCCCCAGCGCGTTGACCCGGTCAAAGATCTCGATCCGCATCGCTTCGGTATCGGACTTCGCACCGCGTGCCTTCAGCTGCGCCATGTCGATCGGCTGCATCAGCGATTGCTTGGCCAGCAGCATGCAATGCTCGGCCGTGCCGCCGATCCCGATCCCCAGCATGCCCGGCGGACACCAGCCTGCGCCCATCTGCGGCAACATCTCGATCACCCAGTCGACGATGTTGTCGCTGGGATTCATCATCTTGAACTTCGACTTGTTCTCAGAGCCGCCGCCCTTGGCCGCGACATCGATCGAAACCTTGCTGCCCGGCACCATGGTCACATGCAGCACGCACGGGGTGTTGTCGCGGGTGTTGCGGCGGGTGAAGGCCGGGTCCGCCAGCACCGAGGCGCGCAGCTTGTTCTCGGGGTTGAGGTAGGCCCGGCGCACGCCTTCATCGACCACGTCCTGCAAGGACAGTTTCGAATCGAGCCAGCAATCCTGGCCCCATCGGGCGAAAACGTTGACTATCCCGGTGTCCTGGCAGATCGGCCGGTGCCCTTCGGCGCACATCCGGCTGTTGGTCAGGATCTGGGCAATCGCATCCTTGGCCGCGGGGCCCTGTTCGGCTTCATAGGCATCGCCCAGCGCGCGGATGTAATCCATCGGGTGAAAATAGCTGATGTATTGCAGCGCATCGGCAACGCTTTCGATCAGATCCTCTTCGCGGATGGTCACCCGGTCGGTCATGGTCCGAATTCCTCTTGAACTGGCAGCCCGGCCCCCATAGGCGCTAGGCAGCCTTGTCGTCAAAGCCGCTCCGCGCGGCCGGGCGCAAGCCGGGCGCCGCTCGCCGGGTGGTTGCCTAACTGTTTTGTGTGTGTAATACAGTGCGCGAAAAGGGCCTGAATTCATGACTGTTGCCACTGCGATCGATAGTTCCGCCGCCCGCCGGGCGATGATCGACAGCCAGCTGCGCGTCAGCGGGGTCAACCAGGAGGCCGTGCTGGCCGCGATGTCCGCGGTTGCCCGCGAAGACTTCGTGCCCGCCAGTGCGCGCGGCCACGCCTATATCGACCGGGCGATTCCGCTGGGTGACGGGCACGCCCTGCCCGCCCCGCTGGTCCAGGGCAAAATGCTGGCCGAAGCCGCACCGCAGCCGGGCGAACGGGTGCTGGTGGTCAGCTGCGGCAGCAACTACCTGCCGGCGTTGGTCGAAGCCATGGGGGCGTCGGTCGAAGTCGCGAGCGCGGCCGAGGCCGCCGCTGGTAAGCCGGGATCAGTCGGTTTCACCCTGCTGCTGATCGATGGCGCGATCGAGCATTTGCCCGCCTCTCTGGTTGCGGCGCTCGCCGAAGGCGGACGGGTGGTGACCGGTTTGGCCCGGCGCGGGGTGACCAGCCTCGCCAAGGGCACCAAGGCTGGAGGCGCAGTGCAGCTTGCGCCGCTGCCCGACATTGGCATCCCCGTGCTGGCTGAATTCGCCGCACCCAAGAGCTGGAGTTTTTGAAGCAATGTCCAAGCCTGCGATTTCGCGCCTGACGCGCTGGACCCTGCTGGCCGGCGGTATGTGCCTGGCGGCATCGCCTTCGCTGGCCGACGAGCTGCGCGAGGCGCTGGTGATGGCCTACAACACCAACCCCACGATCCAGGCCGCCCGCGCCCAGCAGCGCGCCACCGACGAAGGCGTGCCGATCGCCCGCGCGCCGGGGCTGCCCTCGCTTTCGGGCACTGCAACCTACACAGAATTTACCAGCAGATCGGGTTCGAATTACAGCGTCTTGTCGTCAGCGCGCACGCTCGATACCGGAGCCACGCTCAGCTATCCGCTCTACAGCGGCGGCGGGATCAAGAATTCGGTGCGCGCCGCCGAAACCCGGGTCGTGGCCGGCCGGTCAGACCTGCGCGCGGTCGAAAGCGGGATCTTCACCCAGACCGTCACGGTGTATATGGATGTGATCCTGGCTCAGGAAGTGGTCAAGCTCAACAAGGCCAATGTCCAGCGGCTCGAAGTCAACCTGCAAGCCTCCAAGGACCGGTTTGAGATCGGCGATCTGACCCGCACCGACGTCGCCCAGTCCGAATCGCGTCTGGCGCTGGCCCGCGGCCAGGTCCGCAGCGCCGAAGCCAACCTGATCGCCGCGCGCGAACGCTATATCCAGATCGTTGGCAAGGCCCCCGAGAACCTTGCGCCGCCGCCGCCGCTGGCGGGGCTGCCCAGCAATGTCGATGAGGCGGTCGATTTTGCGCTCGACCACAACCCGGACCTGCTCGCCGCACGCGAACGCGCCAAGGCCGCCGGTTTTGACGTGCGGGTTGCAAGTGCCGGCCGCATGCCGCGCGTCAGTGCTTTCGCCAATGCCGGTTATACCGACTTTCTTGGGACACGGGGCGGTGTGGTGCCCAGCACGATCCAGTCGGGCACTGCCACCACGGCTGGGGTCCGGGCGACTATCCCGCTGTTCCAGGGCGGCCAGCCGGCCGCGCAGCGCCGCGCCGCGCAGGCCCGCCAGGATGCCGCACTTGAGCAGCAGGTCGGCGTGGAACGCAGCGTGATCTCGGCGGTGCGATCGGCCTATGCCCAGTGGCAGGCCGCGCAGTCGCTGATCGCCTCGTCGCAGACCGCAGTCGATGCCGCGACGCTCAGCCTTGAAGGGGTTCGCGCCGAAAACACCGTCGGCAACCGCACGATCATCGAAATCCTCAATGCCGAGAACGAGCTGCTCAACGCGCAGGTCCAGCTCGAAACCGCCAAGCGCAATGCCTATGTCGCGGGCTTCAACCTGCTCGCCGCAATGGGCAAGGCCGAGGCCCGCGATCTGGGGCTCGATGGCGGGGCACTGTACGATCCGGTCACCAATTACAACCGCGTTTCGGGCAGCATCTGGGACTGGAGCAATGATCCCGAGCCCAAAGTCGATGCCACCCGCACCGTTGACACCAAGGCCCAGGACGGTTCAGTAGGCGGTCAGTGATTCTTGTCCCATGCCGGGACAGGTCAAGACACTGAGCGAACTGGAGGCAAGGGCGATGCACCAGGCAGGCGAACCCTCGGTTGAGGAAATCCTTGCGTCGATCAAGAAAGTGATCGCGCGCGACAACCGCGAAGCGCAAGCCGCGCCGCGCAGCGTGAGCGAGCGCCCAGCGCAGATCGATGCGGACGATGACGAGGTGCTCGATCTGGCTTCGATCGGCGAATGCGTTGACGACGCCGAGGCCGGGGTGCCGCCGCTGGTCGCCAGTCAGACCGCCAGCTCGATCGGCGAATCGCTTGCCGCCCTGGCAATGATGGCCCAGCCCCCGGCCGCGCCGCAGATCGTCCGTTCGGGCGAAACCTCGCTCGAAGGCATGGTCCGCGAATTGCTGCGCCCAGCGCTCGCCGAATGGCTCGATACCAACCTGCCGCCGCTGGTCGAAAAGCTGGTCGCGGTCGAAATTGCCCGGATCGTTGGCAAGAAGGGCTAGGACAGGCCCTCTTCTCCCGCTAACCTTGCGGGCATGAGCAGACTCAAGACTGCGCTTGGCGTGCTCGCCATCGCTCTTACCGCCACGTCGCTGCCGGCCCAGACCGTCCAGCGGACCATGACCGAACAAGACCTGGTGACGCTGAAGCGCGTTGCCGCGCCTGCGGTCTCGCCCGATGGCATGTGGGCGGTCTACCAGCAGACCGATACTGATCCGGCCAGCTACAAGCGGGCGACCGGGCTGTGGCGCGTTGCCACCAGGGGCGGCGCGCCCGCGCGGATCGCCGATCTGGCCGATGCCAATGAGAACACCCCCGCCTTCAGCCCCGATGGCAAGCGGCTTTGTTTCATTTCCGACAAGTCGGGCAGCGACCAGCTGTGGATGCTCGATCTGACCGCACCGGTCGCCATGCCGGTGGCGGCCAGCGCGTTCAAGGCCGATGTCGCCGGGTTCCTGCTGTCCCCCAATGGTCAGCGCGTGCTGGTCTGGGGCGATGTCGCACGCGATTGCCCGACCTTGGGCTGCGACAAGAGCGGCGATACCAGTTCGCCCGGCCCCGGAACCGGCCGCTACTACACGGATGGCACCAGGTTCGTGCGGCATTGGGATTCCTGGGAAGCCCCAGGCAACTACAGCCGCGCTTTCGCCTTTGAGCTGGGCGCCGACGGCAAGATCGCAGGCGACGGCGCCGCGCTTGACGGACCACCGGGCGTGCTGACCGGCGACACACCGACCAAGCCGACGGGCGGGGCTGAGGAACTCGCCTGGGCAGCAGATTCGGCCAGCGCCTTCTTCGTTGCGCGCCAGGCTGACCGGAACGAGCCGCTCTCAACCGATACCGATGTCTGGCACTCGATGCTCGACGGCAAGGCCCCGCACAAGGCCTCGAAAGACAATCGCGCCGCCGATACCCTGCCCAGCCCTTCGCCCGACGGTCAGTGGCTGGCCTGGGCGGCGATGGCCCGGCCGGTTACGAGGCTGACCGGCAAGTGGTTCAGCTGATGAACCTCAAGACCCATGAGCGCCGCAGCGTGACGGCGAACTGGGACCGTTCGGTCGGCTCGATTGCCTGGACCCCGGATTCGAAAGCGCTGATCGTCACCGCCGAGGACGTGCTCGACAATCCCGCGTTCCGGATCGACATCGCCAGCGGCAAGGTAACCCGGCTCAAGCTGGCACCCGCAGGGCTCAGCGAAGGGCGGATCGGTGCGGTCACGCCGCTGAAGAATGGCGGCTTCGTCTTCACTCGCGATGCCGTGGCCAATCCGGCCAAGGTCTATCTGGCCGACAAGGGCAAGCCGGGGCGCTCGCTGAGCCGGGCCAACGATGCCCAGCTGGCCCAGCTTAACCCGGTCACCACCGCGCGCTTCAGCTTCAAGGGCGCGAACGGCGACACTGTCTGGGGCCAGATCCACCGTCCGGCCGGAGCGAGTGGTGGTGTGGGGGGCAAGCTGCCGGTGCTGCTGTTCGTCCACGGCGGCCCGCAAGGTTCGTTCAATCACAGCTGGTCGTTCCGCTGGAATCCGCGGATCTTCGCCAGCCAGGGCTACGGGGTGGTCTCGATCGATTTCCATGGCTCGACCGGTTACGGGCAAGCCTTCACCGACTCGATTCGCCAGGACTGGGGCGGCAAGCCACTGGAGGATCTCAAGCTGGGGCTGGCCGCCAATCCCGATCTTGATGGTGACAATGCCTGCGCGCTGGGGGCAAGCTATGGCGGCTACATGATGAACTGGATCCAGGGCAACTGGCCCACACGGTTCAAATGCCTGGTCAACCACAACGGCACGTTCGACGCCTTGGCCAAGGCCTATTCGACCGAGGAGTGGTGGTTCAACGAGTGGGAGAACGGCGGCAAGCCCTATCGCGAGGATCCCGCCGCGCACGAAAAGTGGAACCCCGCCGCGCATATCGCCAAGTGGCAAACCCCGATGCTGGTGGTGCTGGGTGAGAAGGACTACCGCGTGCCCTATACGCAGGGGCTCGGCGCCTTCAGTGCGCTGCAGCGCAAGGGCGTTCCGGCCGAACTGCTGGTCTTTCCGGGCGAGAATCACTGGGTGCTGGGGCCCAGGAATTCGGTCCAGTGGCACCAGACGGTCTTTGCCCGGCTGGGCAAGCACCTGAAGCAGGGACGCTGAGCCGCCATGCCGCGCCCCGAACCCGCGCTGCTCGATCCCGCACGCTATCCCTTCGCGCATGCGGTGACCACACGGTTCGCCGATGTCGATCCCAACCAGCACCTCAACAATGTCGCGCTGGCAGCAATGATGGAGGATGCGCGGGTCCGCTTCAACCTGGCGATGCGCGGGCAGGTGCGGATCGGCGAGCGCCGGGCGATGGTGGCCAGCGTGGCGATGGAATACCTCAGCCAGGGGCACTTTCCGGGACCGGTCACTGTCCACTGCGGGATCGAGGGGGTGGGGCGGACCAGCTGGACCATTGCGCAGTTGCTTGAGCAAGAACGCAGGCCGGTCGCTTTCGCGCGCTCGGTGATCGTGGCGATTGCGGATGACCGGCCGACCCCGCTGGACGACGACTACAAGCGGGCCTTGCTCGAAGAGTGGGGCCTCAAGGCATGAGCGCCGATCCCGAAGAGCTGGCCCGCGCGCGCGCCGCCCTGGCCGTCGAGGGCGGGGACACAATCCGCCGCCACATCTTCCTTTGCGCGATGTCCGAAAAGGGCGCCTGCTGTTCGCCGGGCGAGGGTGCTGCGGCCTGGAAGTTCCTCAAGAAGGAGCTCAAGGCGCGCGGGCTCGACCGGACTGGCGGGATCGCGCGGACCAAGGCCGATTGCCTCAAGATCTGCGCCGCAGGGCCGGTCGCGGTGGTCTGGCCCGAAGGGGTCTGGTATCATTCCTGCACTGAGCCGGTGCTTCAGCGGATCATCGACGAACACCTGGTCGGCGGCGTCCCGGTTGAGGATTTCAGGCTCTATCCGGACGCGGGAGAACCCTGACTCGCCAAGCGGTTCGGTTCGTGTCATTCTCTCCCCCTCAGGAACATACCCAGGAGAGTTGCCATGACGATTGCGCGACTGATCGAGGGGCGCAGCGGCGGTGTGATTACTTGCGATGCCGCAACAAGTGTGGGCGATGCGGTCAGGCTGCTCGCTGAAAAGCGGATCGGCGCAGTGCCGGTCTTCTCCGGCGGGCAGATCGTCGGGATTTTCTCCGAACGCGATGTGATCCGCCAGCTTGCCGCGCACGGCCCGGCAATGCTCGACAAGACCGTGGGCGAAGTGATGACTTCGCCGCCAATCACGGTCGATCCCCAAACCGGCGCACTCGACGCGCTGGGGCTGATGACCCAGCGGCGGTTCCGCCACTTGCCGGTGGTCGATGGCGGAGCAGTGGTCGGCTTTGTCTCGATCGGCGATCTGGTCAAATACCGGATCGAACGAATCGAAAGCGAAGCCGAAGCAATGCGGAGTTATATCCAGGGCGCGTGAGCTTTCCTTGCGGCGTGGCGCGGCAAGCCCTACATTGGCGGCATGGACGCAACAACCATGACCCTCAGCCCTTCCGCCGCCGCGCGCGTGGCGGCGATTGCTGCCAAGCAAGGCAAGCCCGCGATCCTGCGGCTTTCCGTAGAGGGCGGCGGCTGTTCGGGCTTCCAGTACAAGTTCGCCCTGGCCGATAGCGCCGAGGCGGATGACCTGGTGGTTGAACGCGATGGTGTGACTCTGGTGGTCGATAGCGTCAGCCTCGATCTCGTCGGCGGAAGCGTGGTCGACTACGTCGAATCGCTGGGCGGCGCTGCGTTCAAGGTTGAGAACCCGCAAGCCGCCTCGGGCTGCGGCTGCGGCTCGTCCTTCGCCATCTGATGAAGATCGCCACGTTCAACATCAACGGGATCAAGGCGCGGCTGCCGCGCCTGCTCGAATGGCTGGAGGAAACCCGGCCATCAGTGGCCTGCCTGCAAGAGATCAAGACCCAGGACGAAGGCTTTCCGGCCGAGGAGTTCCTCAAGATCGGCTATCACGCGATCTGGCACGGGCAGAAGGGCTTCAACGGCGTTGCGATCCTGGCCGATGGCACCATACCGGTCGAAGTGCAACGCAGGCTGGCGGGTGAGCCCGAGGACGAGCATTCGCGCTATCTCGAAGCCGATGTCTTTGGTGTGCGCGTCGCCTGCATCTACCTGCCCAACGGGAACCCGGTGCCGGGGCCGAAGTTTGACTACAAATTGCGCTGGATGGAGCGGCTGCGCGCGCGGATGCGCGAAATAGCGGCTGAGGAAGTGCCTGCGGTTATCACCGGGGACTACAACGTGATCCCGTTCGATCACGATGTCTTCTCACCCCGGGCAATGGAAGCCGATGCGCTGATGCAGCCAGAGTCGCGCGATGCCTATGCCCGGCTGCTGGCCGATGGCTGGACCGATGCGCTGGCCACTCACAACCCGGCGGGCGGGGTCTGGACCTTTTGGGACTATCAGGCTGGAGCCTGGCAGAAGGACCACGGTTTCCGCATCGACCACGCGCTGCTTTCGCCCGAAATGGCCGACCGGCTCACGGCCTGCGGGGTCGACAAGGACCACCGCGGACGCGAGAAAGCCAGCGATCACGCGCCGGTGTGGTTTGAGTTTGAGAGGGCCGAGTAAGGGGGCGGGTCAAAGCCCACCCCTCAAAACTCAACGATAGAAAACGTGGTTGTCGATCCGGCCCACGCGGGTCAGGCGCCAGCCGGGGCTGACATAGGACGCGTGAAAGAACAGTGCGCCTTCAATCGGGCTGCGCCAGGAATTCGAATGGGCAATCTGGGCGACAGCAACAGCATTCTTCCACTGCTTCGAGCCGCGCGGAATGGCAGGCATCGACGATCCGCGCACGAACGAGAACTGCGAAGGCTGGAACACCACGCCGCAATACGAATTGGGGAAACGCCCCGACTTTGAACGCGCCACAACGACCCGCCCGACGGCGAGCTGACCGGCGAGCGATTCACTCTTGGCTTCGAAATAGATCGCGCCGGCCAGGCAGTGCAGTTCGCGCGGCAATTCGCCAGGCTGCGGCTGGGCGGCAACCATTGCGGACAGCGAGCTGGCCTTGACGGGGTTGGTTTCGAGATTAGCCGGATCGGCTTCGACCGCGGGCTTTTGGGCCTCGGCGGGAAGCGGTTGGACGACCGGCTGGGAAATGGTCTGGAGAGCGGGTTCCTGATTGGTGACCGCTGCAATGCTCTGCGCGGAAGCGCCGGACCCGTTGGCGCTGATAGCAATCGATACGATCATGGCGGCCACTGCGATTGCGCTGGCCTTGCGAAGTTGCTTACTCATCATTCTGCATTCTTGGGCGGTTGGCGCGCCCGCGCAGGAAAGGATGGGGCCTTAGTTTGTTAGATGCCCCAGGCCGGGTTCCTGCCGGCTGCCCCCCGTCTGCGTGCTAACCTCCGTGGCTGGAATACCCCGAACGCCGCCTGCGCAACGAAAGTGGCCGCCCATTGATTGTGCGGTGCAACAAAGTCAAGCTTACATTCATGTCAATCCGATGAACCGTTCACCATTCGCGATATCCAGTTCGATCATCCACAGGTCGGGGTCCTGACTGCGCCGCCGCGCCAGGTAGATGTCAAATTCTGTTTTATTTTCAGCTTCTTCGCTGCGGGAAAGGCGCCATTCGCGGTGCCCGTCAGCACTCGGCATGCGCTCAAAAAGCCGCCGGTTTCCGCCCTTTTCGGCGCAAATGACAAGCACTGTGCCGCCATCGCGCTCGCCCTTGTTAAGGACCATTGCAAACCCGCCAGCGGCCTCGACCACACGGATCAGACCGGCAACTTCAAGGTGCGCGGGAAGTCTGGCGTCCAAAAATCAGGCCGCGTCGCGGTCAATTGAGTTGGCGAGCAGCGCATAGAGTGCCTCAGCGTCGATTGCTTCGCCAAGCGCCGCGTGCATCTTTTCGTCGCGCATCATCCGGCTGATTGCGGCGAGCGCATGGAGGTGCGCCGCGCCCGCTGCTTCGGGCGAGAGCAGGCCGAAGACCAGATCGACCGGCATGCCATCGGCGGCATCGAAGGCGACCGGGGTCGCCAACCGCAGGAATGCCGCGACCGGACGGCCAAGATCGGGAATTCGTGCGTGCGGAATCGCCACGCCGCGCCCGAACCCGGTGCTGCCGAGCTTTTCGCGCTCTTCAAGACGTTCGAGCACGAGCACGGGATCAAGCCCGTAAACTCCCGCGAATCGCTGCGCCAGCTGGTCGAGGATGGTGGCCTTGCTATCGGCATCGATGGTGCCGACAGATTCCGGAAGGAGCGTGAATAGTGCAGTCATGGCAGACACTTGTGTCCCAATAAATGGCGCGACGGGTCCGGACAGGGGCAAGTTAGCGAGGAATCACCCCGCCTTCATGCCCCTTCCCACCCTGATGGAATTGGCCGCGCCTTTACTCTTGCTGTCACGAAGGTTCAACCCAGCCAATCGATCCGTCCCCGCGCCGGTACACCATGTTGTGCTTGCCGGTGCCGGCATTCTTGAACAGCAGGGCGTTGGTGTTGCGCAGATCGAGCATCATCACCGCGTTGGAAACCGTGGTTTCGGGCACGTCGATGCGGGTTTCGGCGATCACCACCGGGGCATCGGCAAGCACTTCCTCGGCCTCTTCATCAGGCTCGGCAAAAACGGTGTAGGCAGCTTCCTCGGCGCGTACTGCATGGGACGACTGGCCGTGGCGGTCAGTCAGGCGGCGCTTGTAGCGGCGCAATTGCTTGTCGATCTTTTCCGCCGCGCCATCGAGCGCGGCATGGGCATCCTGCGCGATCCCGGCACCCTTGAGCACCAGTCCCTGCATCACATGGGTGATGATATCGGCGCGAAAGGCCCCTGCGGGCGCGCGGTTGAAAGTGACCGTGCTGGAAATCGCCCCACTGAAGTATTTGCCGACAATTGCGTTCAGCCGATCCTGTGCATGGCGCTGCAAGGCTTCGCCGGTTTCGATCTGGTGGCCGGATACGCGAATGTCCATCACTACTTCTCCTGTCAAAACTCGCGAAACAGGATCAGTCGTTCCATAGCGGAGACTTCACCGTTTCGAGGAACTGGGCGTGCGCGGCGAGTTCGGCCTCACTGGCGCTGTGCGGCCGGGGCGCACGGAATGGCCGGTCACGCACCGGCAGCGCCTGCACGGTCATTTCGATCTCGTTGGTCTCTGCCGCCAGGCTAAGCCCGATCTGGCGTCCGCCGGTCAGCTCGACATAGACTTGCGCGAGCAGCTCGGCGTCAAGCAGCGCGCCGTGTCTGGTACGGTGGCTGCGATCGATGCCATAGCGGGTGCAGAGCGCATCGAGCGAATTCTTGGCCCCGGGGTGCCGCGCGCGGGCCAGGGCGACGGTATCGACCATCCGCTCACGCGAAAGCGGGGGCAGCCCGCACATTTCGAGCTCGGAATTGACGAAGCCGAAATCGAACCCGGCATTGTGCGCGACCAGCTTGGTCTCTTCGCCCAGGAATTCGAGCAGCTCAGCGGCTTTCTCATGAAAGCGCGGCTTGTCTGACAGGAACGAGATCGACAGACCATGGACCGCTTCGGCAGCGGCGGGCATGTCGCGATCGGGGTTGAAATAGCAGTGGAAGGTCTCGCCGGTCGGGACCCGGTTGACCATTTCGATGCAGCCGATTTCGACGAGCCGATCTCCAGTCTTGGGGTCAAGGCCGGTCGTTTCGGTGTCGAAGATAATCTCGCGCATTACACGAAGGATATCGGCCCGATCTGGCCATGTGACAAGGGGGCGACTCGTTATTTCTTTGCGTCTTGATCCACCTGACGGTGGAAGCACCACCGGCCCACTCCCCCACCCGGCCACCCATAGGGTAACCTAGGTTCTGGGTGGCCGGGTGGGGGAGTGGGCCGGTGGTGCAAGATTCGAAACTTCGTTTCGACTTAGGCAGTCAGGGCATGGACCAACTGCTGCACGGCATGGCGGGTTTCGGCCAGGCTGACCCCGGTGTCGATTACATAGTCGGCCCGCGCGCGCTTCTCGGCATCGGGCACTTGCAGCGCCAGGATCCGCTCGAATTTCTCTTCGGTCATACCTGGCCGGGCGAGCACCCGCTCGCGCTGCTGCACGACCGAGGCGGAGACCACCAGCACGGCATCGAGCCCGTGCTCGCCGGTCTTTTCGAACAGCAAGGGAATGTCGAAGACGATCAGCGGCGCATCGGTATTATCGGCGAGAAAGGTGCGGCGCAATTCGGCGACTTCGGGATGAACGATTGCCTCGAGCAGCCGGAGCTTCTCTGGATCGCCAAACACCGCCGCGCCCAGCTTTTGCCGGTCAACGCCCGCAGGCCCGGTGGTGCCGGGAAAGGCCCGCTCAATTGGAGCGAGGCAAGCGCCATTAGGCCCCTGCAGTTCGTGCACTGCGGCATCGGCATCGAACAGCGGCACGCCCAGCCCGCGAAACATCGCGGCGACGGCCGACTTGCCCATGCCGATCGAGCCGGTGAGGCCAAGGATGAAAGGTTTACCGGTCAAGATACCGCCCTCCTCATTCCGTCACCCTGAACTTGTTTCAGGGTCCATCGGGCCACCAGTCCGAAGCGGGGTGTAATCAGCAAACCGCCTCGTCGGCTCATTCCATGCGACCACCGGGCCAACGGAGACATGGACCCTGAAACAAGTTCAGGGTGACGACTGTTGGGGGTAGTGGGTAGCCTGAGAATCATGCTGTGAGCAGCTCGCGCAGTTCCGCGTCGTATTCGCGCGGGGCGGGCTGGCCGAAGAACTTTGCGAAGGCCACGGCGGCCTGGCCGATTAGCATGGCGAGGCCATCGACGGTCGGGTGCCCACGCCTTTGTGCCTCGAGCAGCAGGGGCGTTTCGAGCGGGTGGGTGACGATGTCGTAGACCGTGCTGCCCGGCGGAGCATGACTGAAGTCGAATGCCAGCGGCGGCTGCCCGGCCATGCCGAGCGGGCTGGCGTTGACCACCAGATCGTAAAGGTGTTCGCGGTCGTCGAAAGCGAAGTCGGTCGGCGGCGCAAAATCGGCTAGCTCGACTGCATGGTGCTCGCCCTTCGGAGCCAGCTCGTCCAGCAGGCCACGCGCCTTGGCCGGGTCGCGCGCGGCCAGCACCAGCGTGAAGCCGTGCCCCGCCAAAGCCGCAACAATCGCCCGCGCCGCGCCGCCCGCGCCCAGGATCCGCGCCATCCGGTAGAGATGCGTCTGCGCCAGATCGGCGCGCAAAGGTTCGAGGAACCCGGCTGCATCGGTGTTGTACCCAACCAACCGCCCGTCTGCCTCGCGCACCACGGTGTTGACAGCCCCAATCGCTGCCGCTTCAGGATCAATCGCATCGAGCAGCGGCATCACCGCCTGCTTGTGCGGCATCGTGACATTGCATCCCCGCCACTCCGCGTCTCCGCGTCTCCGCGCGAAATAGTCCTTCAACTCCCCGGGCCGAACATGACAGGGGCGGTACTCGGCAGCGATCCCCAGCTTGCCGAGCCAGAAGTTATGGATCGCCGGGCTTTTCGATTGCGTGATGGGATCGCCGATCACTTCGGCATAGGGGTGGCTCATCCCAGCAGCTCCCCATGCTCGCGCAGTGCACCCAGCACGGCGAGCAACGGCATGCCGAGCACGGTGAAGTGATCGCCCTCGATTCCCTCGAACAGTTGCACCCCGCGCGCCTCGATCCGAAACACGCCGACGCAGGCTGAAACCTCCGGCCATTCATGGCCGAGGTAACTGGTGATGAACCGGTCGGACAAATCGCGGACCTGAAGCCGGGCCAAGGCGGCGTGACGCCAGACCACCGTGCCACCCCGCGCCAGCGCAGCGGCACTGTGGAGCTGCATGACCTTGCCCGAGAAGAACTGGAGATGCGCGGCGGCATCCTCGCGGCTGGCGGGCTTGTCGAAGCGGTGGCCGTCAACTTCGACCAGCGAATCGCTGCCCAGCACCAGCCGGGTTGGATGACTTGCCGAAACCGCCAAAGCTTTGGCTTCAGCCAGCGCCAGTGCGACTTCGGCAGGGGCGGCGCCTGCAAGGCCAGCCTCAAGCGCGCGCTCGTCGATCCGCGCCGGGACCGGCTCGAACGGCACTCCGGCCGCCTCGAGCATGGCCTTGCGCGACTGGCTTTGTGAAGCAAGCACCAGACTCATGCCGTGCCGCCTTCGCGTGCAGCGAGGAATTCATTGTAGAGGTTGATGATTGCCGCGGCCGCTTCCTCGATCGAGCGGCGGGTGACATCGATCACCGGCCAGCCGTTGTCGGCAAACATCCGCCTGGCATATTGCACCTCGCGCGAAACGCGCTCGTCATCGACGTAGCTGGTTTCGGGCGACTGGCCGAGCGAAAGCAAGCGGTTGCGGCGGACCTGGACCAGCCGCTCGGGTGCAGTGGTCAGGCCGACCACGAAAGGATGCTTGAGCCCATAGAGCGCCGGCGGCGGCGGACTTTCAACCACGATCGGGATATTGGCGACCTTGTAACCGCGATTGGCGAGGTAGATTGAAGTCGGAGTCTTCGAACTGCGCGAGACGCCCGCGAGCACGATGTCCGCCTCTTCCCAGTTCTCCCAGCCAACCCCGTCGTCATGCGCAATGGTATAGTGGATCGCATCGACCCGCGCGAAATAGGCCTCGTCCATGGCGTGCTGGCGGCCGGGGCGGGCCTTGGGATGCTGGCCGAGCGCCGCTTCGAGCGCCTCGACCGCCGCATCGAGCACCGGCACCACCGGCAGGCCGAGAGTGCGGCAATGCTCCTCCAGGCGGCGGCGGGTATCGGCATTGACCAATGTGTAGAAGACCAGGCCCGGATTGGCAGCGATCTCGGCCATGATCCGGTCGAGATGCTGCTGTGAGCGGACCATCGGCCAGAAATGGCGCATCACTTCGGCACCTTCGAATTGCGCCAAAGCCGCCTTGGCCAGCATTTCGAGCGTTTCGCCGGTCGAATCCGAAAGAAGGTGAAGGTGGAGCTGCGGCATGGCAATCGGGTTTTGGGTCCCTGTGGATGACTTGCGGCATAAACCACGGGAGGGAAGGGCTTACAAGTTCGGGGAAAAGATCGCCCCCCAGTGCCTGCCCTCCATATGGACTCTTGTGGACATGTGGACGGCGCTCCCCACAGGCTGGGGATAGCGTGCAAAAGATACGCTTGACGTGGGTGCCCGGCGATTCCACTGGCGCTTAGCCCTGTTCAGCGCGGGACAGTTCCGGCAGGACTGGACAATCCCCGCTTTCCACAGCCCAACTACTCCATAATCCTATTAAGAATCTAATTTGATTTGAATTGGAATAGGTCCGATGCCCGGTTTGCTACTCGATACTCTGCGCGGTGAAAATGTGCGTCCAAGGCCTGCATGGCTGATGCGTCAGGCCGGGCGCTACCTGCCTGAGTACCGCGCACTGCGGGCAGAGAAAGGCGGATTTCTGGCGCTGGTCTATGACAGCGCGGCCGCGGCTGAGATCACTATCCAGCCGATCCGGCGTTACGGGATGGATGGTGCAATCCTGTTCTCCGACATCCTGATCGTGCCCTATGCGATGGGGCAGGATCTGGAGTTCCTGGTCGGCGAAGGCCCGCACCTCTCGCCCCGGCTGGTCGATGTCAGCCTTGAGAGCCTGAGCGCGGTGCCTGAGCGGCTGAGCCCGATTTACGAGACCATCAAGCTGGTCAAGGCGCAGCTGCCCGGCGACAAGACCATGCTGGGCTTTGCCGGCAGCCCCTGGACCGTTGCGACCTATATGGTGGCGGGCGAGGGCAGCCGCGACCAGCACGATACGCGCGCCATGGCTTACCGCGATCCCATAGCGTTCCAGGCGATCATTGATGCGATCACAGCGGTGACGATCGACTACCTCGCTGGGCAGATCCTGGCCGGGGCCGAAGCGGTGCAACTGTTCGACAGTTGGGCCGGAAGTCTTGCCCCGAGCGAGTTCGAACGCTGGGTCATCGCTCCCAATGCGACAATCGTTGCGGCGATCACCAAGCGTTTCCCGCATGTCCCGGTGATCGGCTTTCCCAAGGGCGCTGGCGAGAAGCTGCCGGCCTATGCCCGCGAAACCGGGGTCCAGGCGCTGGGGCTCGACGAGACAATCGATCCGTTGTGGGCGGCCAAGGCGCTGCCTGCCGGACTGCCGGTTCAAGGCAACCTTGATCCGCTGCTGTTGATCGCAGGCGGGGCCGAGCTGGAGCGTCAGGCGCTGAACATTCTTGAAGCCTTTGCCGATCGGCCCCATGTCTTCAACCTGGGCCACGGGATCGGGCAGACCACCCCGCTGGAACATGTCGGGCAATTGCTGGCGCTGGTCCGGAACTGGCGCGGCTAGGACTATGGGCGCGCAATGGACTGGATCTTGGCGATGACCTATCTCTGGCTGAAGGCTGGCCACATCATATTCGTGATTTTCTGGATGGCCGGGCTGTTCATGCTGCCGCGCTTTTTCGTGTACCATCAGGAAGCTGAGCCCGGCTCGGCCGAAAACGCGCTGTGGGTGGAGCGCGAGGCGCGGCTGCTCAGGATCATCCTGTGGCCCTCGCTGGTCCTGACCTGGGTCTTGGGGCTGCTGCTGGCCTATTCGATCGGTGCTTTGGCGGAGGGCTGGTTCCACCTCAAGTTCGCGGCCGTGCTGGCGCTGTCAGGCTATCACGTCTGGCTGGTGGGTTATCACAATGCCTTGGCCACTGGCGAACGGCGGCTTTCGGGTAAGCAGCTGCGACTGCTCAACGAAGTGCCCGGCGTGGCCGCGGCGCTGATCGTGATCATGGTGGTGGTCAAACCGTTCTGATTGACGCGCGCGCTGCCGGGGCCTATCTGACCCTTGTCCGGCAAGGCCTGCGCATCCAAGTGCGGCGCGATCCGCTTTCTCCAAGCCCATCGATCGTCCGGCCATTCCCAGACTTGATCCACATGGACTTTGTACAAATATGCATCTGAAAGAACTCAAGAAAAAGACTTCCGCCGAGCTGGTCGAAATGGCCGAAGAGCTGGGCGTCGAAGGCGCATCGACGCTGCGCCGCCAGGACCTGATGTTCGCGATCCTGAAGGAGGTTGCCGAAGACGGCGAGGAAATCATCGGCCAGGGCACGATCGAAGTGATGACCGACGGTTTCGGCTTCCTGCGCAGCCCCGAGGCGAACTACCTCGCCGGGCCCGACGATATCTATGTCTCCCCCAACCAGGTCCGCAAATGGGGCCTGCGCACCGGTGACACGGTTGAAGGCGAAATCCGCGCGCCCAAGGATGGCGAGCGCTATTTCGCGATCACCAAGCTGGTCAGCGTCAACTACGACGATCCCGAAGCGGTCCGCCACCGGGTCAATTTCGACAACCTGACCCCGCTGTACCCGGACGAAAAGCTCAGCCTCGATACGCTGGACCCGACGGTCAAGGACAAGTCGGCGCGGGTGATCGACATCATCAGTCCCCAGGGCAAGGGCCAGCGCGCGCTGATCGTGGCTCCGCCGCGCACCGGCAAGACCGTGCTGCTGCAGAACATCGCCAAGGCGATCACCGACAACCACCCCGAAGTGTTCCTGCTGGTGCTGCTGGTCGATGAACGGCCCGAGGAAGTCACCGACATGCAGCGTTCGGTGAAGGGCGAAGTGATCTCCTCGACCTTTGACGAACCCGCCAGCCGCCACGTCCAGGTCGCCGAAATGGTGATCGAAAAGGCCAAGCGCCTGGTCGAACACAAGCGCGATGTGGTGATCCTGCTCGATTCGATCACCCGTCTCGGCCGCGCCTACAACACCGTTGTGCCGTCTAGCGGCAAGGTGCTGACCGGCGGTGTCGATGCCAACGCCCTGCAGCGCCCCAAGCGCTTCTTCGGTGCGGCGCGCAACATCGAGGAAGGCGGCAGCCTTTCGATCATCGCCACTGCGCTGATCGACACCGGTAGCCGCATGGACGAAGTCATTTTCGAAGAGTTCAAGGGCACCGGTAACAGCGAAATCGTGCTCGACCGCAAGGTTGCCGACAAGCGGATCTTCCCGGCGCTCGACGTTGGCAAGTCGGGCACCCGCAAGGAAGAGCTGCTGGTCGCCAAGGACAAGCTCTCCAAGATGTGGGTGCTGCGCCGGATCCTGATGCAGATGGGCACCATCGACGCGATGGAATTCCTGCTCGACAAGATGAAGGATTCGAAGACCAACGAAGACTTCTTCGCGACGATGAACCAGTAAGGGGCTCCTGTGGCAGCCGACATGATCCTTGTTGTCGGCTGCACCGGGGCCGGCAAGACCACCTATTCCCGCCGGTTGGCCGACCAGCTGGGCGCGGTGCGGTTCTCGATCGACGAATGGATGACCCGGCTGTTCTGGGCCGACAGTCCGCAGCCGATCGAGTTCAAGTGGACCATGGAGCGGGTCGAGCGGTGCGAGGCGCAGATCTTTGCCACAGTGCACCAACTGACCGCGCGCGGGGTTCCGGCCGTGCTAGACCTTGGCTTCACCACCAAAGCGCACCGCGACAAGTTTCGCGCGCTGGCGGAGGAAGCGGGGCTGACCGCGGTCGTGCACTTCCTCGATATTCCGGCTGATGAACGCTGGTACCGGGTCAACCGCCGCAACAAGGAACGCGGCGAGACTTTTGCCTTGGAAGTCGACCGGTCAATGTTCGACTTCATGGAAGGCATGTGGGAGCCGCCGCTGGAAGCCGAATGGAGCGCCGGGGGCGGGTGCCGGATCGATTCCGCCATGCAGGCGCCCAACTCGTGACATTGATCGCTGCCCGACACGCGGTTCTGACCGGCGCGCCGGGGGCGGGCAAGACCACCCTGCTGGGTGCCGCAGCAGCAGCTGGCCTTCGCACATCGCCCGAAGTCGCGCGCGAACTGCTCAAGTCCCCCGGCGGGATGGCACTGCGCAAAGACGATCCCTTGGGCTTCGCTGAAGCCATGCTCGAGGCTCACGCACGTGAGTTCGAGCGCCACGCCCGTGCACCCGGCCCGGTCGTGTTCGATCGCGGTTTCCCTGATGTGGTCGGATTCCTTGATGTCTCAGCCCTGGCGGTGCCCAAGGCCATCGACAGGGTCTGCCGCGAGCTTCGCTACCACGGCCCGATCCTGCGCGCCCCAGCCTGGGCCGCGATCTATGTCCAGGACGCCGAGCGAATCCAGGACTGGGAGCAAGCCGTGGCCAGCGACGAGGCGGTCACCGCAGCTTGGAAACGCTATGGCTATGACGTGACCGAACTGCCCTTGGCGGGGGTGGAGGAGCGACTGGAGTTTTTGGAGAGTCTTTTTGAACCGCCCTTCGCGAGCGGCCGAAAGTGCTGAAGGACGCCGGATTTCAAGGCTTGACGACCATTTCGAATTCTTTGTCTTGGTGGTCGAATTTGAAGCTGAACTGTTTGAGGACGTCAAATCCAAGGATGAGATCGAAGTTGAGGTTGTCGTCCATGTCCACCACTTCAAATGGTGTTTCGATTGCAAATATCGAGAGCTCAGTTCCTGCGAGACTTGCCGAAGCGGCATTGCTGTCCACTCGGTGGGCCCAAATGCCGATTGCGGCCAAGTACCGGCTGTGAGTCTGCGGACCATGCAGGCCGGAAAATTCCATGTGGCCGGTTCGGAATAGATTCTGCTCTGCGATTACCGTCCGAGAAACGACGGTCCGCTGAGCGCCGGTATCGACCAATGCTCGGTGCCGCTCCTGAGAAAAATGCCCCATGAAGGTACCAGAATCGAAACTGGGCTTCGATACGCTGACGGGGATGACCAATCGGTGCTGATCAAGCGCGCAGCGCTGAACTAACATGCGAATAGAATCCCAGATCTTCTACAACATCATCAACCAGTTCGACCGAAAAATTGCCTTCTCCGTGCTTGGAGAGCCCAGCCTTGATCGCCTCCAGGCTTGTTCTGAAGTAGCCATCCACCGATTGGTTATGCAGAAGAGCGTGGAACCCTCGGTGAGTAGCCATCAGGTCCACTAGGCTGTCTTTGAACCAGCGATAGTTGTCTTCCGACTGATCAAGCATGGTCGGTTCCTCCGATGCCAAGAATCTAACGGAATCAAGACTCTAGGACAATCGGAAAGTTCTCAGTGATTTGAGTCACTTGAATTGCGAATGCTCGGCAGAGCAAGATTCAGGAGGCTCAATTAACGGGTTATCACGCACCCGCCTGAAGCTGCGCCGCCATCATTTCCCATAGCTTGTTGACCGCCTTGACCGGTCGGACCATCACTTTGAAATCCTTGATCTTCCCGGCATCGTCAAAGGTAATCAGGTCGATCCCGTTGACCTGGATACCGTCGATCTCGGCGGTGAATTCCAGCAGCGCGTCATTGCCTTCGACCACCTCGCGGACATAGCGGAAGCTGTCATTGCCCAGCACTTTGGCGGCGCTCAGCAGGTACATCATGACCTTGGCCTTGCCCGCCTGCGGGGTGTGGACCACGGGTGAGTGGAACACCGGGTCTTCGGCCAGCAGTGCGGCGAGCAAATCGGCATCGCCGCCGCTTTCCATATAGGCGTGCCAGGCCGCCACTCCCGCTTTTGCGCTCATCGTTTGTTTGCCTTTCGCTTTGCCGGAACGCGACCATGCCTTGGCTTGGCGCTTGTTTCCAGCCTATGAGTGGCGGGTATGAGCGAAGCGCCCTCCAACCACCTCTCGGCAGGCCTTGCCGCGCTGGCCGCGCGTGACATGGCAGGGGCAGCCGGGCACCTGCGCAGGGCCGCCGCTACGCTGCCGCGTGAAGCAATGAACTGGGTGGCGCTATCGCAGGCCGAACTGGCGCTGGGCAACCGCGGTGCGGCCGAGGCGGCGCTGGAAGTGCAGCTTGAGCTTGCCCCACGCGATGTCGGCGCGCTGTTGACGCGCGGTCTGCTGCGCGAACAGGCCGGCGATGCTCGGGCTGCTTCAAGCTTCTACAAAGCAGCGCTCAACCAGGCCGGGGCAGAGGGCCGGGTGCCGCCGCCGCTGGCCGCCTTGCATGAGCACGCCCAGAACTACCTGCGTCAGGCCGAGGGCGGGTTTGAGGCCTATCTGCTTGATGCGCTAGGCGAAGACCTGACACCAACGATGAGCGAAGCGATCGAGCTGCTGCTGGGTAAGCGCGAGCTTTATTTCCAGCAGCCTTCGGTGTTCTATTACCCCGGCCTGCCGCAAAAGCGGTTTTACAAACCTGCGCAGTTTCCCTGGCTGGAGCCGATGCTGGCGCTGGTTCCGGCGATGCAGCGCGAGCTGGCCGAAGTTCTGGCCGCCGGGGCCGAGGGCTTTGCTCCCTATGTCCATGGCAATGCCAATCGACCAAGGCCAAACAATCCCTTGCTCGACAGCCAGGACTGGACCGCGTTCCATTTCTGGCGCGATGGGGCGGTAGTGGAAGAGAACGCCGCGCGCTGCCCGGCGACGATGGAAGCGCTGAGCCATGCGCCGTTGGTCCAGACGCCGGGCCGCTCGCCCAATGCGCACTGGTCGCGGCTGCTGCCGGGCGCGCATATCGCTCCGCATTTTGGCATGCTCAACACGCGGCTGATCTGCCACGTGCCGATCATGACCGCGCCGCAGTGCTGGCTGCGGGTCGGCTCCGAACGGCGCGAATGGTTGGACGGCGTGCCGCTGGTTTTCGACGATTCGATCGAACACGAAGCCAAGAACGACGGACCCCAGCAGCGGGTGATCCTGCTGTTCGAGATCTGGCGGCCCGAAATCGAAGAGGCTGACCGCGCCGCGATCAGCCGGATCTTCGAGGCGATTGGGAACTATAGTTAGTCTGTTTCAGCGCGGCTGAAACAGGCGCAGCACCAGCCCGCTCCCCCGGCCCGACCACCCCAAGGGTACCATGTCACGGGTGGTCGGGCCGGGGGAGCGGGCTGGTGTTGCCCACGCGGTAGCGGAAGGAACGCTAGCCGAGGTGTTCCACGAGGAACGCTTCGGTGCGTCCATCTGCCAGTTGCGCTCCTGCTTCGTCGCGCCGGTTCCCCATTTCCGCGGCAAACCCGTGGTCGAGCCCGGGATAGTCGTGCAGCGTGACGCGCGGATGATCGTCGAGGGCAGCGTGGATCGCAGCCTGCGCTTCGGGTCCGACAAAGTGATCGGCGGTGGGGATATGCAGCATCAGCGGGTTGGCGATGTGGTGTGCTTCACCCAGCATCGTGTCGATCATCACCCCGTAATAGCCGACCGAAGCATCCACATCGGTGCGCGCCGCGGCCATGTAGGCCAGCCGCCCGCCCAGGCAGTAACCGGCGCAGCCAACCTTGGCGACGCCCTGGCTGCCGCGGATCCATTTGATCGCCGATTCGATATCGTAAACCCCGTCGGCGGGATCGTACTGCTGGAAATAGCCGAAAGCCTCGTTGAGTTCGGCCTCGACATCGGGGTTGAGCTCGACCCCGGGAGCGAACCGCCAGAAGATATCGGGCGCGACCGCCAGGTAGCCCTTGGCGGCCCAGCTATCGGCCTTTTGGCGGATTCCCGGGTTCACTCCAAAGATTTCCGGAATGACGATAATCGCCGCCTTTGGCGTGCCGGCGGGACGCGCCACATAGGCCGGGATCTGGCCATCGTTCTTGAGCGAGGGGATCTGGACGGTCTCGGACATTGGGCTTGGCTCCTGATGCTGCTTCGTTCCTCACTTAAGCGCGTCGTGGACTTTGTGAAGGGGCTATGCCAGCAAGGGTGCGGGGAAGACTGGGCGCTGAGGAGATTGCGATGAAAGTCCATGTGGAGATCGATTGCACCCCCGAGGAAGCGCGCGCTTTCCTGGGCCTGCCCGACGTATCCAAGGCCAACGGCGTCTATATCGAGGCGATTGCCAAAGCGATGAAGGGTGCGGGCTCGGTCGATCAGGTGCAGGAATTTGCCAAGAACCTCGCGCCGATGGGGCAGGTGGGGATGAAGCTGTTCCAGCAGTTCATGGAAAGCGGCGGTGCCTTCGCCGCCGGTGCTTCCAGGAAAAAGGACGCGGACTGACGCCGCTCCCCTGTCCATGACCGAAACCATCTTTGCCTTGTCGAGCGGCGCGCCACCTGCCGCGATCGGTGTGATTCGCGTCAGCGGGCCGCAAGCCGGAGCCGCGCTGGCGGCTTTGGCCGGGCGCCTGCCCGAACCGCGTCATGCCAGCTTGGCCAAGCTGCGCGATGCCAAGGGCGAAGTGCTCGACGAGGCACTGGTGCTGTGGCTGCCCGGACCGAATACCGAAACCGGCGAGGATGTCGCCGAATTGCAGTGCCACGGCGGCCGCGCGGTGATCGGCGCGGTTGAGGCGGCGCTCGGCAAGTTACCGGGTCTGCGCCGGGCCGGGCCGGGCGAATTTACCCGCCGCGCCTTTGCCAATGGCAAGATCGACTTGGCTCAGGCCGAAGGGCTGGCTGACTTGCTCGAAGCCGAAACCGAGCTTCAGCGCCAGACCGCGATGGCCATGGCCGGCGGGGCCTTCTCGCGGACGGTCGAGGGCTGGCGCGGCGAGCTGCTGCAGCTTTCCGCTGCGCTCGAAGCAGTGCTCGACTTTTCCGATGAAGACGACGTTGCGACGCTGCCCGGCACTTTCGCACTGCGGATTGGCGCGCTCGAGGCGCAGATCGCCGCCTGGTTGACGCGCCCCCGCGCCGAAACCTTGCGGGAAGGCTTCCGGGTCGTGATTGCAGGCCCGCCAAATCTCGGAAAAAGCACTCTTTTCAATGTTTTGGTTCAGGCTGACGCCGCTATCGCCACGCCGATCCCCGGGACCACGCGCGATGTGCTGACCCGCCCGGTCAGCTATGAAGGCATCCCGTTCCTGTTTGCCGATACCGCCGGACTTCATGACGCCGTCAGCGATGAGGTCGAGGCAATCGGGATCGAACGCGCATTGGAAGCGCTCGACCGCGCTGACCTGGTGCTGTGGCTTGGTCCGGAAGGAGAGGGGCCAGACAGAGCCTGGGAGATCGCCTCGCAGATCGATCGTGAGAATTCGCTGGTCAAGCGCCATGCCCGCCACCGGATTTCGGCAATCAGCGGGGTCGGGATCGACGAATTGCGCGCCGACCTGATCCAGACCGCGCGCCAGGCCATGCCAAAGCCCGGCGAGGCCGCGCTCAATCAGCGCCAGCACGATCTGCTGCGCGATGCCGCGCGCACCCTGGGCGAGGCCCGCCGCGAGCAGGATCCGCTGCTCACCGCCGAAGGTCTGCGGCTGGCGCGGGTTTCGTTCGACACCCTGCTGGGCCGGACCACCACCGAAGACATGCTCGACACGCTGTTCGGCCGGTTCTGCATCGGCAAGTAATGTTCCACGTGGAACATTCTTGCCACGCGCGACGCTAAATCTGTTCCACGTGAAACATCGCTAGGCTAAGGCGCGAGCCGATCATGCAGCGTTTCGATGTCATCGTTGTCGGCGGAGGCCATGCCGGGGTGGAAGCCGCGGCCGTGGCCGCGCGGATGGGCGCGCATGTCGCATTGGTCAGTTTCGATCCGGCGGCGATCGGGGCGATGAGCTGCAACCCGGCGATCGGCGGGCTGGGCAAAGGCCACCTGGTGCGCGAACTGGATGCGCTCGACGGGATCATGGGCCGCGCAGCGGATCTGGGGGCGATCCACTACCGGATGCTCAACCGCTCGAAGGGCAGCGCGGTACAGGGTCCTCGGGTCCAGGCCGATCGCAAGCGCTTCAAGGCGGCGGTGCAAACGCTGCTTGGCCAGCAGGGTGACCTGACTGTGATTGCGGGCGAAGCTGCGGCGCTGCGCATGGCTGGTGGCCGCGCGCGGGGGATTGAGCTGGCCGATGGTACTGCGCTGGAAGCTGCCGCCGTGGTGCTGTGCACTGGCACGTTCCTTGGCGGCTTGCTCTATCGCGGTGAAGAGCGACTGATCGGCGGGCGGATCGGCGAGGCTTCGGCGCAGCGCCTGGCGGCGCAATTGCGCGAAGCCGAACTGCCAATGGCGCGGCTCAAGACCGGGACCCCGCCGCGGCTCAACGGGCGGACAATCGACTGGGCGCGGCTTGCCGAACAGCCGTCGGACAGTGAGCATTGGACCATGTCACCGCTCGGTCCGGGGCGGGTCCTGCCGCAGCTGTTCTGCGCGATCACGCGCACCAACGAGCGCAGCCACGACGTGATTCGCGCCAACCTGCATCGCTCGCCGCTGTTCTCAGGCGCGATCGGGGCCTCGGGGCCGCGCTATTGTCCTTCGATAGAGGACAAGATCCACCGTTTTGCCGAGCGCGACGGGCATCAGGTGTTCCTGGAGCCGGAGGGTCTCGACAGCCACCTGGTCTATCCCAACGGGATCAGCACTTCGCTGCCCAGCGACGTCCAGCACGCCATGCTGCGGACGATGGGGGGGCTGGAGCAGGTGGAGATGGAAGTGCCTGGCTATGCGGTCGAATACGACCATATCGACCCGCGCGCGCTGCGTTCCAGCCTGGAACTGCGCGCAATCCCGGGGCTCTATTGCGCCGGGCAGATCAACGGCACCACCGGTTACGAAGAGGCTGGTGCGCAAGGGTTGATGGCGGGGCTGCATGCGGCGGCACAAGTTCTGGGCCGCGATCCGCCGGCACTCGACCGGGCCAACAGCTATATGGCGGTGATGATCGACGACCTGACCCTTCACGGGGTGACCGAGCCCTACCGCATGCTTACCGCCCGCGCCGAATACCGCCTGCGGTTGCGCGCCAACAATGCCGCGACCCGGCTGACCCCGCTGGGGCTCCAGGTGGGCTGCATTGGCGAAGAGCGCGCCGATTGGTTCGCCCGGCGCGAGGCTGAGCTGGCGCGGGTCGATGCTGCGCTGGACCGTGCCGCCACCAGCAACGAATTGGCCAATGCCGGGCTGCCAGTGCGGCCAGATGCCGGGCGGTTGCCCTTGCGCGAATGGCTGCGGTTCGGCGGAGTGGGGCTGGCCGAGCTGGTGCCCTGGCTTGACGAAGAACTGCCCGAAGATGCTGAATTGCTGGCTGAAATCGAAGAGGATGCGGCCTATGCTCCTTACCTCGCGCGGCAGGACAGCGAGCTACGCGATCTGCGTGCGGGTGAGGCGCTGCCGCTGGGTGACGACTTTCCTTATGCCGCGATCCCCGGACTGTCTCGTGAGATGGTCGAGCGGCTGAGCGCGGCGCGTCCGGCAACGCTGGCGGCGGCCGGCCGGGTGCCGGGAATCACTCCGGCGGCGCTGGCGGCGCTGCTGGTCCATGCCCGGCGCAAGGCCGCATGATCCTCTTGAACGAAGCCGAGGCCCGGACATGGCTGGAAGGTTTGCCGGAATGGGATTCCGCTTCCGCCGAAAGGCTGGAATGCCTGGTGCGGCTGCTTGGTGAGGAGAATTCCCGCCAGAACCTCGTTTCCGCCGCCAGCCTCGATTCGGTGTGGTTGCGGCACATTGCCGATTCGGCGCAGCTTCTGGCCCATGTTCCACGTGAAACATCCTCGCCCTGGCTTGATCTGGGGACCGGCGCGGGCTTTCCGGGGCTGGTCGTGGCAGTGCTGCGGCCCGAATGCGAGGTCGTGATGGTCGAATCGCGCGCGCGGCGAATCGAATGGCTCGATCGGGCACGAATCGCACTGGGCCTGGACCGGGCGCGAGTGGAAGGCAGTCGCCTCGAATTGGTTCCCTCACGCGATTTTCGCGTCATTTCGGCACGGGCCTTTGCCCCGCTGCCCAAATTGCTTGAGCTATCCGCAAGATTCTCCACAAGCGAAACGGTCTGGCTGTTGCCCAAAGGGCGCTCGGCCCGGCAGGAACTGCTGGACCTGTCTGGCTGGAATCATATGTTCCACGTGGAACAATCACTCAGCGACCCCGAATCGGGAGTGATTGTCGGAAGCGTTGCCGGAAAGTCCGCAAAGAAGGGGAAAAAGCCGTGATTCGCGTTGCGATCGCCAACCAGAAGGGCGGAGTGGGCAAGACCACCACGGCAATCAACATCGCCACGGCGATGGCTGCCACCGGCTGGAAAGTGCTGCTGATCGACCTCGACCCGCAAGGCAACGCCTCGACCGGGATCGGCATCGCTGCGGCGGACCGGACCAGCTCCTCCTACGATCTGGTGATTGAACAGCTTCCGCTCAGCCAATGTGCACTGCCCACGCGAATTCCGGGGCTGGACATCGTTCCGGCCACCGAAGACCTCTCAGGCGCCGAGGTTGAGCTGGTTTCGGTCGACAATCGCACCGACCGGCTGCGCACCGCGCTGGCCGGCGAACATGGCTATGACATCGTGTTCATCGATTGCCCACCTTCATTGGGCCTGCTGACACTCAACGCGCTAACCGCTGCCGATACCCTGCTGGTGCCGCTGCAGTGCGAGTTCTTCGCGCTGGAAGGGCTCTCGCAGCTGCTCCAGACGGTTGAACGCGTCCAGCAGCGCTTCAATCCTGATTTGGGGATCATCGGCGTGGCGCTGACCATGTTCGATCGCCGCAACCGGCTAACCGACCAGGTGGCTGACGATGTCCGCTCATGCCTGGGCCAGCTGGTGTTCGAAGCGGTGATCCCGCGCAATGTGCGCCTTTCCGAAGCGCCCAGCCACGGCTTGCCGGCGCTGATCTATGATCACACCTGTTCGGGCAGCAAGGCCTATATGGCCCTGGCGCGCGAGCTGATTTCGCGACTCCCGCAGCAGAGGAAAGCCGCATGAGCGACGATCCGGTCGTCCGTATTTCCGTTCCCCGCGGCGAAAGCACCGCCAAGCGCCCGGCGCTGGGCCGGGGGCTGGGGGCGCTGCTGGGCGAGACCCGGCGCGAAGAGCCGCTGGTCACGCCGCAGGCAGGTTTGAGTGCTGCGTCCGAGGCAAAGCCAACCTCGGGCATGGCCATGTTGCGGATTGCAGATATCGAACCGCACCCCGGCCAGCCGCGCCGCCGCTTCGAGGAAGCTGCGCTGGCCGAGCTTGCCGCCTCGATCTCTGCGCGCGGTGTAATCCAGCCGGTGATCGTGACGCCGCACGGCTCGGGTCGCTGGCGGCTGGTTGCCGGTGAGCGCCGCTGGAGAGCCGCACAGCGCGCACAACTTCATGAAATTCCAGCAATTATTCGCGAGCTGGACGACCGTGAGATTACCGCGCTGGCCTTGATCGAGAACTTGCAGCGCGAGGATCTCAACCCGATCGAAGAAGCGCGGGCCTATCATCGTCTTGCCGAGAACGACGGCCTGACCCAGGCCGAAATTGCCCGGCTGGTCGAAAAGAGCCGCAGCCACGTAGCCAACCTCCAGCGCCTGCTGGCCTTGCCAGAGCCAGTGATCGAGCTGGTCGAGGAAGGCAAGCTCTCGATGGGCCACGCGCGCGCGCTGATCGGAGCAGAGGGCGCGCTTGAGCTGGCGGTCCAGGCGATTGCCAAACACCTTTCGGTTCGCGATGTGGAAAAGCTGGTGCGCCGCGGCAATACGCCCGCCCAGGCACCGCGCCGCGCGCGCGGCACGGGCGATTCGGGTGCGGCAGCCGATATTGCCGCCGTCCAGAGCCATCTGGAGGAATTCCTGGGCCTGTCGGTCAGGATCAACACCGATGCCGATCCGCGTTCGGGCGCAGTCACGATCCGCTACCGCACGCTCGATCAGCTCGATTTGATCTGCCAACGGCTAACCGGCGGCGGAATCTAGGGATTCTCGCTCCCAAGGCGTTAATTTTGAACGCCGTCCTGTTAACCACAACGATCAGCAAACACTGAACACTGTGTTCCTACTTAGGGTGCTGCGAATGGGGGGGTTTGCCAGCCATTCCGGGGCAGCGTGGTCGCGCTGCTGGCATTTTGAAGGGACCAGATAACCATGCGTAATACGCTTCGTCTTGCTGCTGTCGGCGCCGCGCTCGCCGCTGCTTCGTTTGCAACCTCGGCTTCGGCTGCTGCCACCGCCACCGCCACCGCGACGGCTGAAATCCTCAGCTCGCTGACGCTGACCGCCGATTCGGCGCTCGACTTCGGCCTGATCGCTCCGAACACCGGCGGCACTGTGACCGTCAACGCCGACAACACCGTGTCGCAGACCGGCGCGCTGATCTCGACCGGTACCCGTGCTCCGGCTGGCTTCACCGTCACCGGCACCAATGGCGCTTCGGTGGTCGTGACCCTGCCTTCGGCTCCGGTTGATCTGACCCGCGTGAGCGGCACTGAAACCATGTCGCTGGGCGGCTTCAACACCAACCCGGTCGGTGCGTTCCAGCTCAGCCCGACCACCGGCCAGGGAACCTTCTCGGTCGGCGGCACGCTGACCGTTGGCGCCAACCAGGTTGCCGGCGTCTATTCGGGCACCTTCGCCGTTTCGGTCGAATATCAGTAAGCCAGTTTCCGCCCCGACCCGGGGGTGAAATCGAGGGCCGCATCCGCCAGGCGCGGGTGCGGCCCTTTTGCTTTCTCCAAACCATTTACCCTTAGCTCAAAATTAACCCTGTTTGCCTATGCCCTCAGGGGAATTCCCGCAGTGCGCCTTGCACTTTGCGGTAACGATCGAGGGGTCCTTGATGTCGCTTTCTTCGTCGCTGCGCCGCCTGCTGATTGCCGGGGCTGCCTTTTCCGCACTCATGTCTGCGCCGGCCCAGGCCCAGGGCGACTTGCTGGTCGCGCCGACCCGGGTGGTGATCAACCAGGGCGGTAGCGCCGAAGTGGTGCTGAGCAATATCGGCAACAAGCCGGCCACCTACCGGATCTCCGCCGAACTGCGCCGGATGAGCGAAGACGGCGATTTCGACGAGGTCAAGGAAGACGATGCCAATCCGGCCGAAAAGGCCGCGCTGGCAATGGTGACCTTTGCGCCGAGGCGAATCACTCTGCTGCCGGGCCAGCCGCAATCGGTGCGGATCGCGGTGCGGCCACCCGAGGGCCTGCCCGATGGCGAATACCGCGTGCATATGAACTTCCGGGCGATTCCGCCCGCTTTGGCTCCCGAAGATGCTGCCGCCGCCGAAGCGAGCGGACTCTCGATCCGGCTGGTTCCGGTCTATGGCATCACGATTCCGGTGTTCCTGCGCCGCGGACGGCTGGAAGGCGGGGCGACTATCGCCAATCCGCGGCTGCTCACGACCAGCTACGGCACTTTCGTCGAGCTCGACATGAACCGCACCGGGCAGCGCTCGGTCTATGGGGCGCTGATCGGCAAGAATGCGCGTGGCGAGCAACTTTTCGAGCTCAAGGGCATCGCGATCTATTCCGAGATCAACCGCCGCAAGGTGCAGATCCCGGTCCCAGCCGAAATGCTGGCCAAGCTGAGCGGGCCGGTGAAAATCGAATACCGCGAGCTGGCCGAAAACGGCGGGGCCCTGCTTGCCGAAACCTCGGCCACGTTCCCTTGATATCGCCTGATATCAACGGGTTGTCCATAGGCTGACGTCATGACACGCAGGCTCGGATCGATCAGGCAGGCCGTCGCACTGGGTGCGGCGGCTTTTGGCCTGTGGTCGGTTCCGGTGCTCGCCCAGGGCTGGAGCGCGAACGAAGACGACGCGCTGCTGCTCGAGCTGCACACCCGTTCGTACAAAGTCGGCGACACGATCCGCGGCTATCAGACGCCGAAAGGCGTTTGCGTCGATTTCGCCGATCTGATCCAGACACTCGACCTGCCGGTCCGGCTCGACAAGAAGTCGCGCCGCGCGACTGGCTGGTTGTTCGCGGAGGATCAACGCCTCACCATCGATCGCGATTCAAATACGGTACAAACCGTGAACGGACGCGTGCCGATCCCCAATGGCGCGATCCATGATACCCCCGAGGGCTGGTGCATGGATCTGGATGTGCTGTCCGGCTGGATGGGTGTGCGGTTGAAGCCGGACCTCGGCAATCTGGCGATCAAGCTGGAGAGCGACAAGAAACTGCCGTTCCTGGAAGCGATCGAGCGCAAAAGTCGCGCCGCGCGACTTCGCAAACCCGAAGACAGCCAGTTCAACCTCGCCACCCTGCCCAAGGCCGACGCGCCTTACCAAGGCTGGCGCACGCCCTCGGTCGATGTTCAGGTCCAGGGCCGCTGGAGCAGCCGCGGCGGGGCTACCGTTCAGTACGAAGGCCTGGCCAGCGGCGAAGTGCTGGGCATGAGCTATTCTGCGCGTGTGGCCGGGGCAGACAGTGTCGCGCCGGATTCATTGCGCTTCAAACTCTATCGCAACGATCCCGAAGGCGGGATGCTGGGCCCGCTGCATGCGACCCGGATTGCTGTCGGCGATGTCGATACGCCGCAAACCGCGCTCAGCGCGCAAAGTTCCTATGGCCGCGGGGCCTTTGTCACCAATCGCCCGCTCGGCCTGCCCTCGCGCTTTGGTGTGGTCACGCTGCGCGGCGAATTGCCGGCCGGCTGGGATGCCGAACTCTATCGCAACGGTGTGCTGCGAGCCTATCAGGCCAATCGCGGCGACGGACGCTTTGAATTTGCCGACATTGAACTGGTGTTCGGCCAGAACGACTTCGATGTGGTGCTTTATGGCCCCCAGGGCCAGATCCGCCGCGAACGCTCAAGTTATCCGGTGGGCATCGAAAACCTGCCGGCCGGCAAGACCTGGTATTGGGCCGGGGTGCTCGAACAGGGCAAGGACCTGATCGGCACGTCGCGGCGCGGGATCGACCCGCTGACCGGCTGGCGCTGGGGCGTTGGGGTCGAACGCGGGATCGATCGACGAACCACCCTTGGCGCCTCCTACACCAGCCTGGTGATGGGCGGCCGCCGACGCCATTACTTCGAAGCCGTGATGCGCCGCTCGATCGGGCCGGCGCTGGTCGAACTGTCGGGCGCCCAGCAAGTGGGGGCCGGACGGGCGCTGCGCGGCGAAGTGATCGGGCGTCTGGGCGGCGTCAACTTTGCAGGCCACGCGCTGTGGGTCGATGGGGTGTTCGACAGCGACCAGGTTTCGCTGCGTCAGCACAGCGAGTTCGATCTGCGGCTGGGCGGAACGCTCAAGCTGGGCACCTGGCGCTTGCCGGTAGAGGTGGGCGCGCGCCAGACGACGGCACGCAACGGGGTAAAGGTTACCGAACTGTTAACGCATGGCGCATTCCGGTTCAGCCGGGTCAATCTGACGGTCGAGCTGCTCCACCGGGCGGTTTCGGGCAATCCGGCGCTGACCGCGCAGGAGGAACAAGGCAACTTGCTCTCGCTGGTCGGGAACACCCGGATCGGGCGGGTCCAGTTGCGCGGACAGGCACGCTTCGGGCTGGATGGCAACCATCCCGGGTTCCAGCAGGCCCAGTTGGTTGTCGACACCCCGATCGGCGAAAAATCGAGCATCAGGGGCTCGTTCGAAATCGACCAGCCGTCCGACCGGCGCACCTTTACGCTAGGTTATGTTCATCAATTCAAGCGCTTCGCCTTGCGCGGTGAAGGCTCGGTGGACAATCGCGGCGCGAAGGCGCTGGGGCTGACCCTGGCCTTCTCGATGGGGCCGAACCCGGTCGATGGCGGCTGGCGCCTGTCGCGCGAACGTCTGGCCGAACAGGGCCAGGCCGCAGTCGAAGTGTTCCGCGACGACAATGGCGATGGCCTGCGCCAGGCAGGCGAGCCGGGGATTGAAGGAGTCTCGGTCGAGGCCGGCTTCCGCCATGCGGAACAGCCGACCAACGGATCGGGCCGGACCGTGATCGACGGGCTGCTGCCCTATGTTCCAGTGCTGGTCTCGATTGACGAAGGCAAGCTTGAGGATCCGCTGCTGCGCCCCAAAGGCCGCGGCATGGTGGTGGTCCCGCGCCCGGGGGTGGCAGCCAAAGTGCTGTTGGCGCTGGCACCCACTGGCGAGATCGAGGCCTATCTGCTCGGCCCCGATGGCGAAGCGGTGGGCGGGGCCACGATCGAGCTGACCGATCCGGCCGGAAACGTGCTGTTCAGGACCGCCAGCGATTTCGACGGCTATGTCCTGTTCGATAGCGTGCCCTATGGCCAGTACCGGATGCGGCTGGGTGCGAAGAGTGCGGCGGCACTGGGACTGGATCTGGGTGCAGAGCTGAAGATCGATCGGGCGCAACCATCGCAGCGACTCGGAAAGCTGCGATTGGCGCCCAGCCCGACCGCTGCCACGGTTTCGCCGCCGATTGCCCGCAGCCCATGATCGCGCGGCTTTAACCGTCCGATTAAATTCCGGTTGACCGCGCGCGGCCCCGAGGGATAGGCCTGGCTGCAACCAAGCTTGCAGAAAGAGGATCACCCGATGTCGATGGATCAGCTGGCCCGCACCGCCTATACTGAAGATCACGAGGCCTTCCGCCAGACCGTGCGGCGCTTCGTCCAGGAAGAGATCGCCCCGCACCAGGCCGAATGGGCAGAAGCCGGCATCGTTCCCAAGGCGATCTGGCCCAAGGCGGGCGAACTGGGCCTGCTCTGCCCGACCGTTCCCGAAGCCTACGGCGGCCTTGGCCTCGACTTCGGCTATAACGCGATTGTCGATGAAGAAAGCGCCTACCACGGCGGGGTCACGACCGGTTTCTCGCTGCAAAGCGATATCGTGGCGAATTACATTATCGCCCACGGCTCGGAAGAGCAGAAGAAGGAATGGCTGCCCAAGATGGTTGCGGGCGAAGTGATTACCGCAATCGCGATGACCGAACCGGGCACCGGTTCCGATCTTCAGGGGATGCGCACCACCGCCAAGAAGGACGGCAACCACTACGTGATCAACGGGTCGAAGACCTATATCACCAATGGCCAGAACGCCGACCTGATCCTGGTCTGCTGCAAGACCGATACCGAAGTGCAGCCGGCCTGGAAGGGCGTGTCGATCGTGCTGGTCGAAGCGCACCGCGAGGGCTTCAAGCGCGGCCGCAATCTCGACAAGATTGGCCAGGACGAGGCCGATACTTCCGAGCTGTTCTTTGAGGACGTGCGGGTGCCGATCACCAATTGCCTGGGCCAGGAGGGCATGGGCTTCGTCTATCTGATGAGCGAACTGCCCCAGGAACGCCTGTCGATTGCGGTCTCGGCCATGGCAAGCTCGCAGCGCGCCTTCGACATGACGGTCGAATATACCCGCGAACGCAAGGCTTTCGGCAAGCCGATCCTCGATTTCCAGAACAGCCGCTTTGTGCTCGCCGACCTCAAGGCCAAGCTTCAGGTCGGCTGGGCGCACCTTGACTGGGCGCTGGCCCGGCACTTGAAGAAGGAACTGACCCCCGAAGAGGGCGCGGCGGCCAAGCTGTGGCACACCGACCTGCAATGGGAAGTGATGGACAAGTGCCTGCAACTGTTCGGCGGGGCAGGCTACATGAACGAGTACCCGATCGCCCGGATGTGGCGCGGCGCGCGGGTCACCCGGATCTTCGGCGGGACCAACGAGATCATGAAAGAACTGATCGGGCGCAAGCTTTAGCATGAACGAGGCACGGCCGAATTTCGTTAGCCCTTCCCCATTGGGGAAGGGTTGGGATGGGGGTGCCACGCCAGCGTCGA
>JAGXTB010000246.1 GCA_018334165.1 Sphingomonadales bacterium | reverse complement strand
GGGATGGGGGTTCCACGCTGGCTTTGAACCCCCACCCCCAACCCCTCCCCGCCGGGGAGGGGGGCTTGTGCCCTGCTCCTCGGAGACTAAATGCCCCCCATGCGCAGCCTGTCCGACATTCTCGACGAATACCTCTTCCTTGAAGGCGACGAACGTTATCGCCTGCTGATCGAGCTGGGTCGCGAGCTGGACCCGATGCCCGATGCGCTCAAGACCGACGCCACGCTGGTGCGCGGCTGCTCGGCCTCGGTCTGGGTCTATCCGACCCAACTGGAAGACGGCCGCCTGCACTTCCTGGCTGACAGCAATGCCGCGATCACCAAGGGGATCGTCGCGCTGGTGCTCTCCGCGGTGCAGGACCGCCCGGCTGGCGAAGTGGCCGCAATGGATGTCACTGCAGAGCTCGCCCCGTTCGACCTGGGGAACCAGCTCTCCTCCAACCGTACGCAAGGCGTGCCCAACATGATCGCGCTGGTGCGTGAACACGCCGCGCGGATTGCGGCGGGATGAGCGGGTGAAGCGCAGCCTCTATCTGGGCGCGGGACTGACCAGCCTGGCGGCGGGCTTGGTGGGCGCGGTGCTGCCGATCGTGCCGACTGTGCCGTTCTTGTTGCTGGCGGCCTTCTGCTTCGCCCGCTCCAACCCGGCCTGGGAGCAGAAGCTGCTCGACCATCCAACCTACGGCCCCTCGCTGCGCCAGTGGCGCGATCGCCGCGCGATTGCCCGCCCGGCCAAGATCGGCGCGATCGGGGCCATGAGTATCGGCGCGGTGGTGACCTGGTTCACGCTGGGCTGGCCCTGGGTACTGGTCTCGCTGGCGGTGCTGGTGCTGGCCGGCGGCTGGATCTGGACCCGCAACGAGTAGGCTTGACCCGCGCTTAATCCTCGCGCGGAGGGAAGAAGAACGCGGCGATCTCTTCGCCGATCCGCGCCGGACGCAGCGTTTCCATGTCGATAAAGCACCAGCTGGACTGGATTTCGGCCAGCACTTCCTCGCCGCGCTTGACCACGGTCTGGTAAAACGCGCGCGCGCCCTGGATCCGTTCGAGCAGCACCTTGGCGATCACTTCATCTTCAAGAAAGGCGGGCTTGCGGTAAGTAATCTCATGCTTGAGCGCGACCCAGCCGTGCGCCGCGATCGCTTCGGCCGGGGCCAGCTTGTGCCAGTGTGAGAGCACCGCTTCCTGCACCCAGCCCAGATAGCGGGCATTGTTCACGTGCCCCATGAAATCGATATCGGCGGGCTGGATCGTGATCGGGAAATAGTGTGCGGGAGCGGTCATGCCCAGCATATAGGCATGCCATTGTGACATTGCTATTAACAATGATGCCAGTAGCGACGAGTTGCTTGCCTTGTGCGCCCGGCTGGGGCTAACGCGCGGCTTATGTCCAGTCAGCCGCGCACACTCTACGAAAAGATCTGGGACGCCCACCTTGTCGAACGCCGCGAGGACGGGACCTGCCTGATCTATATCGACCGCCACCTGGTCCACGAAGTGACCAGCCCGCAGGCTTTCGAGGCGCTGCGCGTCTCGGGCCGCAAAGTACGGCGGCCGGACCTGACGCTGGCCGTGCCCGATCACAACCTGCCCACCACCGCCCGGCGCGACACAGCGGGGCAGCGCATCCCGATTGCCGACCTGGAAAGCGCGCAGCAGCTTGCCGCGCTGGAACGCAATGCGCCCGAATTTGGCATTCGACTGATCGGCGATGCCGATGCCGAACAGGGCATCGTCCACGTAGTCGGCCCCGAACAGGGCTTCTCACTGCCCGGCGCGACGATTGTCTGCGGGGACAGCCACACGGCCTGCCACGGCGGGCTGGGCGCGCTGGCCTTCGGGATCGGGACCAGCGAGGTCGAGCATGTGCTCGCCACGCAGACCCTGCTGCTGGGCCAGTCGAAGACGATGGAAGTGCGGGTCGAAGGCCAACTTGGCCCCGGCGTCACCGCCAAGGATCTGGTGCTGCACATCACCGGCGTGCTCGGCGCGGCGGGCGGGACCGGCTATGTCATCGAATATACCGGCAGTGCGGTCCGCGACCTTTCGATCGAGGGGCGGTTGACGGTTTCCAACATGGCGATTGAACACGGCGCAAGGGCCGGGCTGATCGCGCCGGATGAGAAGACTGTCGCATACGTCAAAGGCCGCCCCTATGCCCCCAAGGGCGCGGACTGGGACAAGGCGGTGGAATGGTGGCTCAGCCTGGCGACCGATCCGGGTGCCTCTTACGACAAGGTGGTCACGATCCAGGCTGCCGAGATCGCACCGACCGTCACCTGGGGCACCAGCCCCGAAGACGTCGTGCCGATCACCGGCGTGGTCCCCGATCCCGCCAGCTTCGTCGATCCCAGCAAGCAGGAAGCCGCGCAGAAATCGCTCGACTACATGGGCCTCACTCCGGGCCAGCGGATGCAGGATGTCGAGGTGCAGAACGTCTTCATCGGCAGCTGCACCAACAGCCGCATAGAGGACTTGAGGGCCGCAGCAGCGGTACTCAAAGGGCACACCAAGGCACCCAATGTGAAGTGGGCCATCGTCGTCCCCGGCTCAGGACTCGTGAAGCGCCAGGCCGAGTCCGAAGGGCTCGACAAGGTGTTCATCGAGGCCGGCCTCGAATGGCGCGAACCGGGCTGCTCGGCCTGCCTGGGCATGAACCCGGACAAGGTGCCAGCCGGTGAGCGGTGTGCCTCAACCAGCAACCGCAACTTTGTCGGACGACAGGGACCGGGCGCGCGAACGCACTTGGTCAGCCCAGCCATGGCAGCGGCAGCGGCTGTGACCGGCCGGTTGAGCGATGTGCGGGAACTTCTCGATTGACCTGGTTCAAGCGGAAAAAGCAGCCATCGGCGGCTGAAATACTCTCCGGAGCGCAATGGAATTGCAAGGGTTGCGGGCAAGCACACCAAGGCATGTTCGACCTGGCGGCGATAGCTCCAGACCCTTGGCCGCACCCGAAAACCTATGCCCCCAACAGCGACCTGCGCCTTGACGGTGGAGACTTTCTTTCGGAGGATTTCTGCATCCTAGGCAGGAACTATCTGGTTCGTTGCCAGCTGCCGGTACCGGTGCAGGACGCAGATGCGGTTTTCGCGTTCGGTTGCTGGGGTTCACTCTCGCGTGAGAACTTCGAATCGTATCTCGAGCGCTTCGATGACGGCCGCTACGAAGACTGCGGTCCCTGGACTAGCTGGCTGTGCAACGACCTGCTGGGACTGGTGGGAACCAGTCCGATTGGTTGCTTGATGTTTCCGCAGCCCAATCGGCAGCGTCCGGTGCTCGAAGTGCACGATGCCGAACATCCTCTCGCCCGGATGCAAGCGCTTGGGATTTCCGCCGAGCAGGTTGTTGAGATCTACAAACTGGCCGGACACGCCATTGCCTAGGCCCGACCTGTCTAATTTTGACCGCATCCACTTGAACCAACAGCCAGCGCGGCCCATACAGGAACCATGACCGACACTCCCGAAAAACCCGAGAAACCCGAGAAGGGCGACAAGACCAACTGGACCGGCAAGGCCGCGCTGGCAGGCGCGGCGATTGGTTCGGCTGCCCTTGCCGCCGCGCTGCTTTACAATTCGCGCCGCAAGGAACGCGCCGAAAAGGCCGCCAAGGCCCCCAAGCCCGACGACGCACCGGAAACCGATTGATGGAAGCCTTTCGCCAGTTGGATGGCCGGGCGATCCCGTTCGGCGCGAAGAACGTCGATACCGACGTGATCATCCCCTCGCACTGGCTTAAGACGATTACCCGCGACGGCCTTGGCAAAGGCGCGTTTGAGACGCTGCGCAAGGATCCCGCCAACCTGTTCGACAGCGCCGAATTCAAAGGCTCGCCGATCCTGATTGCGGGTGACAATTTCGGCTGCGGGTCCAGCCGCGAGCACGCCGCCTGGGCCTTGCTGGACCTGGGTATCAAGGCGGTGATCGCGCCGAGTTTCTCGGACATCTTTTCCGGCAATGCCTTCAAAAACGGCATTCTGACCGTGGTGCTGCCGCAAGAAGCCATCGACCGCTTGATGGAAGTGGCCCGGACCGACAAGGTCCATATCGATCTGGAAAACCAGGTCGTCACCACCCCGTTCCAGGACCGCTTTCCGTTTGAGATCGATCCGTTCCGCAAGCATTGCTTGCTCGAAGGGCTCGACGAAGTGGGGCTGACCATGGCCCGCGACACGGCGATCACAAGTTACGAAAACAAGGCCCGGGCCGAGCTGCCCTGGCTCTCCAAGGGAGTTGAACTGGCATGAAAGCATTGCGCAGCCACGCGGTTGGCGGACCCGAGACCCTGACGCTGGACGAGCTGGAAAGCCCGGTCCCCGGCCCCGGCCAGGTCCGACTGAAGGTCAAGGCCTGCTCGATCAACTTCCCCGACGTGCTGATCATCCAGGACATGTACCAGTTCAAGCCCGAACGCCCCTTTGCGCCGGGCGGCGAGGCTTCGGGGATTGTCGATGCCGTGGGTATCGACGTGACCGACTGGAAAGTGGGCGACCGGGTGATTGCCAGCACCGGCCACGGCGCGCTGTCTGAGGAAATCCTGGTCGATGCCGCGCGGCTGTGGCCGCTGCCCGAAGGGGTCAGCTTTGAAACCGGCGCGGCGCTGATCCTGACCTATGGCACCAACATGCACGGGCTGCTCGATCGCGGAAAGCTGAAGGCAGGAGATACCCTGCTGGTGCTGGGCGCGGCTGGCGGGGTCGGACTGTCGGCGGTGGAACTGGGCAAAGCCTATGGCGCGCGCGTGGTGGCCGCGGTCTCCAGCGAGGAAAAGGCCGAAGCCGTGCGTGCGGCCGGGGCCGATGAAGTGGTGGTCTATCCCCGCGCTCCGCTCGACAAGGACCAGTCCAAGGCGCTGGCCGAAGCGTTCAAGGCAGCTTGCGGGCCGGGCGGCGCCAATGTGGTTTATGACATCATCGGCGGCGACTATTCCGAACCGGCGGTGCGCTCGATCGCGTGGGAAGGCCGGTTCTGCGTGGTCGGCTTTACCGCCGGGATCGCGCGGCTGCCGCTCAACCTGACGCTGCTGAAAAGCTGCGATGTCTGCGGCGTGTTCTGGGGTGCCTTCGCCGCGCGCGAGCCCAAGGCCAATGCAGCGCACATCGCCAAGCTGTTCGAACTGCTGAAAGAGCACAAGATCAACCCGCGCGTTTCCGCCACGTTCCCGCTGGAACGCGGCGGCGAGGCGATCCAGATGCTGGCAGACCGCAAGGCAATCGGCAAAGTCGTCGTAACGATGGGAGAATAGCCATGAAGACTGCACGTCTGGTCCTTGCGGGCGCCCTGCTCGCTTCGGGTTATGCCCTCTATGCCAAGCCTGCGCCGCGCCCGACTGCGCCCACCGGCAAGGAACTGGTTACTGCCCGCCAGGCCGGGATGGACATGGCCGCTGCCACAATGATCCTGCTCAAAAACGCCAGCAAAAGCGGCGCTCCGCTCAAGACCCTGGTCTTCCCAGCCAGCGGCCTTGCCAAGTGGGCGGACGTGGCACCGGCACTGTTCTCCGAAAACACCAAGGGTCTGCCCAGCAAGGCCAAGCCCAACGTCTGGACCGACCGCGCCGGATTCCAGGCGAAAGCGACTGACTTTGCCAAGGCCACCAAGGCGCTGGCCGCCGCTGCCGCCGCCGAAGACAAGGTCGCCTTCGATGCCGCGCTTGCCAGCACGGGCATGTCGTGCAAGGGCTGCCACGATACTTACCAGGTCCCGCCTGCGGCCGCCAAGCCGGGCTGAGCGGACCTTCAACCGGAGCTGTCAGGAGAACCAATGACCGACTTCAATGATCGTGAACGCGCCGAAGAAGCCAAGTTTGCGCGCGACGAGGAAATGCACTTCCGCATCCAGGCCCGCCGCAACCGGCTGTTGGGCCAGTGGGCGGCCGAGCAGATGGGCCTCTCTGCGGTCGAAGCCGAAGGCTATGCCAAGGCGGTAGTCCAGGCCGATTTCGAGGAATCGGGCGACGAAGACGTGATCCGCAAAGTCCTGGGCGATCTGGTTTCGGCCGGGCTCGATGTCAGCGAAGCCGATGTCCGCGCCGCGCTCGAAGCCAAGGCGATCGAAGCCAAGCGCGCACTGATGGGCGAGGCCTGATCCCGTGGCGATGGCCGGGGCGGAAATTGTCGCCCGGATCAAGGCGGCGCTGCCCGATGCCGAAGTCACGCTGACTGACCTCGCCGGCGATGACAATCACTGGGCCGCGCACGTCGTTTCCGCCGCCTTTGTCGGCAAACCGCGGGTGGCCCAGCACAAGCTGGTCTATGCCGCGATCGGCGAAGACATGGGCGGCGCGCTCCATGCCTTGCAACTGACCACCGCTGTCCCCACTTGAAGCGGCGAGGAGATTCCCATGTCCGATACCAATGCCCGCATCGCCGAAATCGTCAGCGCCAATGACGTCGTGCTGTTCATGAAGGGCACTCCGCTGTTTCCGCAGTGCGGCTTTTCCAGCAAGGCGATCGCGATCCTCGATCACCTGGGCGTTGCCTATGACAGCGTCGATGTGCTGCAGGACATGGAAGTGCGCCAGGGGATCAAGGCCTATTCGGACTGGCCGACAATCCCGCAGCTCTATGTGAAGGGCGAATTTGTCGGCGGCAGCGATATCATGATGGAAATGTACCAGGCCGGCGAATTGCAGCAGCTGATGGCCGACGCCGGGCTTACCCCAGCTTCCTGACCTGTTCGCTGGCAGCATAGCCAGCCAGGGCGGCAATTGAATCCGCGCCTTGCGGCATGCCGGTCAGATAACCCTGGAATTCACGGCACCCGCAGGCCATCAACCGCTTGCGCTGGTCTTCGGTTTCGACTCCTTCGGCGATCACGCTGAGGTTGAGGCTGCGGGCCAGCTTGACCATGGCATCGACCAAGGCCTCGCCCTCGCCGCTGTCATCAAGCGCGCAGACGAACGAGCGGTCGATCTTGATCCGATTGACCGAGAAGCGCTGCAGCACCGAAAGACTGGAATAGCCGGTCCCGAAATCGTCGAGCGCGATCGAAAAGCCCAGCCGCTTGAGCGCTTCGACATTGCTGGCAGTGACTGGGTCGTCACCCAGCAGCGCAGTTTCGGTCAGCTCGATCTCGTAGCGGGTGGGATCGATCCCGGCCCGCGCTGCCTGCCGGGTGACAACCGCGGCAAAGCCTTGCGAACGCAGTTGCATCGCCGAGACATTGATCCCGACGCGCAGGCCGGCCCAGCCTGCTGTTTCGGTAAAGACCCGCCGCAGCACGAATTCGCCCAGCGCCAGGATCAGCCCGGTTTCCTCGGCCAGCGGCACGAAAATCCCCGGCGGGATTGCCCCGCGGCGGGGATGGTCCCAGCGCAGCAGGGCTTCAACCGCGGTGATCTGGCCGTTACGATCGACCTGCGGTTGGTAAACCATCCGCAGCGAGCCATCGCCCAGCGCCGCGCGCAGGTCTGCTTCAAGCGAGCGGCGCGCGCGCAAGGCATCGTCCATTTCGGGCTCGAAGAAAGTCACGCGTTTGCGCCCGCCGTCTTTTGAACGGTACATCGCCACGTCGGCCCAGCGCAGCGCTTCGGTCGGCTCAACCCCGGGATGGTCGATCACCGCAACCCCCAGCGAACAGCCCACTTCAAGCCAGCCGAACTCGCTCTCGATCCGCTCGGCAACCGCGGTCAGAATTCGCTCACTCATGCCCCGGACCTGCGCGTCCTCGGCAAATTCCAGCAGGACCACAAACTCGTCGCCGCCCAGCCGCGCGATCAGTGCCGCATCGCCGCAGGTTTCGCGCAGCCGCGCGGCGACGGTCTGGATCAGTTCGTCGCCGGCATGGTGGCCCAGCGTGTCGTTGACTTCCTTGAACCGGTCGAGATCGACGCAGATCACTGCCAGCTTGCTGCCGTCGACGCTGCGCGCAGCAAGCAATGCGCGCAGCCGTTCAAACAGCAGCGCGCGGTTGGGCAACTGGGTCAGCTGATCATGATAGGCCAGGTGCCGCGCCCTGGTTTCGCTGGCAATCAGTTCGTTGACGATCGCCTTGCCCCGGCCGCTGACCAGCAGCGCCAGTAAACCCAGCATCGCGATCCCGCCCAGCAGCGGCCATTGCAGCTGGCGGCGTAGCGCGGTCCCGGGCTGACGGGGTTCCCATGACAGCGCCGTCAGGCCGGTGCCATCAAGGTTGCGCAGCACGATCTGCTGACGGCCTTCGGGCAAGACGGTCGGATCCAGCTGCAGCAGGTTGTCGAGCAGGTAGCGGCCCGAAAAGGCCCTCAGCATAGCCGCATCGACCGGCTTGGCGGTGATCACGATCGGCGCGCGCGGCCCTTTGGGCAGGATCTTGCCAAAATCGGGCTGAACCAGGGTGGCGGTGACGATGTAGGTCGTGCCCTCCATCTGGACGATGGTGTTTTTCTGGATCGGCGGGATCACGACATTGTTCTTGCCCGGACGCGGCCGGATCGGACCGCGCGCCACTTCGGCCCGCCGAATGTCGGGAATCAGGCGGCGCGCGACAGCTTCGAACCTGGCGAATTCGCTCAGCGCACTGCGCTCGCCCTTGACCGCAGCATAGAGCGTCCGTTCATCGCGATCGAGTACGAACGAATGCGAAAATCCGTTGAACGTATAGAGATAATTGCCGACGTTGAAATCGGTCCATTCGGGATCGAATTTGTGGTCAAGCGCGGCAATGGCATCGTCCCAATCGACCTGGGTGGCAACCACGGCGTTGAGTTCGCTCAGCTGACGGGCAAAACCGTGCTCGACCATAGTCTGTTCCTGCTCGGCCGCAACCACGTCAAACCGCTGAACCAGGAAAATCGACAGCAAGACCAGCAAGGCCAGACCGCCAAAGGTCATGGCCAGGATCGGGCCAAACAGCCTCGCCCGGCGCCAGTCGCGGTTGCTGTCAGCCAACAGGTTCAAGAAAATCCCCCGCTATTCCAGAGGCCTGCCAGACACGGCTGGCAAGCGCAGCGAAGATAGCCTGAAGCGATGAAGAAACGCTTTAGCAGCGGTTAGGACCTTGTTGACCTAACTGGTGGCTATTCGTGGTGTGGGGAAAGAAGTTCTCGGGGAGGCGGGACCGCGGAGACCAGGGGGCGGCCCCGCCTCATTCGAGACTGCTTTGGGGGTATCGCCTACTATGCATGGGCCGTGCCAATTTGCATCGCAAACGTAAAATCAAACACTTAATTCATGAAGCCAGCATTCACCATAGGCCGATTGTAAAGCGATCCGACAGTTTCTGGGCGCTCGGCTCGCCCCTTGGCAAAGTGGTCCGGGCAAGGCAGGGTGTGGCCCCATGGACCTCAAAGACATGTTCGATCCCGAAGGCGAAATGCCGCCTGCCACCCCGGCCGCCACGCTGGTGATCTTTCGCCATGCCGCAGACGGCGGCGCGCCCGAAATTCTGATGGTCCAGCGCGCCAAGGAAATGCGCTTTGCCGGCGGCGCAGCGGTGTTTCCGGGCGGGCGGGTCGATGATGCTGACCGTGCGCTGGCGGCCAAGCTGGGCGCCAGCGACGAAGAGGCGGTCGACGAATTGGCCGCACGGATCGCGGCGGTGCGCGAAACGCTGGAGGAAACCGGTCTGGTCGTGGGCATCCACCAGCAGCCCGACCTCGCAACGGCGCGGCGCGCGCGCGATCTGGTGCTGCAGACCGGCGAACTGGCTCCGGCGCTCGATGCGCTGGGCTGGACGCTCGATCTCGATGCCTTGGTCCCGTTCTCGCGCTGGCGGCCCAAGCACCGCGAGATCAGGGTCTTCGACACCCGCTTCTACCTGGCCGACCTTGGCACCGGCGCGGTCGAGCTGCAGGTCGATGATACCGAGAACACCCACCTGTTCTGGGCCAGTGCCGAAGGCGCGCTGGACCTGGCCGAACGCGGCGAGATCAAGGTGATCTTCCCGACCCGCCGCAATCTGGAACGGCTGGCCCAGTTCGCTTCCTATGCCGATGCGCTGGCCCATGTGGCCGTGTTCCCCTCGCAAATGATCACCCCGTTCATGGAAATGCGGGACGGCCAGCCGTGGCTGCTGATCCCGGCGGATGCGGGCTATCCAGTCGATGGTGAAATTCTGGAAAGCGCGGCGCGGGGATAGTCCGAAAGGCCCTCGCGCCGCCGGGCGGCACGAGGGCAAGTTGCCCGGATGCCAAGACAACCGGGTCGGGTCGCATCACCGCAGTGCACGCTTGCCCGGTCGGACGCCGTGATGGGGATCACACCTGAAGGGTTTGCTGGCGCGCCCGGCAGGACTCGAACCTGCTGCCTCAAGATTAGAAGTCTCGCGCTCTATCCAGATGAGCTACGGGCGCGCAGCCGGGCTTCTCATAGGCAGGCTTTGCAGGGCTTGCAAACCCGGTTAGCGTGGGGCCCATGGACAAGCACCTGACCCCAATCGACGGCACCGCGGGTGCCCGCCGCCACTTTCGCTATTTTGACTATGTGATGGCGGCTTTCGTCGCGATCCTGCTGCTGTCGAACCTGATCGGCGCGGCCAAGCTGGCGACGCTGGGCGGCTTTACCTTTGGTGCGGGGATCATGTTCTTCCCGATCAGCTATGTGCTGGGCGACGTCCTGACCGAGGTTTACGGTTATGCCAATGCCCGCCGCTGCGTCTGGGCTGGCTTTGCGGCGCTGCTGTTCATGGCTTTCATGAGCTGGGTGGTGGTCGCCCTGCCCCCGGCCGCAGGCTGGGACGGGCAGGCGGCTTATGAAAGCGTGTTCGGCAGCACCTGGCGGATCGTCGCCGCTTCGGTGATCGCGTTCTGGGCGGGGGAATTCGTCAACAGCTTCGTGCTCGCCAAGATGAAGATCCTGACAAAGGGCAAGCACCTGTGGAGCCGCACGATTGGATCGACCGTGTTTGGACAGGCAGTTGACAGCGCGATTTTCTATCCAATCGCTTTCCTGGGGATCTGGAGCACCGAGCAGGTCCTGACCGTGATGGTCGTCAACTGGGGCCTGAAAGTGCTGTGGGAGGTTCTGCTAACCCCAGTGACCTATGCGGTGGTCGGCTGGCTCAAGGCCCGCGAGGGGGTGGAAGTGTTCGACCAGGGCACCGACTTCTCGCCGTTTGCCAAGGCCGAGGCGGTTTAGGCCCCGCTCACCTGGAGCGGGGCCTCACCGCGATTCTGCTCAATCGGCGATGAGGCCGATCGCGAGGTAGATGATCAGCAGCGAGCCGAACCCGAAGATCGTGCCGAGCGCGAAGCCGAGGCGGACCAGGGTAACGTCCCAGCCGAAGGTGTTGGCGATCCCTGAGCAGACGCCCATGAACTTGCCGCCCACTTTGTCGAGGCGGAAGCCGCGGCCGGTCACGCCCGATTCCGAATGCTTGATCTGGCTCATGCGATCTCTCCGACGACTTCGCTGCTGGCCTGGGCAGGTGCAGGGGTGGTGACAGTGGTGGTGATCAGCACCAGCGAGATGAAGAAAGCCGAAGCGGCGGCAGCAAGCTTGCTGGTGAAAGTGTTCTGGTGGGTCATCGTTTTTTCCTTCCTAAGATTGGGTTCCGCGGGATGATCCGCAGATGCAAGAATGATTGCAGGGACCGTGCCAGTTTGCAGAAACGGCAGAAAACCAAGCTTTCTGCAGAATGAACGAAAACTTTCGCGCAGGTGAATGCGAAACAGTTGGTGAAATTTCCCAACTTTCGGGATCAGTCTTTTGCGTGACAGCACGGCAAGGCCAACCTATCGCCGCACCATGGCGCTGAACCGCATCCTGCTGTCCCAGTTTCGCAACCACGCCGAGACAAGGCTGGACGATACCTGCGCGTTCAACCTGCTGGTGGGCGAGAACGGCGCGGGCAAGACCAATGTGCTCGAAGCCCTGTCGCTGCTCGCCCCGGGACGCGGGCTGCGGCGCGCAGCGCTGACCGATATTCCGCGCCAGGGCAATGCAAGCGGCTTTGCCGTCAGCGCCGAGCTGGCTGGCGGAGTGCAGCTGGGCACCGGCACTCGCCCCGAACGCCCGGCGCGGCGGGTGGTGCAAGTCAACGGTGCTGAGGCTCCGGCAGTGCGGCTGGGTGAATGGCTGAGCATTGGCTGGCTGACCCCGGCGATGGACCGGCTGTTCATGGAAGGCGCCGGTGCGCGGCGGCGGTTCCTCGACCGGCTGGTGCTGGCGCTGGAGCCAGGCCATGCCAAAAACGCCGCGCGGCTGGAAGGCGCGCTGCGCGAGCGCAATCGCTTGCTGGCCGAGCCCACGGAGCCTGACCCGCAGTGGCTCGATGCGATCGAAGTCCAGATTGCCGAGGCCGGGGCCCTGGTTGCCCAGGCCCGTGTTCGCCTGATCGAACGACTGGCGGCCGCGCTGGCCGCGCTGCCCGACGCGCCCTTCGCGCGGCCCGAGCTGGCCTATCAGCCCGGCGGCCCGCTGAATGAGGCGGACCTCATCGCCGCGCTGAAAGACAGCCGCCGCCGCGACCGCGCCGCCCAGCGCACTCTGGTGGGCCCGCACCGCGACGAACTGGCGGTGACCATGGCCCTGAAAGCCCAGAGCGCCGCCGAATGCTCGACCGGTGAGCAAAAGGCGATGCTGATTGCTATAACGCTGGCCCACGCCGGCTTGCTGGGCCCCGAACGCCCCGGCTTGCTACTGCTCGACGAAGTTGCCGCGCACCTCGATCCGCTGCGCCGCGAGGCCTTGTTCGAGCGGCTGAAAGGCGGGACAGCGCAAGTCTGGCTGACCGGCACCGAACTGCTCCCGTTCGAGGCGATTGCGGATGAGGCGGCGGTCTGGCGGGTCAGCGAGGGACTGGTCGAGCGGGTTTAGGCCAATAAGATCCTCCCCATTTTTGGCGAATGCCACAAATGGGGAGGTGGCATTTGCGCAGCAAATGACGGAGGGGCCTCTGCCCTCGCGCCATTACCCCTCCGTCAGCGGCCTTCAGCCGCTGCCACCTCCCCATTTGCCGCATTCGCGGAAAATGGAGAGGAACTAAGTCACTTCCCCTTCGGCAAAGCGCCCTCAACCTCATCCAGCGTATCGGCCACCAGCAGGTCGATCCCCTCCAGTGTCGGATGGATGCGGTCGGCCTGGAACAGCGCCGGTTTGCCGATCAGAGCCTGCAGGAAGAACGGCACCAGCGCGGCCCCGTGCTTCTTGGCCAGCGCCGGATAGATCGGGTTGAACTGGCCGGCATAATCCGCCCCTAGGTTGGGCGCGGCGAGCATGCCCAGCAGCAGCACCGGCACCCCCTCGGCCTTGAACTTGGTCAGGATCGCGTCGAGGTTCTTGCGCGTTTCATCGGGTGAAAGCCCGCGCAGCATGTCGTTTCCGCCCAGGCTGATCACCACCAGCGCGGGCTTCTTGGGCATGCCCGTCAGCACGAAATCGATCCGCTGCAGGCCGCCCGAGGTGGTATCGCCCGAAACCCCGGCGTTGATCACGCGCGCCTTGATCCCTTTGGCTTGCAGCGCCTTTTCCAGATGCGCGGGGTAGCTTTGCCCCGGATCGAGGCCGTAGCCGGCGAACAGGCTGTCACCCAGCGCGAGGATCACCTGCTCATCGGCGGCGGGCGCAGGAGCGGCAGCGGGCGAGGCGCTGGGCTGCGGCTGGGCAGGCGCCTCTGCCTCTTGCAGGCACCCCACAAGCAGCAAGGGGCTTGTAACCACAGCCAGCAGTTTCCATTTCATTTCGCAACTCCCTTGCCTTTCCCTCTAGCTATGGCATCCCCGCGCCGTGACAAGCCCCCTTCCCACAATCGCGGCCCGAAACCTTACCCTAACTCTTGGCCAGCTCGGCAGCGCGGTGGAGATCCTGCGCGGGATCGACCTGGACGTGCCGCTGGGCCAGACGCTGGCACTGCTTGGCCCCTCTGGCTCAGGCAAGAGCAGCCTGATGGCGGTGCTTTCCGGCCTTGAACGCGCCAGCGGCGGTGCCCTGACCGTCGCGGGCGAGGACTTTGCCAAGCTCAGCGAAGACCAGCTGGCGACCGCGCGGCGCGGACGGATCGGAGTGGTGCTGCAAGCCTTCCACTTGCTGCCGACCATGACCGCGCTGGAAAACGTGATGACCCCGCTGGAACTGGCCGGGCTGCCCGATGCCAGCACGCGCGCCGCAGAAGAACTGACCGCGGTTGGCCTGGGGCACCGCCTCAGCCACTATCCCGCACAGCTTTCGGGCGGCGAGCAACAGCGCGTCGCAATTGCCCGCGCGCTCGCGGCGCGCCCGGCGCTGGTCTTTGCCGACGAGCCAACCGGCAACCTTGATGCCAAGACCGGCGAGGCGATCATGGACCTGCTGTTCGCCCGCCGCGCCGAAACCGGCGCGACACTGGTGGTGATTACCCACGACGCTGCCCTGGCCGAACGCTGTGAGCGGGTCGTGACGCTGGCTGATGGACGGATTGCCAGCGACATAATTCCTCCCCGGCACGGGGAGGGGGACCATCCCGCAGG
>JAGXTB010000245.1 GCA_018334165.1 Sphingomonadales bacterium | reverse complement strand
CTGCGGGATGGTCCCCCTCCCCTGAAGGGGAGGAAGCCTCAGTTCTTTTCCTGATCGACCAGCTTGTTCTTGCCGATCCACGGCATCATCGCGCGCAGCTGGCTGCCGGTCTTTTCGATCGGGTGGGCTTCGGCGGCCTTGCGGGCGGCTTTCAGCTCGGGCTGACCGGCGCGGTTGTCGAGCACGAAGTTCTTGACGAAGCGGCCTGACTGGATGTCGGCCAGAACGCGCTTCATTTCGGCCTTGGTTTCGGCGGTGATGATCCTGGGACCGGTGGTGATGTCACCGTACTCGGCGGTGTTGCTGATCGAATAGCGCATGTTGGCGATCCCGCCTTCATAGAGCAGATCGACGATCAGCTTGGTTTCGTGGAGGCATTCGAAATAGGCCATTTCGGGCGCGTAGCCGGCCTCGACCAGCGTTTCGAACCCGGCCTGGATCAGGTGGGTGATCCCGCCGCACAGCACGGCCTGTTCGCCGAACAGGTCGGTTTCGCACTCTTCCTTGAAGTTGGTTTCGATGATCCCCGAGCGGCCGCCGCCAACGCCGCTGGCATAGGCCAGCGCGACGTCATGGGCATTGCCGGTGGCGTCCTGATGCACCGCGATCAGGCACGGCACCCCGCCGCCGCGCTGGTATTCGCTGCGCACGGTGTGGCCGGGGCCCTTGGGCGCGATCATGATCACGTCGATATCGGCGGGAACCTCGATCAGCCCGAAGTGGATGTTGAGGCCGTGGGCGAAGGCCAAGGCCGCGCCGGGGCGGATATTGCCCTTGATGTCATCGGTCCAGATCGCGGCCTGATGCTCGTCCGGGGCAAGGATCATCAGGATGTCGGCCCAGGCTGCAGCAGCCTTGTTGTCCATCACCTTGAAACCGGCACCTTCGGCCTTCTTGGCGCTGGCCGAACCGGGGCGCAGCGCGATGGCGACGTCCTTCACGCCGCTGTCGCGCAGGTTCTGGGCGTGGGCGTGGCCCTGGCTGCCATAGCCCAGCACGGCGATCTTCTTGCCCGTGACCAGGTTCAGGTCGGCATCGGCGTCGTAGTAAACTTTCATTTCAGCTTCCTATTTACTCGTCATGCTGAACTAGTTTCAGCATCCATTGTGCAACAAATCCTGCCCTGGCCTTGGGGCACCATGGACCCTGAAACGAGTTCAGGGTGACGGTGCAGGAGAGGGCGGGGGTGAATTTCTAGGCGGCTTCCGCCCCGCGCATCATGCCGACCACGCCGGTGCGACCCACTTCGACCAGCCCCAGCTCGCGCATCAGGGCGACGAAGCGGTCGATCTTGTCGGGCGCGCCGGTTAGTTCGAACACGAAGCTCGATGTGGTGGTGTCGATCACCGAGGCGCGGAACACTTCGGCCAGGCGCAAGGCTTCGACCCGGGCGTCGCCGGTGCCCTTGACCTTGACCAGCGCCAGTTCGCGCTCAACGTGGTCGCCGGCTTCGGTCAGGTCGATCACCTTGTGGACCGGCACCAGCCGGTCGAGCTGGGCGTGGATCTGGTCGATCACTGCGGGCGGACCGTGGGTGACGATGGTGATCCGGCTGACCGCGTGGTTTTCGGTAATGTCGGCCACGGTCAGGCTGTCGATGTTATAGCCGCGCGCGGTGAACAGTCCGGCGATCTTGGCCAGGATCCCGGCCTCGTTATCGACCGTGATGGTCAGGACGTGGCGTTCCTCGGCGAGGTGCTTGATCTTCATCATACTGCTCCGCCCTCCCGCTTGCGGGAGGGGTCGGGGGTGGGTGAGTCAAAGCAAGAGCGGGCGTCAGACTGGCCCACCCCTAACCCCTCCCGCAAGCGGGAGGGGGACTTGGTTGCGCCTGACTTGAAAGGCTGCTCCATCACACCAGCGCCTTCGCTTCGTCGTCCATCGTGCCAGCCACCTTGTCGCCATAGAGGATCATGTCGGTGTGCGCCGCGCCCGATGGGATCATCGGATAGCAATTGGCTTCCTTGGCCACCAGGCAATCGACGATCACCGGCCCATCGTGGTCGATCATCGCCTGGATCCCGGCGTCGAGCTGGCCTTCGTTCTCGATTCTAATGCCCTTCCAGCCATAGGCCTCGGCCAGCTTGACGAAATCGGGCAGGCTGTCCGAATAGCTTTCCGAATAGCGGCTTTCATAGGTCAGCTCCTGCCACTGGCGGACCATACCCATCCATTCGTTGTTGAGGATGAACACTTTGACCGGCAGGCGGAACTGCGTGGCGGTGCCAAGTTCCTGGATGTTCATCTGGATCGAGGCATCGCCTGCAATGTCGATCACCAGGCTATCGGGATTGCCCAGCTGCGCGCCGATCGCGGCGGGCAGGCCATAGCCCATGGTGCCAAGCCCGCCCGAGGTGAGCCACTTGTTCGGCTTGAAGAACGGGAAGTACTGCGCGGCCCACATCTGGTGCTGGCCGACTTCGGTGGCGATCACCGGATCGTGGTGCTTGGTCAGCTCATACAGCCGCTCCACCGCCAGTTGCGGCATGATCGCTTCCTTGCGGGCCGGATAGGCCAGGCTGTTGCGCGCGCGCCAGCCGTTGATCCGGGCTTTCCATTCGGTCAGGTTCTGCGGCTTGCGGTTGCCCCAGGCTGCGATCAGTTGTTCCAGCACTGCGGCGCAATCGCCCAGGATCGGCAGATCGACAGGGACGGTCTTGTTGATCGAGGCGCGATCGATATCGATGTGGATCTTGGTCGAATGGGGCGAAAAGGCATCAAGCCGCCCGGTCACCCGGTCATCAAAGCGTGCGCCGATGCAGACCATCAGGTCAGCCCGGTTCATCGCCATGTTGGCTTCAAACGTGCCGTGCATCCCCAGCATCCCCAGCCAGTCGGCATGGTCGGCGGGGAACGCGCCCAGGCCCATCAGCGTCGAGGTAACCGGAGCACCGGTCAGCGCCTGAAGCTGACGCAGCAGTTCCGATGCGCGCGGGCCCGAATTGATCACGCCGCCGCCGGTGTAGAGGATCGGTGCCTTGGCATTGGCCAAGAGCTCGATCGCGCGGGCAATATCACGCTCGCTGCCGGTAGAGGGCGGGTTATAGCGGATCTTGCGCTGCGGCGGCGCCTGGCTGAACATGGCCGAGGCGATCTGGACGTCCTTGGGAATGTCGATCACCACCGGGCCGGGGCGGCCGGTGGTGGCGATCTGGAAGGCTTCGTCGATGATCGCGGCCAGATCGGCCGGGTCCTTCACCAGATAATTGTGCTTGGTGCAGTGGCGGGTGATGCCGATCGTGTCGGCTTCCTGGAACGCGTCGGATCCGATCAGCGCGGTGGGGACCTGCCCGGTAATCACCACCAGCGGAATCGAATCCATGAACGCGTCGGCAATGCCGGTGACCGCATTGGTCGCGCCCGGGCCGGAAGTGACCAGCACCACCCCGGCCTTGCCGGTCGAACGGGCGTAGCCTTCGGCGGCATGGGCCGCGCCGGCTTCGTGGCGGACCAGGATGTGGCGGATCCGCTCGTCTCCGAACAGCGCGTCATAGATCGGCAGCACCGCGCCGCCGGGATAGCCGAACACGAATTCGACCCCCTGGCGGACCAGGCTTTCAACCAGGATGCTGGCGCCGCTGCGCTCCTCGCTCACTTCAAACACCTTTCCAAACTAACTCAAATCCGTTCGTCCCGAGCGAAGTCGAGGGATCGCTGCGCACGCGACCCCTCGACTTCGCTCGGGGCGAACGGTCTTGGGGTCGGGTCCGGGTAGACCCTTTATAGGACGGACCCGGCACAGGGGGCTGTGCCGGGTCTCCTCTCCAACTCGGGGCGCTCTGGCAAGAGCAGATATGCGAGCGGCCTCTATGTAACACGAAATGTCATGTCAAGGCCTAATCGCGCAATAAAGATACAAATATGGCTTCAGCGTTGTAATCTTGCAACGCGATCCGCGGCCATTCGCCGGGCGGCTGGTTGCGCAGCCAGGTGTATTGGCGCTTGGCATAGTTGCGGGTGGCCCGGGCACCGCGCGTCTGGGCCTCCTCAAGGCTGCATTCGCCGCGCAGGTAGGCCGTGATTTCGGGCACGCCGATCGCGCGCATCACCGGCAGAGCAGGGTCGAGATTGCACGCGAGCAGCGCCCGCACTTCGTCGATCGCTCCCAGCTCAAGCATCCGCTCAAACCGCAAGTCGCAGCGCGGATAGAGCCATTCGCGCGGCGGCAGCAGGATCGCCGGGTGCAGGGAAACCGCCTGCGCGATCCCGCCGACTTTTTCGGCCTGCCATTGCGCCAGCGGCTTGCCGGTGGATCGAACCACTTCAAGCGCGCGGGCAACGCGGGTTGTATCGTTGGGGCCAAGCACAGCGGCGCGGGCAGGGTCCTCGGACTGAAGTGCGGTGTAGGCCTCCGCCACCGGCAAAGCGCGCACTTCGGCACGCACCTTCGGGTCGATGCTGGGCACCGGCGCGATCCCATCGAGCAGAGTACGGATATAGAGCCCGGTCCCGCCAACCAGGATTGGCACGGCATCGCGGGAGTGAACTTCGCCGATCACCTCGCGCGCCGCCGTGGCCCAATCGGCGGCCGAGCAAGCCTCTGCGCCGTCCCAGGTGCCGAACAGGCGGTGCTCAATCCCCTGCATTTCCTCGACCGAGGGCCGGGCCGAGAGTACCGACAGGTCGGCATAGACTTGCGCAGAATCGGCGTTGATCACCACGCCCTCGCGCCCGCGCGCTTTGAGCAACAGCGCCAGCCGCACCGCCAGATCGCTCTTGCCGCTTGCGGTCGGCCCTGCGATGAGCGCCAGCGGCCGTTTGGCCGAGTCAGGGGAATGCACAGTGCTCATCGCGCGGGTAATAGCAGATCAGGCGGACTTGTCCGCAAGACTGGACAGCGTGGTCCATGCGATCGAGGCTTCGGGCGCTAAGGTGCTGGGCGCCGATCCGCTGCCGCAGGATGACAGCGTGCTGCAGATCATGGCTGACCTCGCCGCAGCCGAAGTCCTGCGCGGAGTGATCGACCGGCACTTGACCCCCACCGATCTGCTGATCGCCGATCACTTGCCCCAAGTTCCGGGCGTGTTCGTCTCGGACATGGATTCGACCATGATCGCGCAGGAATGCATCGATGAGCTGGCCGACTTCGCCGGGATCAAGGATCAGATCGCCGCAATCACCGAACGCGCCATGCAGGGCGAACTCGATTTCGCCGAGGCACTGGGCGAGCGGGTGCGGCTGCTGGGCGGGCTGGATGAAGATGCGATCCAGCAGTGCCTGGATGAGCGGATCCGGGATATGCCGGGGGCGGCGACACTGGTGGCGACGCTGCGGGCGCATGGCTGCGAGACTGTGCTGGTCACTGGCGGCTTCCACCAGTTCGCCGATCCGGTGGCCGAGCGGCTGGGGTTCCAGCGCGTGGTCGGCAATCGCCTCGCCACCGCGCATGGCAAGCTGACCGGCGGGCTGGTGGGTGACATCGTTGACAGCGCCGTCAAGGAGCGCGTGCTGCGCGAATGCGTGGCCGCCGCCGATGGCGCGCACAGCCTCGCCACCGGGGACGGCGCCAACGACATTCCGATGCTGGCCGCGGCGCACTACGGCGTGGCCTATCACGCCAAGCCCAAGGCCCGCGCGGCCTCCAACGGCGCGATCGATCGGGGCGACCTGACCAGCGTGCTCAGATTGCTGGGGATCCCGGAAGGGGAGTGGGTCACTTAAATCCAATTGACATTTCTGTAAGTAATTCGCATTGTCAGTCTCGCCATGAACATGATGACCGCCACTCCCGAATTGCGCCCCTCGCAGCGTCAGGCCCATGTGGATTTTGCCGCCCCGGACCTTCCGGTGATGCTGCCAGGTCGGCCCGAGGCGAAGTACGACCTGCCCAAGGCATGGCGACACTTCAAAAAGCTGGTCGAGGACAAGGAAGACACCGCGCAGGTCACGCCGATCTTCGAAGCGCTGCCCTGGCGCGGGGTCTATGACGCAGCGCTGAGCTTTTTGGCGACTGAACGCGCGCAGGAAATCCGCCGCAAGGAACCCTCGCTGGTCAAGATCCTCGACGATCACGAAGCGCTGCGCAAGCTGCCCAAGGACAGTCTGGCCCACGTCTATTGCGACTTCATGGAGCGCGAAGGCCTGTCGGCGCAGGGTCTGGTCGATGAACTCGACAAGAACCGCCCGGCGCACATGTATTGGGACGATCAGGTCACCTGGTACTTCAACCGCATGCGCGACACGCACGACCTGATGCACATCCTCAGCGGCTTTGGCCGCGATGCGCTGGGCGAACAATGCGTGCTGGCCTTCACCTACAGCCAGCAGCCAAGCCCGGCGCACTTGTTCCTGGGCTATGCCGGGGCGCTGGAGATGGCCCGGCGGGCGACGGTCAAGGTTCCGGTATTCCGCGCGGTGCGCGAAGGCCAGAAGATGGGCAAGGCCTGCCCGCGGCTGGTCGAAATGTCGATCACCGAGCTGCTGGCCCTGCCGATCGAGGAAGTCCGCCGCCGCCTGAACATCACGGCGCCGAGCTATTACAACCAGGCCCACGCCATGTGGCGCGCCGCCGGGATCGATCCCTACGACCTGATGGCCCCGGCCCAGGGGGCGTAAACTCACCAGTTCCTCTCCATTTTCCGCGAATGCGGCAAATGGGGAGGTGGATCGGCCGTCAGGCTGAGACGGAGGGGTAATGGCGCGAGGGCAGAAGCCCCTCCGTCATTTGCTGCGCAAATGCCACCTCCCCATTTGGCTTCGCAAAATGGGAAGGAACTTTGGGCCTAACCCTTCGCCTTCGCCCTGAGCCCCGAAATCGTCGCCCCGCCGGCGCTGAGCTGTTCGGGGTCGATGATCACGTGCAGCAGCCGCAGGCCCTTGCGGTCTTTGGCTTCGGCCAGTGCGGTGGTGAACTCTTCGGTCGTCTCGGCCCGCTGGGCCCAGCCCCCGTACGCCACCGCCAGCGCGGCGAAATCGGGGTTGTGGAGGGTGGTGCCAGAAACCCGGCCCGGGAACTCGCGCTCCTGGTGCATGCGGATCGTGCCGTAGGTGCCGTTGTCGACCAGCACGACCAGCAAGTCGCAGCCATATTGCACAGCGGTCGCCAGTTCCTGCCCGTTCATCAGGAAATCGCCGTCACCGGCCAGCGCGACCACAGTGCGTTCGGGATGGCGCAGCGCGGCAGCAACCGCGGCCGGAACGCCATAGCCCATCGCACCTGCGGTGGGGGCGAGCTGGGTCGGGAAGCCGTTGTAGTGCCAATAACGGTGCCACCACCCCGAGAAATTGCCCGCGCCGTTGCAGATGATGCTGTCGTCGGGAAGAAGGCCGCGCATCGCGGTGACGCAGGCGGCCATGTCGAGCGGGTAGGGAGCGGGCTTGGCCCCAGAACCAATATTGCTCCACTCCAGCCATTCCAGGTGCGCTTCCTGGCCCGCGTCGAAGGGCACGACATCATCGTCCCAGTAATCTGCCGTCTCGGCGAATTCGGCCATATCGGCGCAGATTGCCAGGTCCGCGCGGTAGACCCGGCCCAGCTCGTTGGGATCGGGGTGAATGTGGACCAGCGTCTGGCCGGGGTGTTCAGGAGTGATCAGCGTGTAGCTGTCGGTCGTCGCCTCGCCCAGCCGCGCGCCTACCGCGATCACCAGGTCGGCCATCTTGATCCGCTGGGTCAGCTTGGGGTTGGGACCATAGCCCAGGTTCCCGGCCCAGACCTTGCTGGCGTTGGAGATTGCGTCCTGGCGGCGGAAGGCTCCGGCCACCGGCAAGCCGATCCGTTCGGCGAATTTGGTGAAATGCTCGCGCGCCTTGGCGTGCCAGCCGGCCCCGCCAATGATCGCCACCGGTGCGGCAGCATCGGCGATCAGGTCCATCAGCACGCCCATCGCATCGGGGCAGACCGGCTGGGCCGGGCGCGCGACGGCGGGGCGAGGGGCAAGGCCGCTGACTTCCTCCAGCAGCATGTCTTCGGGCAGGGCGATGACCACCGGGCCCGGACGTCCGGCCTGGGCCACGTTCCAGGCGCGGGCCACGTATTCGGGGATCCGCTTGGGATCGTCGATCCGCAGCACGAGCTTGGCGAGCGGGCCGAACATCTGCCCGAAATCGACTTCCTGAAAGCCTTCGCGGTCTTTCATCCCGCGATCGACATCGCCGATGAACAGCAGCATGGCCTGCGAATCCTGCATCGCCACGTGGACGCCGATGCTGGCATTGGTTGCGCCGGGGCCGCGGGTGACGAAGCAGACCCCGGGCTTGCCGGTCATCGCCCCGTCGGCGCAGGCCATGAACGCCGCGCCGCCTTCCTGGCGGCAGACCACGGTCTGAACCTCAGGCGAATCGTGCAGCGCATCGAGCACCGCGAGGAAACTTTCGCCCGGCACGGTGAAGATCCGGTCGGCACCCTGGGCGATCAGGCAATCGACGAGCAGCCGCCCGCCATTGATGGTCTTGGTATCGGTCATTGCGAGGCTTTAGCGAGGGCGGCGCGGCGGGGCAACGTGGCTGTGGGTATTCAGAAGTGGAATGGTTACTGTCCCACAACGGGAAGGTGGCCGTTAACCGCGTTTTTCCGGCTAGTCTGATGGTTGAGAAGTTCTTAACGTTGCAGCCATGAGAAGGTCGCTCGTACTCACCGATGAACAGGCCCGCCACCCTTTCCTGGCCAGCCTGCCCCCCCACATCCGCACCGGCGCTGCCGCCGTGCCGGTACCGCGCGCGCGCCCTTCCTGGTTTGGTGACTTGCGCGATTTCGCGGTGGCCTACTGCGCCTGTTTCATCGCGGTCAGCATTTATATTGCCTAGGCAGCGCGTTCCGCAGCGACCAGCTGGCGGGCGATCCAGGCCGAAACCAGGCACATCGCGGCGCTGAGCAGGACCTGCTGGACAATCGGCACCCCGGCAAAGGACAGCCCGGTCGCGATCAGCGATCCCACCACCATCGCGAATGAATTGACGATATTGTTCGCTGCGATCGTCCGCGAGGTCTGCGACTTGTCCACGAATGTGGTCAGGAAGGCATAAAGCGGCACCACGAACATACCGCCGGCCACTGCGATCCCCAGCAGGCACAGCATCAGCGGGATCGCCATCGAATGGGCCATGAAGTCATCGACGTCGAGCAGCCCCTGGGTGCTTGGCTGCCATTGGTTGCAAACCAGATAGAAGGCCACCACGAACAGGCCCATCACGATCACCGATCCTGGCGAATAGCGCGCCGAAACAGTGCCCTTGAGCAGTGCATTGACCGACATCGAACCCAATGCGACCCCGATCGAGAAGATCACCAGGAACAGGCTGGCCACTTCCTTGCTGGCGGAGAGCACGTTCTTGGCCAGCGGCGGGAACTGCACGAACAACACGGTGCCGATGGTCCAGAAGAAGCTGATCGCCATGACCGCCAAGAACACCCGGCGGTCATGGCTGGTGTTACGGACCAGATTGTAGGACGCGCGGATCAGGTGGAAATCGAGTGGTTCGGGCTCATGATGCGGCGGCGCATCGGGGACATAGCGGCTCGTCGCGTATCCCACCAATGCCGTCACCACCACGCCAATCGCGGCCCATTCGACCGAGATCCAGCCCGCCAGGATCGTCCCGGCCAGGATCGCGATATAGGTTCCTGCTTCCACCAGCCCGGTCCCGGCCAGCACTTCGTCTTTGTGCAAGTGTTGCGGCAGGATCGCATACTTGATCGGGCCGAAGAAGGTCGAATGGATGCCCATTCCGAGCAGCGCCAGCAGCATCAGCGGGATGGCCACGCTTGAAACCATGATCCCGCGCGAGGCCATCAGCAGCCCGGCCGCGCCGACCAGCATGATGCCGATTTCGGCAGCCTTGACGATCCGGATGATCCGCGCCTTGTCGCGCATGTCGGCCAGCTGCCCCGAAACTGCCGAGAGCACGAAGAACGGCAGGATGAAAATCGCCGAAGCGATCGCGCTGAATTGTCCCTCGGCCTGTTCGGACTGATAGACGCTGTATACGACGAACAGCACCATCGCGTTCTTGAACAGGTTGTCGTTGAAAGCATTGAGCAATTGGGTCACGAACAGCGGCAGGAACCGCCGACTGTGGATCAGGTGGGTCTGGGTTGTCATGAATTGGTCTAGCGGTTCCCCGAGTTGCGGCGGACCCTAGCGGCAAGTCCGATGTGAACAAGCCTTAAGTGGAGTCTTTTGCATACGGCATTGCCCCGCTATGCAGAAGGCGATGCTCAATCTGCCCAACCTCCTCACGCTGTCGCGCATTGTCGCGCTGCCGGTGTTGATCGGCCTGTTGTGGTTCCCGCAGTGGCCAACCGGCTATGGCATCGCCTTCGTGCTCTACTGCCTGATGGGGATCACCGACTATTTCGACGGCTACCTCGCGCGCTCGCAAGGGGCGGTGTCGAAACTGGGGCAGTTCCTCGATCCGATCGCCGACAAGATCATGGTTGCAGCCGTCATCCTGATCCTGGTCCACAATCGCGACATCACCGGCTGGAGCGTGATCGCCGCGCTGATCATCCTGCTGCGCGAAATCGCGGTTTCGGGCTTGCGTGAGTTTCTGGGCGGCCTCAGCGTCTCGGTTCCGGTCAGCAAACTGGCCAAGTGGAAAACCTCCTTCCAGATGGTTGCCCTTGGAGCGCTGATCCTGATGGGGGCCTGGCCCAGCTTCGCGATCCCTTTCACCGGCGGGCTGCTGACCCCTTATACGGTCGGCTACACCACGCTGTGGGCTGCGGCGGTGCTGACGCTGATAACCGGCTGGGACTATCTGCGGGTCGGCCTCAAACACATGGATTGACAGATTAGCTAAGTTTAGCTAAGTCCAATACATGCCAGTGGTTAACATGCACGATGCGAAGTCGCGGCTATCCCAGCTTGTCGCCGCCGTCCGTTCGGGCGCGGAGCGCGAGGTGGTGATTGCGGTGAATGGAACTCCGGCCGCTCGGCTGGTGCCGATTGAGACCAAGCGGAAGCTGCGTTGGGGCTTGCTCAAAGGCAAGATTACAGTTCCCGACTCAATTGATGGCCTCAATTCCGAGATCGAGCGCGCGTTCGAAGGTGACAGCGATTGAGACTGCTGCTCGATACGCATATCCTGCTGTGGAGATTGGCGGATAGCGACAAGTTGCCGGTTGCAGCCCTCACGTTGATGGACGAGCACGCCGAGCAGCTTTTTGCCAGCACTGGCTCGATTTGGGAAGTTGCGATAAAATGGGCGCGGCGCAAGGGCGCAGCAGACGACATGCCGCTGTCCGGACGCGAGTTCTCCGCTGCGCTGGACGAGGTTGGGATCGATGTCCTTCCCATCACTCCTGCCCACGCCGCTGCACTTGACGACCTGGAAATGCACCACCGCGATCCGTTCGATCGTCTGCTGATAGCTACGGCGCGCTGCGAAGGGCTGACCCTATTGACCAGCGATACCGCACTCGAAGCATACGGGCCGGAAGTGCGGGTCGTCTAGCTCACGCCCGCGGCGGGGCGCAGTTGTCGGGCAGTTCGGGTGCTTCGGCCTTGCCCATCGCGACCGGGATCGGCTGCCACTGGTTGCGGGTCGGGTCGCCGCTCTTGGCCTTGGGCCAGGGGACCTTGCGGATCCACTCGATCATGTCGGCGTCGGCCTGGGTGCTCCCGGTCGAGCGGACCACGAAGGCGTCCTTGACCGTGCCTTTGGCTGTCACCTTGACGCAGACCACCGCGCTGCGGTTCATCATGCTGGGCGGAATGGGAACAGTCACGGCCGCCAGGGCCGGGACCGCGGCGAGGCCGGCGGCAAGCGCCAGGCTGGTCCAACAGAGCTTGCTCATGGGGCGAAGAGTGCCATGCCTTGCCGCATCTGGCAACGCGGCTTGTCTCACCCGGCGCGCAGTTCCTCGGCCAAAAGGCGGAACTCCTCGCCGCGCGGGCTGTTCTTGCGCCAGACCAGCGCAATCTCGCGATTGGCGTTGCGGTTCTTGAGCGGGCGGGCGACCACGTCAGTGCCATTCAGTATTCCCGCGTCCAGCGCCATTTCGGGCAGCATGGTCAGCCCCAGGCCGTTGTCCACCATCTGCACCAGGGTGTGCAGCGAGGTCCCGATCATCGTTGCCGAGGCGCGCAATCCGGGCCGGTTGCAGGCGGCGAGGGCATGTTCCTTGAGGCAGTGCCCATCCTCCAGCAGCAGCAGCCGGTTCTCGTCGATCAAGTCGGGCGATATTTCCTCGGGCAGATCGCGCGGATCGTCCTTGGGGAAGGCCACCCACAGCGCGTCGAGTTCGATCACTTCGCTCTCCACTTCGCCAGTGGGGAAGGGCAGCGCCAGCAGCACGCAGTCGCTGCGGCCGTGGTGCAGGCTTTCCATCGCCGCGGCGCTGGTTTCCTCGCGCAGAAACAGCCGCAGCTGCGGGCGTTCGCGGCGCAAGCGGGGCAGCATGCGCGGCAGCAGGAACGGGGCGATCGTGGGGATCACGCTCATCCGCACTTCGCCCGAAAGCGGCTTCCCGGCGCTTTGGACCATGTCGCTTATTTCTTCAGCTTCGCGCAGCAGGCGATGTGCCTTGGCCACCACCGCATTGCCCAGCGGGGTAAAGCGAACCGCGCGTTTGGTCCGCTCGACCAGCACGACCCCCAGCAAGGTTTCCAGATCGCGCAAGCCCGCCGACAGGGTGGACTGCGAGACAAAGCAGGCATCGGCCGCGCGGCCGAAATGCCCGTGTTCGTGCAAGGCGACCAGGTATTGCAGCTGTTTGAGCGTGGGCAGGTAGGTGGTCATCGCCATCGCTATCGCATAGCGCGCCGCCAAGGCCAAGCTGCGCGCGTTGCCACCGTGGTGCGGCGATGGTAGCCTGCATTTGACGAGCGAGAGGTTTGCAATGCCGGATCATCAGCCCCTGCGAACCGCGCTGGCCCTGCTGGCGCTGGCCGCCGCCTGGCCTGTCGCAGCCCAGCAGGACGCTTCGGACATCGTGGTTGAAGGCGAACGCTATCCGCCCGAACAGGCCAAACAGATCTCGACTGATATCCTTGGCGATTTCGGGGTGGCCCAGGCCAATGCCCCGGCGGCGCGCTGGACCGAGCCGATCTGCCTGAAGATCGTGGGCCTGTCCGACCGGCAGGCGGCGATTGTCGACGCCCGCATCCGCGAAGTGGCCGTGCAGGTGCGCGCGCCTTTGGCGAAGGGCAAATGCAGCGGCAATGCAATTGTGTCATTCACCGGCAACGGCGCCGATGTGACCAGCCAGATCAACCGCCGTGCGCCAAACCGGATGCGGGAAGTGCCAGAGGCTTTGCGCAATCGCTACCTGACCGACGCGATGCCCATCCGCTGGTGGTATTCGACCGGAACCGGCGCAGCGGACGGTATGGCACCAAGCTCGGTCGGGGCACCGGGGGTATTCTTCGAGAATTCCGATGCCACCGCAAATGCGCTCAACGTGAGCGGCGATGAAGGGGCCATTGTCACTCACAACTCCAGCCTGGTCAGCACCCAGACCGCGCGCTCGATCCACAGCGCGACCGTGATCATCGACGCCAGCCAGACCCGCGGCGCAGCGATCGAGACCCTGGCCGATTTCGCGGCACTGGTGCTGCTGGCCGAAGTCAAACCCGGGGCGCGGTCCTCCTCGATCTCGGTGCTGGCAGCATTTGGCGGCTACGATCCGCCCAAGGGGCTGACCGATTGGGACATGGCCTTCCTGAAAGCGCTTTACCGCATCCCGCTTGATCGCACGGCGGGTCGCCACCGCAACCAGCTGGTGGTCGAAATGTCCAAGGCGATGAGCAGCGGGAAGGGTGCGAAACAGCCCTGAGGGGGCATCATTCCGCTGCGCAACTGACTGTCCAACCCAAACCCCGTTCATCCTGAGCTTGTCGAAGGACTGTCTTTTTCTTCGTGCAGCAGTGCGCGGGGCACGAAGAAAAGAACAGTGCTTCGACAAGCTCAGCATAGTCGGGCTTGGGGAGGGAGGTGGCCTTCGCAGCCAGCCCTATTCGACCGGTTCGGGGCTGCCTTCGGGCTCGGGCACGTCATCGACATGCGTCATCTTGAGCTTCCCGTTCACCACCGCGAAGGCCATTTTGCCTTCGACCAGGTCGAGCGCGTCCTTGCCGAACACATCGAAGCGCCAACCCTGGAGCATCGGCAGTTCGCGGATCCCGGCGGCGAGCAGCTCAAGGTCTTCGCTGCGCGCGAGCAGGCGCGAGGCGACGTCGATTTCGCGGCTGCGGATCTTGAGCAGCAGCTTCAAGAGGTCCGCCACCAAAGCGCCTTCCTTGCCCAGCGGCGCGCCGCGCGGAGTGCGCGCGGGCAGTTCGCTGTCGGGCAGCGGCTTTGAATTCTCCAGCGCCGCCATCAGCCGCTTGCCGATTTCGTTGTCCTTCCACCCGGCGGAAAGCCCGCGGACCTTGGCCAGGTCGGCCTGGACCTTGGGCGGGTGGCTGGCAAGATCGGCCAGAGTCTCATCGCGGGCGATCCGGCCGCGCGGCAGGTTCTTGTCCTGCGCTTCCAGTTCGCGCCAGTGGGCCAGCGCTTTCAGCCGCCCGAGCATCCCGGGATTGCGCCCGGCGGCCTTGATTCGCTGCCAGGCCAGGTTGGGATCGTTCCGGTACCCGGCCGGGTCGGCCAGCTTTTCCATTTCGATATTGAGCCAGGTCCCGCGCCCGGTCTTGATCAGGCGCTTCAGCAGCTTGGGGAAAATCTCAGCAAGGTGGGTTACGTCGCCGATTGCATATTCGATCTGGCGTTCGGTCAGCGGACGGCGCGACCAGTCGGTAAAGCGCGCGCCCTTGTCAATCGTCAGGCCCAGCCATGATTCGACCAGGTTCGAATAGCCGATCTGCTCGCTCTGGCTGACCGCCATCATCGCGATCTGGGTGTCAAAGATCGGGTGCGGGGTCTTTCCGGTCAGGTTGTAGACGATTTCAACGTCCTGCCCGCCGGCATGGAAGATCTTGAGCACGTCCTCATTGTCAACCAGCAGGTCGAGCAAGGGCGACATGTCGATGTCCTTGGCCAGCGGATCGATCGCGGCCGCTTCCTCGCTGTCGGCGATCTGGATCAGGCACAATTCCGGCCAATAGGTGTTCTCGCGCATGAATTCGGTGTCGACGCACACGAAATCGGCTTTGGCGAGGCGTCCGCACAGCTCCGCAAGAGCCTGGGACGTGGTGATCAGGGGATGTATCTTCATCGTTCTTTTCTGTTGGTGGGCCCGTGCGAGCCCGCGGCTTGGTCATGACACTGCCTTCGCCGGCGGCAGCAAAGTCGCCCTGCACCATCCCGGCGCGAAATGAAAGGGGCGGCCGCGTTCAAGCAGTTCTTTACCTCTGGTTTGTAGGGAGGAGCGATGGAATGGGCCAAGGTAAACGCTAGGGAATCAGCCAATCCCGTGCTGTCGGCAGACGGCCTGGAGCGGCTGCGCGCAATTTATCCAAATTCTACAGGCACTTTGACTCATTGTCTGGTTAACCACCCGCTGCTCTCGCTTGAACAGCTGGCGCTGGCGGCTGAGCGGATGAACCCGGCGCATGTTGAATGCCGGGCTGCCGATGGCCAGAACGGTGGCGAATTCGCGATGGCAGTGCCGGTCGGCGAAAGCCCGGCAGAGACCATTCGGCAGATCGACCGGGCCGGGCGCTGGGTGATGCTGCGCTTTGCCGAACAGCTGCCCGAATATGCCGAACTGATCCAGGCCTTGCTGGCCCAGATGAAGCCGGTGATGGACCCCACGACCGGCGAAGCGCTGAAAGTTGCGGCCTTCATCTTCATCTCCTCGCCGGGAACGCTCACCCCGTTCCATTTTGACCCGGAATACAACATCCTGTTCCAGGTTGCCGGGACCAAACGGTTTGTCACTTTCCCCTTGAGCGAGCCATGGCTGCCCCGCGCCCAGCAGGAACAATTCCACCGGCTGGAGGATAACCTGCTGCCGTGGGATGATAGCTATCGGTCGGCAGAACTGGTTCACCAGCTCCACCCCGGCGATGCGATCTTTGTACCCTACAAGGTTCCGCACTGGGTGCAGGTCGATGACCAGCCATCGATCTCGATCTCGCTGACCTGGAAATGTGCTGGCAGCATCGAGCACGATCTGGCCTGGCATTTCAATGACTGGCTGCGCTCCAAGGGCCTTGACCCGCAGCCCCCGCAGCAGCCGCCGCACCGGCCGTGGTTCAGGGCCAAGGCCATGCGGTTGCTCCAGCGCGCGGGTCTGGGTTGAACCATGCCGCCCGCAGCTGCCCCGGCGTGGCAGAGTGCCACCGGTCGCGCGGCGCTGCGTCTGTGCCGTCTGGGCGAGCTTTCCGATCAGGATCACGGGCGTTGGGATGAATTGAGCGCGGCTGCGCCCAGCAGCGGGATCTTCGCCAAGTCCTGTTTCCTGCGTCCTTCGCTTGAACATTGCGATCCAGCTGGAGAAGCGGTCCTGGCGATTGTTGTCGATATGGCAGGCGAGTGGCTGGGGCTGATGCCGCTGTGCAAGCCGTGGCACTATGGCCGGGTGCCATTCCCGAACTGGCAGGCCTGGCGGCACCCGAACATGTTCAGTGCCGCTTTGCTGGTCCGGCCGGGACATGAGGAGCTGTTCTGGGAGAATCTGCTTGCCGGGCTGGAGCAGCAGTCATCGGCCAGGCCCGCGCTGCGGCTTGTCGATCTGCCCAGCGACCTGGCGGTCTGCACGGCCTTGCTCGCCATCTGCGGGGCTCAGGGTCGGCCGATCAAGTTCGATCGGGTCCGGTCCCGGGCGATGCTGGAGGGCAGAACCTTTGCCGCTGACGGGCAGCTTGAAGTGAAGCCGGACAATCGCCGGCGATATGCGGCGCTCGACCGCAAGCTGGAAGCGGAGCTGGGGCCAATCGCATTCCGCGTCCACCGGGACCCGGCGGCGGTGCTGCAAATGGCGGAGGAATTCATCCGGCTGGAGCAATCCGGCTGGAAGGGCAGGGCTGGCTCCGCGCTTGGCTGCGACCAGGGGAACCTCGCCTTCTTCCAGGCGATGATTGCGGCTGCGGTCGGCGAAGGCCTGGTCGAGCTTGCAGAGCTGCGGGCGGGCGAGCACACGCTTGCCCTGTCGGTTCATTTCTTCAACGAAGGTGATTGGGGCCACGGCTTCAAATCGGCATTCGATGAGGACTTTGCCGCTTTTGCACCTGGCGTGCTGCTGCTGCTGCGCTTGTCTGAGCACTTCCGGCACCGCGGCATTCTGCCGTTCGACAGCTGCTCGGCGCCTGACCAGCATCCGGTCGGCAGCCTGTGGCCCGCGCGGCGCGAGTTTGTCGATTGCGGGGTTGCGCTGGGCGGCGTGGCGGGGCGTTCGGCCTTTCGCCTGCTTGGCCTGACCGAGCAAATGGCGCACGCCGGCAAGGGACGGGATACGCTCAAAGCTTGACAAGCGGCCAGTTCGACGTTGTTAGGGCGCCTCGCGCGCGGCTTGGTTCTGCGTCCACTCCTGTTTTGATTTACTGGTGTTCCCATGCACATTTATCGTTCGCACACCTGCGGCGCGCTGCGCGCCAGCGATGTTGGTTCCACGATCCGCCTGTCGGGCTGGGTCCACCGCAAGCGTGACCACGGCGGCGTGCTGTTCGTCGATCTGCGCGACCACTATGGTCTGACCCAGATTGTCGCCGACGTGGACAGCCCTGCACTGGCCGTTCTGGAAGGCCTGCGGGTGGAATCGGTGGTCACCATCGAAGGCAGCGTCAAGGCCCGCAGCGAAAGCACGGTCAACGCCAACCTGCCGACCGGCGAAATCGAGGTCTATGCGCGCGCAGCCACCGTGCTGAGCCGCGCCGAGGAACTGCCGCTGCCGGTGGCGGGCGAGCAGGAATACCCTGAGGACGTGCGGCTGCGTTACCGCTTCCTCGACCTGCGCCGCGAAAAGCTGCACGCCAACATCATGACCCGCACTGCGGTGATCCGCGAAACGCGCCGGGCGATGGAAGAGATCGGCTTTACCGAGTTCTCGACCCCGATCCTGACGGCTTCGTCGCCCGAAGGTGCGCGCGACTTTCTGGTGCCCAGCCGGATCCACGCGGGCAAGTTCTTCGCACTGCCGCAGGCGCCGCAGCAGTACAAGCAGCTGCTGATGGTCGCCGGCTTCGACCGCTATTTCCAGATCGCCCCGTGCTTCCGCGACGAAGATCCGCGCGCCGACCGGCTGCCGGGCGAATTCTACCAGCTCGACCTCGAGATGAGCTTCGTGACGCAAGAGGAAGTCTGGGAAACGATGGAACCGGTCATGGCCGGGATCTTTGAGACTTTCGCTGATGGCAAAAAGGTCACGCCGGCGGGCGAGTTCCCGCGCATCCCCTATGCCAAGGCGATGCTCGATTACGGCACCGACAAGCCGGACCTGCGCAACCCGCTGATCATCCGCGACGTGACTGAAGAGTTCAAGAGCTCGGGCTTTGGCCTGTTCGAACGGATCGTCGGCGATGGCGGCACGGTGCGCCTGATCCCGGCGCCGAACACCGCTGGCCTTTCGCGCAAGTTCTTCGATGACATGAACGAATGGGCCCGCAGCGAAGGCCATGCCGGGCTTGGCTATGCCACCCGCAAGGACGGTGTGTTCGGTGGCCCGATCGCCAAGAACCACGGCGAGGACAAGATGGCGGCGCTGTGGGATGCACTGGGCCTTGGCCCCGATGACGGCGCGTTCTTCGCTGCCGGCAAGGAAGAGCAGGCCGCCAAGCTGGCTGGTGCCGCGCGCGTTCGCGTCGGCGATCAGCTCGAACTGACCGAGCAGGACGCTTTCCGGTTCTGCTGGATCATCGACTTCCCGTTCTACGAATGGGACGATGAGAACAAGAAGGTCGATTTCGCCCACAACCCGTTCTCCATGCCGCAAGGCGGGCTGGAGGCGCTGGAAACGCAGGACCCACTGACGATTAAGGCCTATCAATACGACATGGTCTGCAACGGTTACGAGCTCGCCTCGGGCTCGATCCGCAACCAGCACCCCGACCTGATGGTCAAGGCGTTCGAGCTGACCGGGCTGACCCAGGCCGACGTCGAGGAACGCTTCGGCGGGATGTACCGCGCCTTCCAGTACGGCGCACCGCCGCACGGCGGAATGGCGGCAGGCGTGGACCGGATGGTCATGCTGCTCTGCGGCGTGCAGAACCTGCGCGAGATTACCCTGTTCCCGATGAACCAGCGCGCCGAGGACCTGCTGATGGGCGCGCCGTCACCGGCCGAACCCAGGCAGCTGCGCGAACTGCACCTGCGGGTGGTGGAGCCGCCGAAGGGATAAATCCTCCCAGGCGGCCCTTTCCCTTACGAGCAGGTGGTCTTGGTCTTGCGGGCGCTCATCCGCATCATCCGCGATTCGGGGGCGCCTTCGCCTTCGGCTTTGAAGCTGACGTTCCAGGTGACCTGATCGCCGCCATAAGTGCCGTCCGAGGCCAGCACCATGCGCTTGCCGCCGGGCGCAAGGCATTCAAGCTTGAGGTTAAGCGAGCCAACACCGCCCGAAGTGGTGGTGCAATCAGACATGTCGACGATCATCGTGAACATCTCGCCGAGCGAAGTGCCGAGCTTGCTGCCTTCGCCTAGCTTGATGCAATCGGGCTTTTCCTCGGAGCTGAGCACATTGCCCGCACCATCGAGCTCTTGCATCGAACCTTCCCAGTATCCCGGCGAAAAGGCGTTACCGACTGCCTGACCCCAGGTCTTGATATCGGCCTTGGCGGCCTCTTTGCTTTGCTGGGCCTGGGCGGCGGCGGGGACCAGTGCGAAAGCGCCGAGGGCCAGAGCCGTGAGAAGGGTACGCGAGACAGTCATGGATGGAATTCCTTAGAGATGAGCCGATTGGGGCTAGAACCAAACAGATTAATGCCAGATTGCCGCAGATTGCGCTTGTGTGCAAACAGTGCACCCTCTTGCCTTCGCTCGCGCCGTTCTCTAGGGGCTTGAGCCGTAAGTTTCATCTGCCGTTCACGAAGGGACACATCCATGAGCGACACCGCCGATCGGGTTAAGAAGATCGTTGTCGAACACCTCGGCGTCGAAGCCGACAAGGTCACCGAAGATGCCAGCTTCATCGACGATCTGGGCGCCGATTCGCTCGACATCGTCGAACTGGTCATGGCCTTCGAAGAAGAATTCGGCGTCGAAATCCCTGACGATGCTGCCGAAAAGATCAGCACCGTTTCGGATGCCATCAAGTACATTAACGACCACAAGGGCTGATTGCCTTTGGCCCACGGGCCTGCGCCACTCGTCGCCTTATCGCGCGATGCGGTTTGACGGGGTTCATGGTCTTTGACAGGCTCAGCCCCTAACAGGCTGGGCCTGTTGTGTTTTTGAGTTCGGAGAATCGCATGCGTCGTGTCGTCGTAACCGGTCTTGGCCTGGTCACCCCGTTGGGCGGCGATGTCGAAACCACCTGGGCCAACCTGATCGCGGGCAAAAGCGGGGCGGGGCCGATTACCCGTTTCGATACCACTGGTCACAAGTGCACGATCGCTTGCGAAGTGAAAGGGCCGGATCATGAATATGGTTTCGATCCCGGCAAGCGGGTGGACCACAAGGTCCAACGCCAGGTTGATCCGTTCATCATCTATGGGATCGACGCCGCCGGACAGGCGCTGGAAGATGCTGGCCTCGCCGATATGGACGAAGCGCTCAAATTGCGCACCGGCTGCTCGATCGGTTCGGGAATCGGCGGGCTTCCGGGGATCGAGGAAGAATCGATCGTCCTGCACGAAAAAGGCCCGGGCCGGGTCAGCCCGCACTTCGTCCACGGACGCCTGATCAATCTGATTTCGGGTCAAGTCAGCATCAAGTACGGTCTGATGGGTCCGAACCATGCCGTCGTCACTGCCTGCTCAACCGGCGCACACTCGATCGGCGATGCCGCACGGATGATTCGCGATGACGATGCAGACGTGATGCTGGCTGGCGGCGCGGAAGGCACGGTCAACCCGCTGGGCGTGGCCGGTTTTGCCCAGGCCCGCGCGCTCAATTGCAGCTATAACGACCGCCCGCAGCAGGCCAGCCGTCCTTATGACAAGGACCGTGACGGTTTTGTCATGGGCGAGGGCGCCGGCGTGGTGGTGCTTGAGGAATACGAGCACGCCAAGGCCCGCGGCGCGAAGATCTATGCCGAAGTGGTCGGTTATGGCCTGTCGGGCGATGCCTATCACGTCACCGCGCCGCATCCCGAAGGCAAAGGCGCCGAACTGTCGATGCGGATGGCGCTAAAGAAGGCCGGAATGGGCCCGGGCGATATCGACTATGTCAACGCCCACGGCACTTCGACCATGGCCGACACGATCGAACTGGGCGCGGTCAAACGCGTGCTGGGCGACGACCTGAGCGGCGCTTCGATGAGCTCGACCAAATCGGCGATCGGCCACTTGCTGGGCGGCGCGGGCGCGGTTGAAACGATCTTCTGCATCCTGGCGATTCGCGATCAGGTTGTTCCGCCCACGCTCAACCTCGACAATCCGGATGAAGGCACCGAAGGCGTCGATCTGGTTCCGCACACCGCCAAAAAGCGCCGGGTGCGCGCCGCGCTCAACAACAGCTTCGGTTTTGGCGGCACCAATGCCAGCGTGGTGGTGAAGGAAGTGACTGACTGATGCTGGGATCGCGCCGGGGGTGCACACCGTTTATCGCGGCCGCGCTCCTGGTTCTGGGTGCGCTGGGCTGGCTGGGTGTAGGCTGGTACTGGAGCGGCCCCTTGGCCAAGGATACCGCTTTCGTGGTCCCCGACGGCGCAAGCCTGGGCGGGGTTGCCGCCAAGCTGGAGAAGGAAGGGCTGATCGCCTCAGCCGGTGCCTTCAAATTGCGGGCGCGGATCTTCGGGATGGGCCGCACGATCAAGGCCGGCGAGTTCAAGCTGCCGGCCGGGGCCAGCATGTCGCGGATCCTTTCGGTCATCGCCAGCGACCAGATCCTGCGCCGTTTCGTGACCATTCCCGAAGGCACGCCCTCGATCGTGGTCTATGAGAAACTGATGGCCAATCCAGACCTGACCGGCTCGATCGACGTGCCGGTTGAAGGATCGGTGCTGCCCGATACCTACGAGATTTCGAAGGGTGAGAGCCGCCAGGCGGTGCTGCTGCGGATGCAGGCCGCGATGCAGCGAACACTCGCCGAGTCGTGGGAAAAGCGCGGACCCAACACTGTGGCGAAGACCCCGCAGGAAGCGATGGTGCTGGCCTCGATCGTCGAGAAGGAAACCGGCAAGGCCAGCGAACGCAAGATGGTGGCCGGGCTCTATTCCAACCGCGTGCGCACCGGCATGCTGCTCCAGGCCGATCCCACGATTATCTACCCGATCACCAAGGGCAAGCCGCTGGGCCGCCGGATCCGCCAGTCGGAAATCAACGCGGTCAACGATTACAACACCTATTCGATGGTCGGCCTGCCCAAAGGCCCGATCACCAACCCGGGGCGCGCCTCGATCGAAGCGGTGCTGCACCCGGCTGAAACCGATGTGCTTTATATGGTTGCCGATGGCACCGGCGGACACGCCTTCGCCAAGACGCTGCAAGAGCACAACGCCAACGTCGAAAAGTGGTTCACGATCCGCAAGGAACGGGGGGATTTTTGAGTTGGGGGGGAGGGGGCATCCCTGACCCAACGACCTACTTCGTTATCCCAAAACCCGTTCGCCCTGAGCTTGTCGAAGGGCTGTCCTTCTGGCGGCACTGCAATGCGGCACGAAGAAAAGGACAGTGCTTCGACAAGCTCAGCATGAACGGGTTTGGGACAGGTTTGGGGGTTACGGACTATCGCCCGGTCATCGCCTCCATCGCGGGCTGATAGCGCGCGCCTACAATCGCCACTGCACTGGCCGCTTCCTCGATCGCGGCAAGATCGCCAGCATCCAGTACCAGATCGATCGCACCCAGGTTCTCTTCCAGGCGGGACAGCTTGGTGGTGCCGGGGATCGGCACGATCCAGTCGCGCTGGGCCAGCAGCCAGGCGAGCGCGACTTGCGCCACAGTCGCGCCCAGCGGGTCGGCGATCCGGGCGAGCAAGTCCACCAGCGCCTGATTGGCGGCCATCGCCTCTTGCTGGAAACGCGGCAGGCGGGCGCGGAAGTCGGTCTTGTCGAAGACTGTCTCGGCGGTGATCGCGCCGGTCAGGAAACCGCGGCCCAGCGGGCTGTAGGGGACGAAACCGATGCCGAGTTGTTCCAGCAAGGGCAGGATTTCAGCCTCGGGCTCGCGCTGCCACAACGAATACTCGCTTTGCAGCGCGGTGACCGGCTGGACCGCATGGGCGCGGCGGATGGTTGCGGCTCCGGCCTCGGACAAGCCGAAATGCTTGACCTTGCCCTCGCGGATCAGCTCGCCGACGGCTCCTGCCACGTCCTCAATCGGCACCTCGGGATCGACGCGGTGCTGATAGAGCAAGTCGATCCGGTCGGTCCGCAGCCGTTTCAGCGATGCCTCCGCCACGGCGCGGATGTTCTCAGGGCGGCTGTTGGCGCGCGGGCCCTGCGCGGGATCGGCCTTGAGGTCGAAGCCGAACTTGGTGGCGATAACCACAGCATCGCGGATCGGCTCGAAGGCTTCGCCCAGCAGCTCTTCGTTGGTGAAGGGGCCATAAACCTCAGCGGTGTCAAAGAAGGTCACGCCGCGCTCCACCGCGCTACGAAGCAGGGAAACCATCTCCGCCTTGTCGGGCGCGGCGCCATAGGCCCAGGTCATGCCCATGCAGCCAAGGCCGAGCGGTGAGACCGTCAGGCCGGATGTTCCGAGGGAGCGGGTCTGCATGGTCATGGTCCTTATGGTTCGACGATGTTGAAGCCGGGCGAGATCGGGTCAAGCGCAGCCTGTAGCGAAGCGACCGCGGCTGGATCGCCTTCGACCTTCAATCCGGCCATCTGCAATTGCGCCAGCGGTGCTTTGAGGAACAGCAGCCCCAGGATCAGCCGGCGCGGGCCGGTGATCGTGGCCACGGGGCTGGCCATCGGTTGACCGACACGGGCCAGCAAAACGGACTTGCCAGCTTCGATGCCGACGCTTTCCTTGCGGTCGGTGATCTGGATGTTGATCGCCAGCGGCGCGCTCATCCGGGCGGGATCATAGCGGGTCGCCATCGAATCCAGCAGCAGCTGGGTCGGCACCGCAGCGATCATGTCCTCGCCCTGACTGCTCAATGCGCCCGGCTTGAAGCCACTTCGCAAGTCATTCGCGGCCGAGAGGAACTGGTTGCGCCAGATCGCGCTTTCGGCCTGATAGCCTTGCTGTTCATAGCTGTCGGCCAGCAGCGCGCGGGCCTGCTGGCTGGCGGGATTGGCGAAGACCGCCTGGTTGAGCAGGTCCGATGACCAGCGGTAATCGCCCGCCGCCATCGCCTTCTTGGCCAGCGCGATCACTTTCGCTTCACCGCCCATCGCCGCGACATATTTCTTCGCGCGGTCCTGCGGTGGCCACGGCTGAAGGTTGGCCGGGTTGGCATCGTACCAGCCCAGGTACCACTGATAGATTGCCTTCGAATTGTGGCTGTAGGTGCCGTAGTAGCCGCGGTTGTACCACTCCTTGGCCAGTTCGGGCGGCTGGACCACGCTTTCGGCGATTTCGGTCTGGGTGGCACCCTGGTTCATCCGGCGAACCGACTGATCGTGCAGATAGCGATAGTTGTCGCGCTGGCTGGCCAGCATTCCCGCAACTTCACTCTGGCCAAAGCGCGGCCAGCAGTGGCTGGAAATCACCACATCAGAGCGGTTGCCATAGAGCCGCAGCGCCTCATCCAGAAAGCCCGCCCAGGCGTGGGTATCGCGCACTTTGGCCCCGCGCGGGGTGAGGATGTTATGGAGCGAGCAAGTGGACATTTCGGCCGAGAGGAACACTTTGGGCGCGGCCACATAGACGTTGAGCTCGCTGGGTGCCTCGCTGCCCGAAACGATCTGGAATTCAAGGGCAACGCCATCGACATCACGGGTCTCGCCGGTCTTGGTGATCGTATCGCTCGGCGCGATCAGGGTCGATTCGCCAGCCGGCAGCCCCATGCCGATCCCGCTGCCCATCTGGCCTTGCGGGCCGGGCTGGAGCGCGGTGCCAAACTGATAGCCCGCGCGGCGCCCCATCGCGGCACCGGCCATCACGTTTTCGGATGCGGTTTCCTTCATGAAATGATCGGGAGCCAGGATCGCGACCTTGCCCGCCTGGACATCGGCCTCGCTAACGATCCCGCGCACGCCGCCATAGTGGTCGCCGTGGCTGTGGCTGTAGATCACCGCCACCACCGGACGCGTGCCGAGTTGCTGGTTGGCCAGCTCCAACCCGGCTGCCGCGGTTTCACGCGAGGTCAGCGGATCGATCACGATCCAGCCTGTTTGGCCCTGAACCAGCGTCATGTTCGAAATGTCGAACCCGCGAACCTGCCAGACGCCGTCCGAAACTTTGAACAGCCCATGCTTCCTCAGCAGGCCCATCTCGCGCCAGAGCGATGGGTTGACCGTGGCCGGGGCCGGGCCCGTCACGAAATCGTAGGCGGCCAGGTTGAAGACCGGCTTGCCCGCTGCATTGCGGATGATCGGATCGCTGCGCGTGGCGATAAAGCCGCGAGCGGCGAAATCGGTGTCGCGTCCGTCTTCTGCAGGAAGCGTTGCGGCCGCAGCCTTCTGCGCGGCCACGGTTGCCGGGCTGGCGGGCTTGGCATTGGTATCGGGCGCAGGCGGGGCCGCGACCAGTGCGGTGGAGCTGAGCAACAGGGCCAGGGGGGCAAAGTGCAGGGCAGTGCGGGGCATCACGGGGTCTCCTCTTCCGGTGCAGAGCTTGCGTCGCGCCAACCGGGAATTCAAGCGCGCGATTAACTTTCTTGATCCTTAGAAACAGTACAAGCGCCTCTGGCTTGGCCGTTGCCAGGTCTTTGCGTTAGAGAAGGGCAATGGATCCCTCGCCTGCCCCTTTGCGGACACCGCCCGCGCCGTTCATCGTCACGGCCGAATTGCCCGAAGACATCTTCGCATGGTCCAATGGTCTGAGGGCCGAGCACTTTCCGCCCGAGCGCAATTGGCTGAAGGCCCATGTCACGCTGTTTCATTCCTTCGCGCCCTCGCTGCGCGATGAACTGCCGCGCTTCCTGGCGCGCATGGCCGGAGAGTTTGCGCCGCCGCGCGCTCAAGTAAACGGACTGATGGATCTGGGGCAGGGGACCGCGCTGGCGATCCGCTCCTCACAAATGCTCGCAGTGCGCGACATGATTGCCGAACACTTCTGGGACATGCTGACCAAGCAAGACCAAGGCGGCAAGCTGCTGCACATCACGATCCAGAACAAGGTCGATCGCAAGACCGCACTGGCGCTGCAACAGCAGCTGGCACCGCGCCTCAGCCTGCGCGATTTCGCCTTCACCGGGCTGGGTTTGCACATCTACCGCAATCCCCACTGGGAGGCGGTCGGCGTCTGGAAGTTCCGGGGCAAACACAGTGCTTGACCCGGCCCAAAGCGCACCTTATGTGCGCCGCCTGCCCAGGCGATAGCCGGGCACTGCCTTGGTATGGCGGAGTAGCTCAGCTGGTTAGAGCAGCGGAATCATAATCCGCGTGTCGGGGGTTCGAGTCCCTCCTCCGCTACCATTCAAGTCATTTATTGCTTTGTTTTCAAACGATAAAATGACTTTTCCGGAAAATCGAAACCACATTCGTTCCCACATTTTGTGCAGGTCGGAATGGGCTGTTATGCCCCTTTCTGGGATCGTGTCGCGGCCTCCACCTGCGTTGCGGCTGTTTCCCCTTCTTGACTGCTTTGACGAATCTTGACGGTGCATCGCACTGGCTGTTGCGACGTTGCAGCGGTCTTCCGGCAAGCGTCAATGGCATCGCGGTTGTCGCGCTGGATGTCAGCGGCCCGTACCAGCGCATTCCATGCCTCGGGGCTGTCGCTCTGCATCAGCTGTGCACCCGCGTCCCAGCGGGAGGATGCGCCAACCATCCGCGCTGCCATGCGCTCGGGCCAGTGCCAGCTTTCCGGCATGACACGGGCAATGGTGCCAGGAAGAAAGGACCAAAGCAGGATGCCTGCAAGCAAGGCTCCGCCTGCCACCTGGTAGAGCTGCTGCCGCTGCTCGGCGGCAGTGCGCGCATGAGCCGTGACGTTGCGCATTTCCTGCGTAGCTTGGTTCAAGTCGCTCCGAGCCTGGCTTATCCTGTCCTGATCGCTGCGTCGCGCGGCTTCGGCTGCGGCGGCGATCTGATTGCCAATGCTGTCAGGGGTCATCTGCAATGCGGGATGGCGCGCCATGCCCTTCAGGCTCTCGCTGATCGCGCCCATTCGCTTGGCCATGTCGGTGAGAGTCGCGCCGTAGTCGGGAATAACAATGTCGGCGCGCTCGGCGGCAAGGTGCTGAACCGCACGGCGCATCAAAGCCAATTCACCTTCAAGGCGGGCAAACGCCTCGGCGGCGGGGTCGCCTGCGGCCTCCGGAACGGGCGCGTCGGGAACGGGGTCCGGCTCCGGCTCAAGGTCCAAGGTCAATTCTACGTCATCATCATCGGTATCCATTACGCTTCTCCTACAGGCCCATGCCGATTGACCGGCTCCGCTCCATCGAGATGGAAGCGGCAAGGTCGCGGGCCAGATCGCGACCGAGTTCTGTCTTGATGCCAAGCTCGCGGGTGCGACCGCGCAGCAGGGATTCGACCTGCGCGTCGCGCTCCAGCCCCTTCGCCATGTCCGTCATGCGGTTGGTGAGCCTCTGCGCGCCATTGGTGTCGCCATCGCGCTGCATCGCTTGCCGTGCTTGCCCCAGCCGCTGCCAGTCGCTGACAAAGCGGTCGGCGCGCTGCGCGGGATCGACGCGGATTTCTGCTTCAAGCTGCATCGCCCGCATCGCTCCCTGACTGCGACCATCGGCGGCATCTCGGGCGAGCGAGGGGTGGCGCTGCAAGGCGCTGGCAAGGTCGGCTGTACCATGGGGCCGGATCGCGTCGAGTGCCTTCCCGGCCTTCTCCAGCGCGTCGCGCTGGTGGGGCAGGACCGGCAATCCCTGTTCGCGCATCTGCCCGATGTCTGCGGCGGCACGGGCATAGCGTTCGACGGCGCGGCGCTGATTTGGAAGGCCAGCCTGATCGGTCGGCAGCGCTTCGAGCCGGTTGGCCTGCGGGCGGAAACCGTCGAAGATCGACTTAGCGCGCTCCGGCAACTGACGGGCCATTTCCACGATACGTTCGCGGAAGGTAATGCCGCGCCGCTCGGCGAACCGCTGCTCTGGCTTGTAGTCGCTGGCCATATCCTTGCCGCGCTCGCGGCTCAGAGTGCGGACAAGTTTCGACTGATCGGCGAAGTCGTCGCGGCCATAATGCAGGGCAAGGCCGTCACGGTGGCGAGACATCGCGACATAGGCACTATGGCTGTCCATGCCCGGCGTCGCCAGCACATGGGCGCGGTCCACGGTCATGCCCTGCGCCTTGTGGATCGTTGCGGCGTAGCCGTGATCGATGTTCGCATAATCCTTGGTGTCGAAGGCGACACTGCGACCATCGTCGGTGCGCACGGCCATGCGTTGCGGCGTCACCTGTTCGACGGTGCCAAGGGTGCCATTCTTGACGCCCAGACCCCGCTCATTGCGCAGGAACATGATGCGGTCGCCGCTGGCGAACTGACGCTCGCCCCGTTCGGCGCGGATGGTCACGTCGTCGCCCAGCTCGCCACTGGCGCGCAGTTTTCCGCGCGCGGCGTCATTGAGTTCGCGCACCTCGTCATTGGTGTGGGTGAGGATGATGCGCGTATCGTCAGGGTTGGCCTGCCGGTCGCGGTCCCAACGCTCGATCAGTTCGCCGCGTGCATCCTCCCGCGTCTCGGCGGCGTTGACCATACCCCGTTCGCCATAGGCCTGAATGGCAAGGCCTGTGCGCCCGGTAGCGAGATGCCGGGTGGCATCCTTCTGCCAGCCTTCGTGCTGGCGGCGTACCTCGCTGATTTCGACGCCGCCGCGCCGTTCGTGGATCGCACGAAAGGCCGCTCCGGCTTCGATGGCCTGAAGCTGCTGCGGGTCGCCAACCAGGACAACCTTCGCGCCTGCATCGGCGGCATGGGAGAGCACGCGCTCCATCTGGCGCGTGCCGACCATGCCTGCCTCGTCGATGACCAGCACGTCGCGCGACGTGAGCAATTCGCGGCCTTGGCCCCACTGGTGTTCAAGGCTCGCGATGGTGCGCGATGCAATGCCTGAACCATGCTCCAGCCCCTCGGCGGCAATGCCGGAAAGGGCGACACCGCGAACGGTATAGCCAGCGCTTTCCCAAGCCTCGCGCGCGACGCCCAGCATCGCACTCTTGCCGGTCCCGGCATAGCCGACAATGACACTGAGGCCGCGCCCATCGGTGACATGCTCGAATGCTGCGCGTTGCTCGCCGGAAAGCGCAAGGCCGCGCTCCGCTGCCCGCGCCAGCGCTCCTTCCTTGCCATTGCCTTTGACGCCATGTCGCTCGTGCTCTGCCAGCAATTCCGAAGCGCGGCCAAGCCGCTGCTCGGTCTCAATCATCTGGCGCGATGTGAACCGCTCTTCGCCGTGTCCGTCCTTGCCCAGTGCGACAAGGTCGGATGATCCGCGAACCGCGCTCATGGCCAGATCGAACTGCTCCTTTCCGTCGCTGTGACGGTGCACGAACATGGCAAGGTCGCGGTTCGTGAACGTGGCCTGGGTGTGGGTGATCGCGTCGAGCGCTACAGCGGGATTGGCGATGATCCGCTCGCCATTGCGCTGCGCGACAGCGCGATGTTCTTTGATCCGTTCGGCCTCAAGTCCGCGCACGCCCATGCGTGATGCGGCGGGGCCAATCTTGTCCTGCGGCTCCAGCGCAATGCCTTGTGCCTCAAGGCTGCGATGATCGATCCGCGCGTCGATATCGAGTTCTGCCAGGCGCTGGTTCACATGCTCGGCCCAGCGTTCGCGCCATTGCTCGACCAGTTCGGCCTTGTTCCACTCGCGCACCTTCGCGCCGAACCCGTCTTTGCCAACCTCGCGCATGGTGAGCATGACATGGGCGTGCGGCTTTGGCTGGCCGTCCGCGCCAATGTCCCAATGGACATTGAGGTCGGCGATCATGCCCTTTTCGACAAATTCGGCCTCGGCGAATTCGCGCGCCAACTCGATGCCCTGTTCCCTGGTCAGCTCCCGCGGAATGGCGAATTCAACCTCGCGGGCAAGCTGCGCGTCCTTGCGCTTCTCGGCGGCCTCGACCGTGTTCCAGAGCTTTTCGCGGTCGGCGAATTCCTCCGGCGCGCCTTCCGGCAGCAGCACTTCGGAATGGACGACGCCGTCCTTGTTGGTGAAGTCATGGTCGCGGTCGAGCCGTTCGTCGTGCAAACGCTCGGCTCCGCGATAAGCTGCTGCGGCCACGGCGCTGCGCCCGCTCGACCGGCTGATGACTTTAACGGAAAGGTGGAAGATCGCCATGACGGCAATCCATCTACGCCATGAGCGCCACGTCGGCACGACGTATAAGCGCGCCCTCCCATGATAAAATCCTGCTCGGGACTATCCAGTATCAGGCCGTCTCGACGACTCTACAGCATTGGGAGAGCATCGATATTATCATCAGCGCATCACCTCTCAATGGAGAACTTCGATGCGTAAACCACGTGACTTTGATTCGGAGCTGAAGGCGCTTGCCGACAAGGCTAAGCAACTGAAGGAACGCCGCGTGCAGCAACTCGGCGAACTGGTGATCGCCACGGGAGCCGATGCCACCGACGCGGAAACGCTGGCCGGTGCGCTGCTGGTCATTGCTGAAACCAGTGACGCTCAAAGGAAGGAGGCGTGGCGCAAGCGGGGCACGGCCTTCTTTCAGGGCAAGGCGCGCAAGCGTGGCGACGGAACTCAAGGCCAGCCGAATGGCGCTCTCCCGCTTGACGGCGGCTCGGCATCGGCTTGAGGCACGAAGGGCGCGAACCGATATGCGCGAATGGCAAGTCAAACGACGCGAACGCACGCGACAACTGATCGAACTGGGCGGCCTGGTGGTGAAGGCCGGGCTGGTCGAACTCGCCGACGATGATCGAGCCACGATCTACGGCGCGTTCCTCACGGTTGCTGCCAAGCTGCGTGGCGAGGAACGGGAGCAGGCGCTGGTGCTGTGGAAGCGCAAGGGCAAGCGGGCGTTCGAAGCCGAAAGCAGCTCATAGGCGCACTGGTGGAAAACCTTTCGTGGAACCACACGAAATTGGCTGCTAGTCGATACCAATGCAATTGTTCGCCGGATCGTTCCTAACGACTGATTATCTTGAAGAAGCCATCCGGCAATCGACCGAATACCGGGCGGTTGATGTTGGTGCGCTTCGATCTGCCCTGATCGCCATCGCGGACCGGTTCCCGCGAGAATCATCGCCGAACGAAAGCCAGACGGAAGATGATTTCATCTGGCCAATTCTTGCCGAATTGGGTTGGTCGGAGAGCCTGAGACAACAGAATCTCTCTGCTGGTGGCAGACTCGACGTTCCCGATGGTCTGTTGTTCATTGACGATGGCGCCAAGGATCGCGCCAACGCCCAGCCAGAGGAATGGCGTCGCTACGAACATGGCGCTGCGGTTGTCGAGAGCAAGCGCTGGGCAAGGCCGCTGGATCGTGCGGTGGGACGCGAAGATGCGGTCGCGCCCTCCACCCAGATGCTGCGCTATCTCCGTCGCATCGGTGACAACAGCGAGCATGGTTTGCGTTGGGGCATCCTCACCAATGGCTCACGCTGGCGGCTTTACTGGGCGGGCGCGCGTTCAGTCAGTGAAGAGTTTCTGGAGGTCGATCTCGCTGGCGCACTTGCGCTCGATGTCCGCGACCAAACAAGTATCGATAACATTGCGCGCGACCATGCCCTGCGCGTCTTCGCGGCAGTGTTCTCGCGCACCGCGTTCGCCAAGACCGGTGCCGATGGCCGCTCCTTCCACGAACGCGCACGGGCTGAAGCTGCGTTCTATGAAGAGCGCGTTGCCAAGTCGCTGTCCAAGTGTCCGTCGTCAGAACATTTGGCGCAGATCGCGGCGTAGATTAGCGGAGTGCGGGCCTCGTCTGGGGTTTGATGTTAGGCGGCGAGCTTGCGGTGTTGCAAGCGCCGATATTCGATGGTCTGTCGCTTGATCCTTTCGCGCTGTTTGATGATGGCGGGAGCCCTGCCGAAGTAGGCATCGGCGGGCGTCACGTTGCTGAGGCTCTCGTGATAACGCTGGTGGTTGTAGTGCTCGACGAAGGCCTCGATCTGGGCCTCGAGGTCGCCGGGCAGGAAGTAGTTTTCCAGCAGGATGCGGTTTTTCAGGGTTTGGTGCCAGCGCTCGATCTTGCCCTGAGTCTGAGGGTGCAGTGGGGCCCCGCGCACATGGCTCATCTTCCGGGCTTCGATGTATTCAGCCAGTTCGCCCGCGATGTAGCTGGGGCCATTATCCGACAGCAGCCTGGGCTTGTGCAGCACCGTGGCGCTGTCGCAGCCCGAGGCCTTGAGGGCGAGGTCCAGCGTGCCGGTGACGTCCTCGGCGCGCATGTTGGTACACAGCTTCCAGGCGATGATGTAGCGCGAGAAGTCGTCGAGCACGGTCGACAGGTACATCCAGCCCCACCCGATGATCTTGAAGTAGGTAAAGTCAGTCTGCCACATCTCGTTCGGCCGGGTGGTCTTGGTGTGAAACTGATCGGCAGCCTTGATCACGACGTAGGCCGGGCTGGTGATCAGGTCGTGTGCCTTCAGCAGGCGGTAAACCGTGGCTTCCGACACGAAGTAACGCCTTTCGTCGGTAAAGCGCACGGCCAGCTCTCGTGGGCTCAGCTCGGACTGCTCCAGCGCCAGTTCGATGATCTGATCATGGATGTCAGGCGGGATCCGGTTCCACACGCGGCTCGGTGCCGATGGCCGATCTTCCAACGCTTCCGGGCCGCCTTCGAGATAGCGATCGTACCAGCGGTAGAAGGTCCGGCGGGCGATGCCGAGCTGGTCAAGCGTTCGCTTGGCGGGCAGATGCGACTGCTCGACGATCCGGATGATCTCGAGCTTCTCGAATGCGGGATACCTCATTCGTCGTCGCCCCCATCCGCGATCATGCTTTTTTTCAGCAGACGGTTTTCGAGTGTCAGGTCGGCAACGCATTCCTTCAGGGCGCGGGCCTCGCGGCGCAGTTCCTGCACCTCGCCAGTGGTCGCGGCACGGGCTGTATCACCGGCAAGCCGGCGCTTGCCGGCCTCCATGAACTCCTTCGACCAGGTGTAATACAGGCTCTGTGCAATGCCTTCCTTGCGGCACAGCTCGGCAATGCTGTCCTCGCCGCGCAGGCCTTCGAGCACGATGCGGATCTTGTCTTCGGCCGAGAAGTGCCGCCGGGTTGCCCGCCGGATATCCTTCACCACCCGCTCGGCAGGGGGCTTCGCCGACGATTTTTTCAAGGAGGGTTGAGGCTTCATCTTCGTTCCTTCGTCACTGCGACGAAGCCTCAACCCTCCTTAAATCACAACCTCAAATCTGTGCCATGGGTGCTGACGGCGGACACCTTGTTCAGGCGCTCCAGCGGATTGGTGCTGTGGAGCTTGACCCGGTGCTGCTCGGGGAAGGTCATGTAGGCCAGCACGTCATGCTCGGCTTCATCCATGCAGGTGCCAAGCTTCGGCCAGCGGGCGCGCAGCTGGTCGGCAACCTGACGCCAGACCTGTGTCGCAGCGGCATGATCGGGCTGGAGGAAGACCTGACGGATGGCGGCGGCAACGACCGTGTTCTGTCCCTTGGGGACGTAGGCCAGCGCATTGCGCATGAGCGTCGCCGCAAGGCGATGGCAAGCCTCGCCGAAGAAAAAGTCCTGCCCAAGGACCACGAAGTGACCTGTCTGGTGCTCGAAGACAGCGCCGAAAGCGCAATCGAAACCAGTCTTGCCGAGAACTTCCACCGCCTCGCAATGAACCCGGCAGACGAGGCCCAGGCCTTTGCGTCGCTGATCGATGGCGGGGCTTCGGTCGAGGATGTTGCGCGCCGGTTCGGTCTGACGATCCGTTTCGTCGAAGGTCGGTTGCGCCTTGCCGGGCTTGCTCCGCAAGTGTTCGAGGCGCTGGCATCTGGCGAGATCACTCTCGATTTGGCCAAGGCCTATGGCGCCACATCCGATCAGGCGATCCAGGCCAGGGTCTTCGAGCAGGTCTCGACCGGCTACTACGCGCCGAACCCGGACTCGATCCGCCGCATGGTACTCTCGGGTACGGTCCGGGGCTGCGCAGCTTGCCCCGCAGCCGCGGGAACCGTTCGCGCGCCTCGCGCTGCGTCATCAGCTCAAGCATCTCGACGGGAACAGGCTGCTGACCGAGCAGATTATACGGAACCGGTGCGTCCTTCTCGACGCTTTCGCACATCGCGAAGTCCCAGCTCGATGAGGAATCGCGATTCATCTGATAAGGTTTGAGCGAGTAGCAAAGACGATGCCCCCGCAGCACGAGGCGCCCTTCGCTGCCTTCTTCCGCGGTGCGCAAGAACAGGAGGAGCGGTGTCTCCGCGAGATCGGCGCGAATCCATTCGAACTGCGCAATCAGATCATCGGCTTCAATGTCCGGATCCTCACGGCGGATGCGATCAGTGATCGGCGCGCCGGGCGCGAGACGGAACACGATATGGAGTTTGGCATCGCGTCCGGCCGCTTCCGCTCCTAGCGACCCGATGATCTCATCGATGCGCTCTGCGACGACTTCGCCGTCGAGGCGGTCGAGCGCGTCGATATGGAGGAGTTCGCGCAATAGACGTACTTCGCTCGCCGAAAGATGATCGGCGACCGCCGATGGTATGATGCTCTTGTCGGCGAGCTTTTTGCGGTCCGCACCGAGCAGCTCTGCTGCGAGGTTGCCGAATTGGCCCCAGTCCCGGCCAAACGAATCGGTCCCACCCGTCGCGGCCGCACGTCGGCGCGGCGTGGTGGTCGCCCCCATGATGCGCATCGACCATTCAAAACCGGTGAGTAGGAAGTCCGGCTCGTTCGAGCCGGTCGTGAGGACCGACCAGCCATCGAGATTGCGGTGCAGCAGGCCCTGGGCGTGAAGTGTCTCCAACCCCGTGGCCACCCGCTTGAGATTCCGCCAGATGCGCGCGCGCGAACCTGGCGACCGATACTGGCGTAGCCAATGGCCGCCCGGCGCGCGATCGATAAGCAACTGAAGCGGACGGCGCTCTCCGGGCCCAAGTGCGAGATAAAATCCTTTAGCATCGATACCCGCCGAGTGCAGCGGAGCGATCGTCTCGACGGCATTGGGATAACCGCCCAGACGGTGCAGCTGGCGCAGTTCATGATGCCAGATTTCCTGGAGGTCGGCGTCATCCTTGTTTGTAGCCCGCTTCCATTCCTTGACGATCAGTGGCTCGTCATTTTCGGAGAATGCCTCAAACAAGCCTGGTCGGCCGGTCTTGGAATCGGGAGTGACTAGATAGTCGCCGGGATCACGAAGCGTCTCAATGAACCCAGCATTTTTTGGTCTGCTCCGACGCGCCAAGCTCCGTTTCTCCTGTCCCATAGTAGTCATCGCCAAGCTGGTCTTAGATATGGCCGATCCATAAAAGTGGGTCCACTTCAATTTGGAACCCAAACCGGAAAAGGTTTTTAGTTAGCGGCAGCAACCCTTTGTCAGCAACTGCTTTGTCGAACTGTGAATTAAAGTGGTCGCGATGAGGGCAATCAATTGGCTTTTCGATCATGCGGAATCCAAAGCCAATTACTCGTCAGAGGGTCTCGTTCCGGAGCATCCCAATAGCCACATTCAAATTCATAATTCAGTCCTATTGCAGTTGTTCGGTCACAGAGGGATGAGCCATCAGAGCGTTCATACACACTGCGATCTTCTGCCAAGTGCGGATGCCTTTGTCGTCCTCTATGAGAACGAGCTCGCCGATCTGCTCGGCGACATGGGAAGCGGCCTTATCCCCATGGGTTGTAAGCACAGTGTTGGCGCAGGCCCAGACTTCCCAGTCGCTCAGCGGCACCGATGGCCCCGCCAATAGCGATCCCACCTGAGCACCGTACCGGTCGCCACCATCGTACAGGAGAGATCCTGGCCCGAGGGCAGGGTGCACCAGGCCGCCGTGCGGCTACCGCCCGCCGAACCTTCAGAAAGGCAATTCATGGTCGGGCCGCGCACAATCACGTGGCCGGTGCTGATCGCCCCACGCGCGCCGCCAAATAGGTTCACCAGCGCATCGCGCGCCTGGACCGCGCTCGCGGCGGGGCAGGGCTGATTATCGCGGCAGGTCTCATCCATCTCCTTTGCTGCGATCCCGGCGATGCGGACATGCGGCCCTTCGGCACACCAGATCGGGCCGTCGCCATCGTAGACGTGGGTCGGGGTGCAGGCGAAGGTTTGGCCTGCGCTGACGACGGCAGCGGCGAGGGCAAGCAGACTCATTTGATTGTAGCTACTGCAACTTTCGCCCGAACCAAAGCACCCGGCCGACGATGTTCACCGTCCGGCGATCGAGGCCGTTCCAGGTCGGGTAGGCGGAATTGTCGCTTACTACCGAAACCTTGCGCCCCTGCGGCTCGATTGCAATGCGCTTCACCGCCAGCGCATCATCCATGCGCAGGACATAGATCCCGTCGCGCAACCGCGTCTGATTGTCGCCGAGGTCGACCAAGACATCGTCGCCGTCGCTCAGTGTCGGCTCCATCGAATCTCCACGCACTCCAATGATCGAGAGGCTCGGGCTTTTGCTGGCGGTAAGCTTGCGCAGCCAGTTCGGATCGAACCCGAACTGCGCGCTCTTGGCTTCCATCTCGGCGAGGGCGCCGTGACCGGCTGACGCCTCGACATCGAGGATCGGCACCTGAACGAGGTCGATAACCGGTCCCGAGCGGCGGGAGGGGCCGCCAAGGGTCGCTTCATCGACTCCGAAGAATCGGGCGAGGATGCCGCGATCCCGCTCGTCGAGATGCCGCGGACTGCCCTTCTTGAGATACTGCTGGATATAAGAAGTGTTGCGCCCCAACAGCCGGGAAATCCCGGAATAATTGACCCGCCGTTCAAGGATCAGGCGGTCGAGCGCTTCGCGTGCCTCGTCCATGTCTCTCGGTTCCAAAGCTGCCTGTATAGGAAAAAATCCTAGACTCTAGGATGGGCGCCCTATACGGAACATACCAAGAACACAAGCCTAAAGTGAGTCGGACGCTGATGGAGCTTCTGGATCAGATCGAGACCTACCTTGCGCAACACCGGATGCCACCGAGCAAATTTGGCCGGCTTGCAGTTGGCGACCCGCGGTTCGTGGAGGATCTGAGATCTGGCCGCCTACCAAGGGCTAAGACTTGTGATCGGGTGAGGCGCTATCTGGGACGGCAAGTTCCGCAAACATAGCTGTGGTAGGAAGCGTCGGAGTGCATCCCCGATGCTGGAATGCCAGGGTCTGGTCGGCTGCCGCCCTTGTAGCTGAGCGCCTGACTGGGCGGCTGCCGATCTCGATTGAAAAACTTTCCTGGTTTCTTATGGGTGTACAAAGCAGCCTACCGCCCTGCCATTCTCTACGTGAGGCGCTTTTCAGGCAGGATTGAGCACCATTTGTTTTCAGAATTTCGATGTTATCGGTAGTTTCCGATTACTGGCGCTAAGTTACGAACGTCGTAGACCGATTCGCACAGGGTGTGCCTATTTCGGAAACTTTTGGGGGCAGGGCTTGTTGGCGAATCCAACCACCGCAGCATGGGTGCGTTTTCTTCGGAACTACGGGCCGATTCCGACCAACGACAACATGTACGATGAGTCGATTCAGCGAGCATTGCGGCGCCACAAGATCCGTCCGATCACACTACCTGCGCCGCTTCGCGACGAACTCGTCGCGATGTTCCAGGGCGACACGCCCGTTTCGCACATCATTACCGGCACCGCTGGCGATGGCAAAACCTATCATTGCCGCGAAGTTTGGACGGAACTAGGCGGAGACGTCACCACTTGGAACCACGGCGACAAGATCCAGCGCCTCGCCGTCGGAGTACGGACGCTCGTTATCGTCAAGGATTTGAGCGAGCTGCGCGACGATGAGAGCGATGAGCTGATCGTCGAGTTCGCGCGTGACGTCGGCGATCCGGGAACCCAAACTTTCTACCTGTTCGCAGCCAATCACGGCCAGCTTCTCGAGAAGCTCAAATCCGCACCATCCACGCCCGAAGTGGTGCGCGTCGGGAAGGTGGTCGAAGACTTGCTAGTGACCAGCGTCAGCTCGGACGCCGGCATTGCGCTCAACCTGACCGATCTCAGCCGGTCGCCGGCCGCCGATATGGCGATGGCCATCATCAACGAGGTAACCGGCCATGAGGGCTGGGCAGGTTGTGAGAGTTGCGACGCCAGCGGCGACGGCAAATGCCCAATCTTCGAAAATCGCAGCCGGCTTATCGGTGAGGATCAGGACGATCTGTTCAAACGCCGACTAACGGAGTTGATCGAGCTCAGCGAACGAAATGGTAGCCATTTCCCGGTGCGGCAGCTGCTGGCGCTGGTCTCAAATGCGATTCTCGGACATCCAGACGCGCGCGACGGCTTGATGAGCTGCAACGATGTCACGGCGATCCAGGCGTCCGGCAAGTCCGACCTTGCGAGCATCTACCGTAATGTCTTTGGCGAGAATCTGAAAGCCAGCAAGGCCGAGAAGACCGAGCTGTTTCGCAAACTCAACGCCTTCGGCATCGGCGCTGAGACCAGCAACCGGGTCGACAATCTCCTGGTTTATGGAGCTGACGATCCGGCTTACTCCGCCGACTATGCCGCGCTGGTACTGGGCGATCCAGTCTATGGCGCGACGCCTGCCTATGCGACGGCGCAGCGCAGCTATCTCGAAGGCGCCGATGATGGCGATCGTTCGAGTTTTCTTGGAGTGCTGCGCGCGCAGCGTCAGCGTCTGTTCTTCACGATGCCCGACGCTAAAGCAGATGATTATGATCTCTGGGACCTGACCGTGTTCCGCTACGCCGGCCTCTATCTTGAGGTTGCCGAAAAGATTGCGGCGCGGCAGGCCGTGCCGCGGTCGGCCCTGAACATGGTGGTGCGCGGTCTCAATCGCATTTTCACCGGAATGCTAGTGCAGAACCAGGATGAGCTCGTGCTGGCGACCTCGGGCAGCTACTCGCAGTCGAAGCGTAGCCCGCTCCTCGACGAGCTGATTTCGGTCCCGCGCTCGGGCGGCGAAGAAGTCAGCATCGTAGCCGACCAAAGTGGCGGCTTTGGCGTGTCGGTCAAGCTGGTGCGAGGCAGTGAGATTGCCCCGGTTTTCCTGTCCTTGTCGCCGACGCGCTTCGAATTTCTTGGCCGCGTCGCCGAAGGCGCGCTGCCGAGCAGCTTCTCGCTCGAATGCCATGAGGATTTGCTGGCCTTTAAGGCGCGGCTGCTGCGCGAGACCGAAAATCGGCGCAAGCTCGACGGCGAGGAGGAATCGCCTGCTGGTGAGCTGGTCCTGCGCTTCATCGAACTCAATCCCGATGGTCGCGCCCAGCCGCGCCGGGTGATCGTGCGGGTATGACAATGGAAATCCTGGCCCGCCCTATCGAATTTGAAGATCGTGCAGGTCCGGCATTCTGGATCGACGAGGCGATCTGGGGCCATCGTTTGCACGACGAGCAGGGGCCCTGGCTGATTTTCCTCGAATTCATGACGGTTCTGCTCGCCGAACACCGAGAGGGTCGAGCGCTCAAGGAGGAGCGCCTCAACAGCCTGTCGTACAAACCGCAGCTGCAATTGCGGCTGCGCAATCTCGTCTTCAACAACCCGCATATCATGACGGTGCGCGCAGAGGCGCGATCGGACGAAGCGGCCTGGGCGATGTGGCTCGAAAGAATGGCCGAGAGCGCTGGTGGTATCGAGCGGCCTGACTTCGCCTATCTGCGCGACCGGTTCGAGAATTTCGACGATTTTGCCGCCGTACTGAGCTTTCTCCAAGGCTCGGCGATCGAAGGGACGAGCAACAAGCGCTGGAGTTCGAAGTTTGTTTTTCCCTTCGGTCCACACGCGCTGTACGAGGATGTGAACGTCAAGCCGAGCGGCAGCGTCTCGAACGACCGCCGCTTTTTCGCGCGATCCGGCGAACTCCTCTATTTGATGCTGAGCCGCAGCCAGCATACCGATGCCTTGCGTGGACTGCTGGTCAGTCGCTTCCTCGAAAGCCCGGCACCCTATGACAGTATGGCGCATGCCTTGCAGGGCGAGCAGCAGCTAGCCAAGCAGGAACGCGCCGGCGCTTATCTGCCTTGCTCAAGCCATCCAACCTTCGACCGATTGGCCACTGACTGGCTGGCGATCCTGAATCTGCCAATCCCGGCGCATGACGCGATCCCGCATCTCGTCACAATGACGGGCCTGAATCTCATTTTATATCAGCTCGACCGTGCGCGCGAGCTGCTCGACCGACCGCCGATCAGCCTGGTGTGCGAGATCGTTTCTCCCCGTAAATCGGTGGTGCGTGACCTCTCGGCCGATAGCTACCAGCACAACAACATGCTGCCGCAGCAGGCAATCGAACGCTTCGTGCGACGAGTTACCGAGACCGGCGCTTGGACCGAAGCGTTGGCCTCGGACGATCCCACGCTCAACGCCATCGACATATTGAAGCAGGAATTTGGCTGGCCCGATGGCGATGATGATGAACTCTCGGCCGAACCGCGGGCTCTTGTCGATGCGCTTGTCGAGCGCGCAACCGTTCGCCACAAACAGCATGTGGGCAAGATCCACATGAGCTGGGCCCGCGTGATCGGCCTGTCGTCTCGCCGATCGAGCCGCCGGGTCCGGTACGCCCCGACCGACCGACTTCTCAAAACGCTTGTCATCGCCTGTGTAAGCGAACGCCTCGAGTTCAAGGATTTTCTGGTGCGCATTCACGAGCGTTATGGCTTTGTGATCGGTGACGCGCAGGCGCGCCAATTCATTGATTCCGGCACCGCCGACCAAGAGGATTTTTCCGACAACGCGCACCGCTTGGAAGAGCGACTTGCCAGCCTCGGGCTCTTGAAGCGGCTCTCCGATAGTTGCGCCTATGTCGAAAACCCCTTCCAGCGAGCCCAAGCCACGTGACCCCGTCAGATCTGATCGGCGCCGCCGGCGCGACCTCCATTCGCTTGCGCCTCGAGGCTTTAACGCCCGACGATGAACTTGCGCGGTATCTGCTAGACCGATTGACGGGCGAACAAGTTGCGGCGATCACGCGTGCGTTGCTTGCCGAGCCTGCTACTGCAAGCAAGCTGTTGATTGCACTGCCGCGCGATCTGGTGGGACCATTCGGGTTGCCCGAAACAGTCATCACCGATGAGCGCACCGTGCGCGTCCGAAACTCAGCCTGTGACCAGCCTGCGATGCTGCTGGCGAACACCGACGATGATCAGGGTGCATCGCTTGGCGACGTAACGCTGATCGGGGCAAAGCAGCTCACCGAGGAATCTGGGCCCTGGGTCGACGCTGCCGCAGCCGGGCTGGGTTTGAGCGAAGGTCAGATCGTCGGTTGGAAGGCAGCCCTCAAAGGCTTGAACAGCGCCGACGATTGGACGCTGCATCAAGTCGGCACCTATGTCGCAATGACGCGCGAGCGGATCGAGAACGAGGCGGTACCGGTTGCGGCGGCGTTGGGATGGGCCCTGCCGGCTCTGCGTCTACCTCGTGACAGTGGCTTTTTCATGGCGCTTGGCGACAAGGATCGCGAGCAGCCTCGGCGCTGGAAAAAGCTGTTCGAGAAGCTGGTGTCTGACCGCAAGCCGCTGCTGGTCAAGCAGCGCCCCAATCGGCAGATCATCGAGAGCGAGGAACTGCGTAGCCAGTTCGACGAGGTGCGCGAAGATATCCCGGCGGAAGTCCATGCGACGATCGATGCCTTCATCGACACTGCGCCCGGTTGGGGGCCTGAGGCCGAAGCGTTGGCGAGCTTTGAATGGGAAGGGCAGAGCGTTCTTCAGCTCTTCTCGGGCATTAAGCTCAAGAAGACATCGTTCGCCCAAGAGACGATCAACTTCTTCGACTTCACGCTGCCGGACCGGCTGAGCACGGCTGATCAAGACTATCTGGCGACGCTTAGGACCCGGTCGCTCAAGGAGACGCGTGACGATGACCGCGATTTCTTTGAGGCACATCGCGACGAGCTTGGGCAGGACAAGTCTCTGCGCGTCAAATGGGAGCGGTTCATTTTCGGCCGCCCGATCGAGTGCACGGATTTCCTTGAAGGGCTTTTGCGCGCGATCGAACGGCTGTTCGGGCAAGTCAATCTTATCGGCGGATCGCGTAGGCTGGTAATCAAATCGTCGCGGCGAACTCGCAACCAATTCCTCGACCTCAACGCTGATGTCGGGCTGTCTTTCGGTCTCCGCTATCGCGGCCTCAAGGACCTGATTGGCTTGGCGGTCGAATGGGATGTGCCGCACCTCTTCGAATATGAAGAGCTACTTGATCGCGCGAAAGCGCGGCAGAAGAAGTACCGGCGGAACGAATCGACCGCGCGCGGCGCGATTCAGATCAAATTCGATGTTGCCTTGTCCGTCGGTAGTGAGCGCGCGACAGTGCAGCTCATCTGGTCTGCCGAGCCTGGCGTAATCGGGCTTGAATTGCCCAAGGACATCGGGCGGCTGCTTAAGCGACCCTTCGTGCGCAGCCACGTCGCGCGTCTGCCGGTCAGCCGCAAGGGCGCCCTGCAGGCCGTGTCGCTCACTGATGTCGGCACTTTGCAGCCTGCCTTTGGCCAGGATGCAGGCACATTGGTACCACGCACTAACGCCGGCGATGACATCGCCAAGCTATTTCCCAAGGCGTTGAAAGCTGCCCGGGACGGTGGGCAGATCGACGCCATTGGTTTCGCGGCAATCGAAGCCGCCTGGACACATTTCGCCGAACTCTATGGGCAGGCGCTCACCGCGCTGCAAAGCTCGGGCTACGCCTCGGGCACGCTGATCGCGCAGGCCGACGCGTATGGCGCGTTGCTTGGCGCCTTGCTCGCGCACGCAGTCGGCGACCTCAATCGCCGGGACTTGTGGGAGCCGCTGCTCAGTATCGGTACCGTCCGCATATTAGGTGGCGGACCGTCAGCGATTGTTGCCCCTTGGCACCCGCTGCGGCTTGCCGCGAGTGCGTCGAAGATGCGCTCAGTCGCTGGTCTTGCCGACTATCTTCTCTCGGACGTCGATGTTAATTTCGGCGATCCCCGTCTGTTCTTTTCAGACTTACGCGACGAGCTCGCCCATCCGCTTTTCCCGGAGGTCGCGGTTGGTTATGACGGCAGCGAAGCGATCCTGTTGGCCGAGACCAGCACAGTGAACGAATACAGCCTGGTTGAGCGACCGGTGCGCGATCCGTCCGAAGCCACCACCGACGTCGATCCAGTCGAGGCTGCCAGGCAGATCCGCAGCCTGCTTCAACGCTATCTCGACTTGCAGCCGCATGAGCGCTCGAACCTCAGCATCATGCTCTACAATTGCGATGCGGCAGGACTGCCACTAGCTACCGTCAATGCGCTGGGTTCCGTCCAGGATCAGGATGAGATGCACTGCAATGTGTTGGTGCGTCACCGCGACCGCTCGCGTCTTTCGCGAGTTTACACCGAGCTGCTCGAGCGCACCGAAGGCGATCCCGATGCGGTGGTGGTGAGCGAGACCTCACGCAACTTTATGTCAAAACTGCGCATTGGCGTCATGCTCGACAGTGGAACGACAAGCGGCAGCGGGACGCGCGAGATCGATGTCGCCTTCCTGCACGATGTCGTTTCACGACAGGCACGTGAGCAATGGTTTCCGGTGCCGGCGATTGCCGACAATCCGAGCCTGCTTGAGCATGTTCCGGCGCGATGGTCTTACCGCCGTGTCACCTCCGAAGACGAACTCAAGGCCACAAGCTATCTCACATGTCCGCGCCAGCCAGATGCCGGCTGGGCCTATGTCGATGCCGTTGCCAACATCGTTCGGCGTCAGTCTCATGCGCCCGACGAGCATTATCTGCCCGCGCGCCAAATCTCGTTCCAGGACGGCGGCCTCAAGGCGATGTTCGAGGAAGTGCATGGGCTCGCCGAATGGGTCGCGACCTATGACGATCTACTCGATAAGCGGCAGCTCGCCGCGCAGGGCATCAATGTCATCCGCTATCGGCGCCAGCGTACCCATGGGCGCAACATGGTCGTCTCTTCGACTTCTGAACTGCGCATCCTGCATGTCCTAGTGCTGCGACGGCTGACCGAGCTTTCGCTCGGACTCGACGACGCCCAAATGGCGGCGCTTGCAAAGCGCATGATTGAGGATGCAAACGCCATCTCCGGCGATATCGTCCTGCGAGCTGCCAAACGTGGTGTATCGGCCGGCGAGCTGATCGGTCTGGTATTGAGCCGCGCCCTGATAGCCGAAGAAATGGGTGGGGCAGCGGCAGTCGCTTGGTTCCTGCTCGACGACTATGCCGAATGGCTTGGCCAGAAAGAAGAGGGCATTGCCGATATTCTCGGCCTGAGCCTCTCGACCGATGCCGAGGGCAAACCGCAGCTTCGCGCGATCGTCACCGAAGCCAAATATGTCGACCAGTCGGGTGCGGCCGAAGCTTGTCGCAAGTCACGCAGCCAGCTCCGGCAAACGGTGGCGCGGATCGACGACGCCTTGTTCGGCGACCCGGGTCGCCTCGATCGCGATCTTTGGCTCTCGCGGATCGCCGATCTACTACTCGACGGTACTGCGGCGCTTGGTCAACCCAATCTCCTTGAAAGGGTGCGCGACGGCATCCGTCGTGGCGCGGTGCCAATAGATTTGCGTGGCTATTCGCACATATTCATCTCCGGACCCGCCGGCGATGGAAGCTCGCACGGCGATCAGGAATTGCTGACCGGAATCAAGGGTGGCTTGCAGGAGAGCTTTACCCGCGAAGGCCTACGTCAGCTGATCAAGGCCTATCAGGCGCGCACGCCACTCGGCCCGATTCGCGCGGGTCTTGGACAGAGTCACAGCTGGGATACGCCGAACTTCCAAGAACCGGCACCGCGTGTCGAGTGGACCAAGACAATTGAGGTCGGCGATACTAGCGGCCCAGCGAGCAAGCCGATCGCCCATGATTATGATGAGGACGATGATGACGGTGATCCCGAAGGCGGCATAGCCAGCGAGGAGCCGGAGCCCAAGGAACAAGGTAGCGGGGGTGCGTCAGCGGACACCGAGGCTTCCGGCACGCCATCGGTTCCGAGTCCTCCGCAACCAGTCGGGGCAGCGGGCGAGCCATTCGCAGCGCATCTGGCAGTCAACGCGTCCCTAGTTTCAGAGGAACCTGTTTCGGCCCCGCAGACCCAAGCTGAATCTGCGATTGCCGCGCAACAGACGTCTCAGCCAGTCGCACCCGTCACCGGCACGGGGATTGAAGCACTCATCCAGTCACGTGCCGAAGCGGCGCATGAAGAGTCGGCCGAGGCGCAGACCTGGCTTGAGGCGACAGCGCAGAAGCTGCGCTCGGCACTGCTCAACTATAATCTTCAGGCCAAGATCACTGCAACGCGCCTGACGCCAAACGCAGCGCTCATCCGCTTCATGGGGTCGGATCGTCTCCGCGTCGAAGACATCGAAGCGCGCCAGTCGGCGTTGCTCACGACGCATGGATTAAGGCTGATTTCGGTCTCACCCCTGCCCGGTGAGATCGTGGTTGGCGTCGCCCGCCCGCAACGGCAGCTGGTGTCGCTCTGGGATGTGTGGGGTCGGCGCGAGATCAATCGCAACGCGGCCGGGGTGAACACGTCGTTCGTTCTCGGGCTCAAGGAGCTTGATGGCGAGATCCTGTATCTCAACCTCGGCGGCCCCTTTGCCGGCGGACAGCAGCATGAGCCGCACACGCTCGTCGCTGGCGCGACGGGTTCGGGCAAGTCGGTGTTGATCCAGGCACTGTTGCTCGACATTGCCGCGACGAACTCAAGTCAGCTCGCCCATATCTATCTGATCGACCCTAAAATGGGCGTTGATTATGCGGCGGTCGAACGCTTGCCGCACCTCCAGGGCGGGGTCATCGTCAACCAGACCCGAGCCGTCGAGGTGATGGAAGGCCTCGTTGCCGAGATGGAGCGGCGCTACGAGCTGTTTCGCGCACATGGCGCGCGCGACATCCGGTCGTTCAACACCAAGGCCGCGCCCTCCGAACGGCTGCCGTGCGTGTTCCTGGTCCATGACGAGTTCGCCGAGTGGATGCTGACCGAAGACTACAAGTCTGCAGTGACCTCGAATGTCTCACGCCTGGGCGTCAAAGCGCGCGCCGCCGGCATGCACCTCATTTTTGCGGCACAGCGGCCCGACGCCAATGTCATGCCGATGCAGTTGCGTGATAATCTCGGCAACCGGCTGATCCTGAAGGTTGCCAGCGTCGGAACATCCGAGATCGCGCTTGGTGTGAAAGGTGCAGAACAGCTGCTGGGTTTGGGGCATCTAGCCGCGCGGCTGAGTGGGGAGCCGGCGATAATTTATGCCCAAGCACCGTTCCTTTCTGATGATGATATCGATGCAGCCGTCGACGCCATCATCGCAAGCGAACGCAGTCAGAAATCATGAAAGGTTGAGGTATCGTGGCCAAGTGGAACTCTAGCCCGCATCCAATTTCAGATCTTCGAGATTGGAACGAGCTCGGACGTCTCGAGCTTCGGCCCTCCTTTCAGCGCAAAGAGGTCTGGCATCCAGCCGCTAGGATCATGTTGATCGACACCATCCTGCGTGAAGTGCCAATGCCGAAGATGTTCCTGTGGAATGAGGTCAGGAAAGGGCACACGCATCGGCAGGTAATCGATGGACAGCAACGAATATCCGCCATTCTTGCATTTTTGCGCGATGAGTTCGCCCTCGACGAGCCGTATAATGGACCGTTCCAGGGGTTGAATTTTTCGGAGCTTCCAGACGATGTCCAAGACGCCATACTTCAATACAAGATCGATTATAATGAAGCCGTCGGTTTTACGGAGGAAGAGGTTCGCGAAGTATATTCTCGGGTCAACAAATACTCCCTACCTCTAAACAAGCAGGAGTTGCGTAGGGCTGATTTCCCTGGTCGTTTTTTGGAGTTAGCGACTGAGCTCTCGCTAAATGAGTATCTTGATGAGGCCCGCATATTCACGGTGGCGCAGCGCCGGCGAATGGGAGATGTGGAGTTCGTTTCCGAGATACTTGCTGGGATGCTCGAGGGTCCGCAGGACAAAAAGGGCGATCTTGACTATTTTTACACACGGTATGCTGCGTGGGACAAGGTCGCCGAGATGGCGGTTCGCACTCAGTTCGACGCTGTTCTGGCCGATTTTCAGAAAATCTTCGTGGCGGGAAAGCTTGTCCTTGCCAAGACCCGCTTCAAGCAAAAATCTGACTTTTACTCTCTCTTTTTAACTATCCACGAATTTCAAAAGAGTGGACATAAGCTCGAGGACCAGGATCTCGATCCGCTGCGCGGTGACTTACGAATCCTCGATGAGCACATCGCTCCTGAGTCCGAAATTGACGTACTAAGCGAGTATGCAATAAAATGCGTGTCTCAGGCCAACACTATCGGCAGTCGTTCTTGGCGGAAAAACTTTCTAATAGGTATCATGTCGGGTACTTATCGCTCTCGCCGTCCAGACAATTCTGTACATGAAGTTCTCGAAGTCATGGCAACGCAGCTCGATCACAGCGCTGACGGGAAGTTGTTCGACCATTGCGTAGCGTGTGGAGAGTCGTTCAACGACCATGGCGAATATGAGCTCGCGCTCGACTGGCGCCCTGACGCAACCGTATTCCAGCTCTCAAACGCATGCTGGCGTGTCCTCGGCTGCGGCGATGCAACCTGACATGGCGGAGCTATTTGGTGGGCGGGGCGATCAGGCACCGCGCGAGACAGTTGTCATTCCCGATGAAATCCGGGCTGAATCAGGTCGGCTCTACGAGATCGGCGAACGCATCGCGGCTGGCGGCAATGGCGTCGTCCACAAGTGCGTCGATCTCAACGATGGCACGGAGTATGCGATAAAATTCCTGCTCGATCTGCGGCAGCATCGCCGGATGCGATTTGCGCGCGAACGCGCGCTGCTTGCGGATCTGAAGCACGAGCACTTGATCGTGTATCAGGATTCAGGCGACGTGGTGGGAGAACTGCGGCGCCAACGCGGTCGAGGCGGCGGGGAAAAGTCTGTGCCGTTCATCGTAATGATCCTCGCCACGGAGGCCCTCACCGACCTAGTCAGGCGTGCAGATGTACCGAAGGAAATTTTTCTCGCTCAATTTCGCGGCTTGGCGGAGGGACTCGGTGAGCTTCACACCAAAGCGATCCATCGTGATATCAAACCCGACAACATTTTAGTCGTGGGCGATCGCTGGGTGCTGAGCGACTATGGTCTTTGCGACATGCTCGGGTTGCCGCAGGAAGAGCGCATGACGCCCGATTGGGAGGTAGTCGGGCCCCGGTTCTGGATGTCACCTGAAGCCAATAACCGAAGTATCGGTCGGGATGATGCGATTGATGCTTCGTCTGATGTTTTTCAATTGGCATCTGTCTTCTGGTTCGTTGTCAATCGAAGTCATCCGACCGGTGTGCTCTCACGCGACGACTGGCGAGGGCCCGACGCATTGTTTGAGCCGATCTTCCGAGCTCTTCATCACCGATCAAATGTGAGGCCAGCAGACGGAACCGCCTTTGCTATCGAAATTGATGCCGCCATCGTCGGATGAAGCTTCAGCTCATTTGTGGCAGATGACACAACTGCTCGAGCCTTCGTCGATGCCATAGACATCGTCGATCGTCTCAGCGGTGTTGGCCGAAAGCGGATTGGTCCGGCGATTGCGGCGGAGGCGCTCACGGCGCTTTTCATAATCCGCTTTGATCTGGTCGACGCGGTCGGGTGCGATCAGTTCGGTCAGGCTTTCGCCTTGGCTCCAGGTAAACGGCGAGCCGTCCTTGAGCGCAGACTTCTCATAATCGATCGCCTCGGCGAAGCGGTCGGGGTGGTTCTCGGCGAGCCGCACCCATTCGATTTTCTGCTGATAGAAGCAGAAGGTGCAGCCCGAACGCGATCGCCACTTATAATATTCTGGCTCGCCGACATCCGACTGGTCAAGGATCTCGAGTACGCCTGCGCGGTCTATTCCAGCATCACGCAATGGAAAATGTACGCGCATATTGGGGTGGGTCGCCTGATAGCCTTCCCGGCTCGGCTCGTCGGCACGAATCGCGACATAGCTATGGATCGTGGTGCCGGCTTCGAGATCCTCTTTTAGCCAATGTTCGAGTGGGCGCAATTTGAGCTGCCTGGTGCACCAGCGTGTGCGTGGCGAAGGCAGGAAATTGCCATATTCGTCGAGCCAGAAATCGAAATCGCGGTCGGGATTAAGCCGCTGTATCGGCTTGCCTAGAAAGCCCTCGAGCTTGTCCAGAAAACTATAAACCTCCGGTAGCTCCTTGCCCGTGTCGGTGAAGAAATATTCAAGCGGCAAGTGCGGATGGTATTGCCGCATGTAGACAGCGAGCGAGGCACTGTCGCGACCGCCCGAAATCCCGAGAATATGGCGTTCGTTCGTCATGTCGCTTCCGCCTCATCCTCAGTTTCAGCGGCAAGTGTAGCCACAGCGCGTGCCAGCGCCGCCAGCTGCAAGCGACTGCCTCTTTTGTCCGCGCGGAGCGCCGCAACGAGCTTGTCCGCCATGCCCGCAGCCGCCGTCTTTTCCTGATCGGTGAGAATGAAGCTGCGCATCAGCGGGGGAGCAAGGGGATCGAGGCCGACCACTAGCGCCAACGCCTCGCTATGCGTGCGGCGGTCACGAACTACCGCTAGCGCTTCGAGTTCGCGAAAGCGTCGGCCATAGCGTGCAATTTCAGTCAGCGCCTCTTCGCGGTCACGGTCCGACCAGTTTCGCGCAGGGCGGTGCAGCAGCACACTGACCAAGCTCTCGATATCCCCGGTGCCCTGTTCGATTGCCGCCGCGCGATCGGCGAAGGCGTCGAAATTATAGTCGTTGGTCATGCCGCGGATCAGCTGTGTGCGTTCGGCGATGCCGCCAAAATCCCGATGATCGATGCCGAGTGCGCGCCCAAGCGCCACGCGCAGTTCATCGAGCAGCGCCGGATAGCTTGCCTCGGCCGCAATGATGGCGTTGTGGATCACATCCGGCGATAGCCGATCGCCGAGCGCAGCGGGGAGATCATCGAACAACAGCCGCTCGGGATCGTCGGCCTTCATCACAACGCCGCGAATGCTTTTAGCGTCGGCATCAATCCGCAAGGTACGTTTGGCAAAATTGGGTAATGCTTCGAAACGCTGGAAAATAGCAGCAGCGATTGGCAGCGATGCGCTGCTCTCCGTGACCTTCAGCAACTTGGCGAGCCCGCTAAGAAACGCCATTTCGCGTATCGAGCGATCAATGCGCCGCAAACGGAAGCTGCCGGGCTTTTGCAGCAGCCGGTCGACAACAACATCGTCGATCACCGTCTGATAGACTCCGTCGATATAGACTGCCACCGTATCCCGGTTGGCGAGCATATATGCCAACGCAAGCGCCGGCATGACTCCGCCCTTAATGCCAAATGGAGGCGCGGACCAACGTGCGTAGACTATGTCGAGCGGTTCGTCGCCAGCTTGGTCCAGCACGCCCCAGGCCGGCCGCAGTGAATTGCCTTCGAGGCTGTCATCCGGGCCGGAAAAATCGAAACGGCCCGACTCGATTTCCCGGTGCAGCCCGAACGGCTTGAGCACAGTGAGATAGAGACCCAGCTCGGCAGGATATTGCTTCATGCCGAGCTGCTTGAGCTCAAGTCCGCCGACCATCGCATGAGCCAAGTCACGCAGCGCCGCCATGGCACTGGACGAAGGTTTGTCGCGCTGGAGCAATTCGCTCTTGAGGATCGGCGCTTTGGCAAAGCCGGCATCGGCCAGCATGCTGGCAATGACCGCAAGCGGTTCGCAATGCGACTTACCCGGGGACGGCGAAAGATACCATTTGGCGCCTTCCAGTGCCGCTTCGAGCTTGCGATGCAATTCGTCGATGCAACGCGACTGCCGCGCGGCGATCTCGCGCCGGGCGATGCGATCGCCTTCGAGTTGCGGATGTTCGCGAAAGACGCGTTCGACTGCCATAAGCTCGGCCGCAGCGTTGCGCAGCGCGAAGCTCTCGCTGGCACTGCCGAGCGCAATGACGCGCCCACTCGCATTAAGCGCCTTCGCAGTCGCTTTGGTGAGCGCGTCGGTCGCCTGGCGCGGCAACGTGCCATCGCTCAGCAACAACAGCATTAGACCGCTTCCTCGTTGCGGGCGCGCCAGAATGCGTTCGACGAGGCCATCGACGTCGTCGTCGGGCGTCACCACCTGAAGCGCGATTTCGAAGGTCCGCAGGGCGCCCGTCATGAAATAATGCCGCTTGGCGGCGGCAAAGCCGAAACCCACCCGCTGCGGAATGCCCTCGAGCTGGAGTGAATCGACCGGCGCCACTGCGCGGCCTATCGCTTCATCGAGATCAAAATCGCTGCCAGCAAACAGCGCATAGCCGCCAAGCCGGGGCTGACGGATTAGGATCGCCCAATCGAGCAGATCCTTGATTGCCGTTTTGATCGCCTTGGGCGTTGCGCCCGGCACAGCTGCTTCAAGAAAATCATCCGCGAGGGCAAGGCCAGAGCCGTTACGAAAGAATTCGATGATAGCCGCCGACTTGGTCAGCGCAACATGCAGGCCTTGGCCCTTTGCGCTGGCTCGCTCGATCGCCTCATAGGCGAGGCTGAAGCGACTGCCGTCATTTCCGGCAGCGAGCGACATGCCGAAATTGGCGGCCATATAATCCCATAGCATCGCAGGATCGTAGGTGCCGCTGCCCTCGTCGGCATGCTCGAGAAACTCCTGGAAGCCCGACGGCTCGGCCGAGCTCAAAAACCCGAATACGCTGCGTTCATTCTGCGCAAAGCGCGCACGAGAGATCGGTCCGAGCAACAAGGCGCTGACGGGGTTGAGCGGCCACGTATCGGTTAGTGCCTTGGTGAGAACTCCAACTTCCGTCGGCCTGCGCTTAGCGACTGCCTCGGCTACTAACTCAGCGCGCTCGACAGCATCGGCTGGATGTTCAGCCGTAATTGCCCGACCCAAAAGCGCCACCGTCTCATCGGCCCCGGAGAGGAAGGCGATGTCCTGGAAACGGCCTTGAACTTTGGCCCATTCCTGACGTGCATCTCGCGCTGCGCGCGCGGCATATTGCTCAAACGACTGGTGCAGAATGCCGATGACGACGAGTCGGCCTTTACTGCGTGTCGCGCGCTCGGCGAGATCCTGCAGCAAATGCACATCGCCGCCTTCAAGCGCCTCATGCTCGAGCAGCTTGCCGAGTTCGTCAAGGATCAGCAGCGTGCCGCTCGACGTAGCTTCGCCACCAGCAATCAGCGCGGCAATCAGGGCGTCGTCGCTTGCGCCATAGTCAGCGGCTTGCGCCGAGCTCCAGTCGAGCGCGAGGGTCGCAGCTTCGACAATGGCGTCGCGCAAGCGGGTCCGGCTGCCGGTAACCGCGACAATCCTCCAGCGCCCTTTGGGTTCGGGAAACGCTTCGACATAAAGCCGGGTAAGGGCTTCACCGGCAATATCGCGCGCGATTTTGCGATTGCCTTTGGTACCAGCGACCAGATTGGCAACGAGCAGTGCGGCGCTGGACTTACCGCCGCCATATGGTCCGGTCCAGGTGTAAGCGCCTTGGTGGCTATCGCATTGGCTGTCAGCGAGTGTCGTCAGAGCCTTGGCGACGCTTGCTTGCAGAACATAGCCAACCAGCGGGGGTGTGCCATTGAGGTCAGCATCGAGACGTGCCGAACGCGCGAACCGGCGGTCGATTGTCACCATCGAAGCGAGCTTGGTCATGCGGCCGCCCTCAGGCTTGATCGGGGGTAAGCAAGGTTGAGCGTGGTCATCGCATCAAACGCGCCCGTCCGCTGGATTTGGCGCAGACCTGCAGTGTCAACCCATTGCCACGCGCCGTCGGTCAGGTCATCAAGGCGCATCAGGCGCGTAACCACGCTGTCTTCGTCGAGCTTGAACACACGGCCCGGTGAGCCCGCCGCATAGCAAATCTGCTCCGCGGTCAGCGTGGTCGATCCCCCTGACCGCTCCCAATAATCGCCAAGCGCATAGGCGAAGATTGCGTCGTGCAGGCTAGGTTTGGGGCCACGCACAAACTCATACCAACCTCCGAGCCGCGCTTCCCGAATGATCGCGAGTTCGGCCAGCAGCGGCTCAGCCGCATCTTCATTGAGGCTGTCGCCGCGCCGGACATAGCTACGCAGGAAAACTTCGATGTCGCGCTTAAGGGTCCCGCGCGTCGCCCGCCAACCATTGTCCTCGACAAGCGAGAACAATTCTTCGACCAGCATGGCAGGATCGAACTCGATCGCACTGAGGTGATTAAAGGCATAATAAGCCGTCGTTGTCATGTCGGGCGTGGAGGCCACACGCCAATGCGCTAGCCAAATCGTTGCGGCTTGTTCGAGATACGGGTCGAGGCCATCATCGGCGAGGATGGCGCGGCCGAGCGGGGTGGGGGTGATAACCCGATCCATCTCGTTGAAGAAGCCCGTTGCCAGTGCCCAATATCGCATTGAGGCGGCCATATTGCGGCCGACGCCGAAGCGTGCGATAGCTCCTTGTTCTTGGAATGTTCTCGCGTCGGCGTGATCGCCCACTGCGTCGAACGCCTTTTTCAGCCAAAGAAGGCGGAGCGGGAAAGTCTCATGGCCCGCAAACTGCCCTTTCGAATCAAATGTTACTGTTCCTCGCCTCATACGTGAATGCTACTGGCGAACCTCTCCAGCAGCAAGCCGAGATTGGTCTGCGGCGGCTACAATGCGGTCAGCCGCCGCCTCTATCTCATCGATACTTTGATAGCGATGGCAGAAAATCCGGATGACGTGGCGCGCATCATCTTCGGAAATTCCAATTGCTTCAAGGACATGTGACTGTTTGATTTGACCGGATGTGCACGCCGATCCTGTGGAGAGCGAAACATCACGGGCAACCGTGGCACACAATTGATCGGCATCGACGTCGGCAAGCTGGAGTGCGGCACTGCCGGGAACGACTGCGACATCTCCGGTGATCCGTCGGAAACGCAATTGTAACGATGCGAGCCTCTCAAGTAGCCTGCATATGAGCATCCGCTCGTGGCAATCATCACCCTCAAGGCGGGAACGCGCGACCTTGGCGGCAGCCCCGAAGCCTGCGATCAACGCCACCGGCTCAGTACCGGGACGAACCGCATCTTGCTGGCCACCACCATGCACCAACGGCGTGGGCTTAGGTGCATGGGCCCCAACATAGAGCGCACCGACGCCCATCGGACCATAGCATTTGTGCGCCGACAGGCTGAGATAGTCGACATCGAGGTCAAGCACGTCGACTGCTATCTTCCCCGCCGCCTGCGCGGCGTCACTGTGCATCAGCCCGCCCACTGCATGGACCAAGGCAGCAGCCTCGGCGACCGGTTGGATGACCCCGGTCTCATTGTTGACTAGCATCACCGACGCGATCAACAGATCATCACTGAGCAAGGCTTCGAAAGCGGCGAGATCGAGCCGGCCGTCTCTGTCGACCGGCGCGACGCTGACCGAAAATCCCTGTTTCTCTAGCATCCGCGCCGGCTCCAGCACTGCCTTATGCTCTACCGCTGTAACGATGATCTTCTTCCGGGTGGGATCGCGGGTGGATGCATTCTGCACAGCCCCCAAGAGCGCCAGATTATTGGCTTCGGTCGCTCCGGAGGTGAAAATGATTTCACCAGGCGCCGCCCCAATCAGCGCAGCGACTTCGGCCCGCCCCTTGGAGATGATGCTCGCGGCGCGTTCTCCCGCCGCGTTGGGTGAGCCGGCATTACCGGGCTGTTCCCAGGCCGACAGGATGGCACTGCGCGCCTCCGGGGCGAGCGGCAAGGTCGCAAAGCCGTCGAGATAAATTGGTGCCCCCATGGTCACGCACATCCGCGCACGGCGCGACGTGCCATGCATTGCGGTTGGAAGAAGGGGGCATGATTCATAAGTGACGATGTAGCCGCTACGACGCGCAATCAGAAGGTGATTTACGAGCACGCTGCCAATACTTTCGCTCGCTCAATACACCTCTGTGGCAATCGCCGCTGATCATCATGCCGCTGAGCGAGGGCTTACGGTTTGCGGTCGCCAGCCCTGTCCTTAGCACATCGGCACGCTGCGCCCCTCTGCTTCCGCAGCAAATGCGCTATAGGCTGAATGACGGGCAGTTTCCCTCGTTCTCAGCGCGAGCCTGGACTGCCCGAAAGTTCTGAACAGTCGGACATCGATGCGGAGCGGGAATGCCTAATGGTCGCACTCTGGCCTCGCAGGCTCGGACCAGGGTGCGGCCTGCTTGTCGCTGACCCGCTGGCACGCTTGCGGCTCTCCTTGCCAAACGCCTGCTGGCGCCCAGTCCCGCGCACCTGGCGTTCTGCTGCGTCGAGCCTTGCAAGGGTGCCGTTCCTTGCTGGCTCGCGGTGCGAGCCTGACGCACTGCATCGTATCCGCCATTAGTGGGCAGCCGCCCCCCACTAGTGAGGGAGGGGAGTGTGCTTTGGATTGGCGCCGAAGAATGCGACCGTTCCCGAGTCTTTTCGTCTTCTCGATTTCCAAGTTTCTGCTATGTTCCAAAGGAGCAGATCAATGAACGCCATCATGACCGATTTCGACTTCAAGCGCGGTAGCGAACCAGTTCCTGAGAAATGGGAGGGCTTTGCCGAGCTTGATCGCGCGCTTGCCGAGAACCGTCTGACCGAATACCGGATTCGGAAGGCCTGGGCTGACCCCTTGAACCGCCGCATAACGATTGGTGTGCTCACTGTGATCGCCTGTGTGTTTGCGTTCCTTGCAGGTGCCTCATTTGGACTCTGGTGAGCAATCACAACCTACCATTCTTTCACATCATCTGCGGCTTCAGCACTTGCACCTTTGGCAGGGTCCGTAGCCCGCTGGAGATCTGAGCGTTGCCCCGAAATCCGCTGATGGCCTGCTCCTTGTTGTCGCGTAACCTCGTCATGGACGGTCAATGGATCGGGTCCTTGCGGTAGGCCGCCAGCCGGAGAGATCGCCCTGAGCGGGGCCGTGGCACGAACGCTGGCGGGCGTGCTCACTGAAGGACTGCCGATAGGCGCAACTGGGGGCAGGACGAGTTCGCTTTCGACCTCGGATTTGATACTGCCCGCGTAGGATTCGACGAACTTCCGCTGAAGGGCTTGGCCCTTGGGGCTTAGTTGGAAGACCCCGAGGAACGAAGACGAGCAATAGGTCCCGACATAAGCGCATAGGCCTTGCGCGTCCTTCTCGTGGAGCAGCATTTCCTCGCGGCTGCAGCCCAGCGCGACGAGCAGCTGGATCCCCGGGATCAGCGGGAAACCCTTGCCCTTGCAGCAGTTGAGGATCCCGAAGACCTTGGACGAGCAGGTCTCCCGCGTGCCCTTGAACAAGGTGAGATTGTCAGGATCGAACTCGCGGCGGGCCTGGTCCATCGAATTCAGGGCAACGACTGCGTCCTTGAACTCGTCGTTCGGTGTTCGCTCGATCGTCTCGCAGCTTCCGTCGATGCAATAGACATCGCCGTCGCAGATGAACTGATTGGGGTCCTGGGGCTGGTCGGGGACCGGGCAGTCGTAGACCCGCTCGAAGGTACGGCAGGGCACTTCGTCAGTGATGCAGTAATCCTGGGTCAGCGTGCAGCCGGGCGTGGCTGCGAGCGTGTCGCAGTCCTGCGCCGGGCTGTAGCGGTTGCACTGGTAATCACGGCGCCAGGCCCAGCAGGGCTGGGTAATTGCCACGCCGTCCACGATCCGGGTGGTTGGATCGCTATCGGTGCAGGTCTCGGTTGGACTGGAGCAGTTGCTGTCGGCCGCGAGGCTGGCGCACTGGCTCACATCCTTGCTGGTGGTGAGCACATTGCGGGTTGTGACACTAATCGGCGATTGTCCGGCAACCGGAGCCGAACAGGTAAATTCGGCGATGGGATCGCCAGGTTCGGTGCAAATGAACCGGTTGCCTTCCCGATAACCCTGCAGGCAAGGGCCAGGATGGCTGCCTGTCTGGGTGCAGGTCGGAAGCTGGAATGCGGTGCATTCAAGATCGAACTTCGAGCAGTAATAGAGGTAATCGGTGACTGTCGCGACACTGGCCTGCAGTGTCACCGTGCAGCTTTGGGTGCTGCTCTCGACGGTGTAGCCCGTGTTGCAAGTTGCCTTGTAGCGCACGGCGGTGCCGCTCGTGGGTGGAAGCGGCACGCAGCGGCCCTGCGTGCCGCCGACCGCCATCCCGCTGGTGTAGGAAAGCGGGTCTTCGCTGATCGTCTTCGACCGGGCGATCGCTGCGTCGAGGTCGACCTTGTTGAATGTCGCCCGCCTCGCACTCGAGTCCCGCATGGTTTGATAGCCAGTGTTCGCGCTTGCCTGGCTCGCTGCATGAAGCTCCATCGCCTGGGGATCGTCAAAGTAACCCGACTGGCTGGGCGTGCCGGAGTAGCCCGGTACGCGGTCAGCGTTGGGCTGGGTGGTCGCGGCACTTTGTGCGACCGCCCCGATGTCCTTGCCAAAGGCTTTTCCGTCGGCTTTCGCGGCGTCGGTGGTAGTCTGGGCCTGGGCGATGCAGGGCAAGGCAGTTGCCAAAATGAAGGCAAGGGCGAAGCGGCTCATGGCTGGTCTCCCGTGAGGCGGGCGAGGTGCTGCGCAGCGATCCGAGCGCCGGGGCCGCCGCCGGTCGCAAAAGTGCGCAGTGCGTATTCGGCCGTGACGTTCCCGTTCAGTCGGTCGAAGGGCGGCACGCCGCTGGTGCAGTCGAAGCCTGAGCACAGATCGAAGTCGGTCGCGGTGACGACGTAGGCGGGGACTTCGCTGACTTGGAAGGCGCGGAACAGGCGCGGGTCGATCCCAACCCCGTCCATGCGTTCACCTGGCCCCAGCACCTTGCCGAGCGCCCCGGTCATGACTTTGGCCGAGCCCTTGGTGAGCCCGCGAAACACCACCACGCCGCCGGCGCGGGTGACATCGTCCATCATCTGGCGCAGCGCCTGGGCTGGCATCGACAGCGAAGCAAAGGCGATAACCCTATGCCCCTGTCTCCCGAAGACAGTGGACCTGCCGTACCTGCCAATCCTTTCCTGCCATCCTCGCCGCTTGCCCTCCCCTCCCCGGGCGGCGAGGCCCAGACCGACGTGACCACGCCCGTTCCGGCCACGTCGGCAGCCGAGGGGTCCGACATGTCCCCCACCCCGCATGTTCGGGCCCCTCGGCCTTTGGAGGAAAGGCACCGCATCTGGCCAAGCGCGGCTGCGATCGAAAAGGCCAAGGCGCTCAAGCACAAAACCGACACCGCGCCGAAGAAGGAGCCCAAGTGATGGCACTGTCACTGCGGGCACTGCGGGACCGGCTTCTTGCAGGTCTGCTCGGTGATGCCGAGCAGACCGAGGTGGGGCGCCCCATGCTTATGCTCGACATGCTGTCGGACTGGCTGCCCTACCGGGTCTACGATCCGGCAAGCCGGCTCTACGTCAATGCCCGCTCAAAAGGGTTCGTGCTCGGGGTAACTCCGCTGATCGGCGCCGACGAGCGCACCGGCGAGATCCTCGGGGCGTTCTTTTCCGAAGGCCTGCCGGCAGGCGCCTGCCTCCAGATCCTCCATCTCGCAAGCCCCCGGATCAGCCGGATCGTCGCGCCGTGGTTTGCCCCGCGCTACGAACAGGGCGGGGTCTACGAGGCAATCGCCCGCCACCGCGCCAAGAAGCTCTATTCGATGGTCTGGAAATCGGGCGCCAGCGACGCGCCGTTCCATGCCCGCGCGCACCAGGTGGTGATTTCCTTAGGTGTACCTGCGTCCAAATCCATCAGCAATGAGGAACTGAGCCACGCCCGCGAAGGGCTGATCGCGATGCTGAAGTCCTTGAACCTCGGCGTGATCGAATACGAGCCGCACCACCTGATCGCGCTGCTCGACGATCTGACCTCGCCAACCACCGCGCCGCAGGATGATGCGGTCCCCTACAACCCCAATGATCCCATCGCCAATCAGGCGATCCGTCGCGACATCGAGCTCCTGGTCCACGAAGACCGGATCGAGCTCGGGACCGAAAGGTTTCGGCCAACCGGGGTTCACAACCAGGGCGTGCCCGAGATCGGCGCGGTCTATCCCGACCGCTTCGACGTGCGCCATTTCGCGGTGCGTAACATGCCGCCGCGCTGGGCGCCGCACGAATGCGCGCGGCTGATTGGCGATCTGTTCACCGACAAGCTAAGGTTCCCCTGCCCGGCGGCGACCATGCTCTGCCTCGTCTATCCCGACCAGGAGGCCGCTGCCGCGAAGGCCGGGTTCAAATTCATGCGCACTACCAGTCTTTCCCAGACCCGCAGTGCGCGGTTCCTGCCGCGCCTCGCCGAGCAATCGGCCGAGTGGCAACACGTCCAGGCCGAACTCCAGGAAGGCCGCCGCCTGGTCCGGGTGTTCTACGGGATCACCACCTGGTCGCCGCTGGGCCAGGGCGACCGCCATGAGCGCGCGGTCAAATCGATCTACAAGGCCGCAGGCTGGGACCTATCGGACGAACGCTATCTCCAGATCCAGGGGCTCCTGGCGGCCATGCCGCTGACCCTTGCCGACGGGCTCGGGGCCGACATGGAGCGTCTCAAGCGCTTCAAGACCCTGCTCTCGACGACAGCGGCGAACATCGCTCCGCTGCAGGGCGAGTATCTCGGTGGGCCGGTGCCGCACCTGCTTTTCGTCGGGCGGCGCGGCCAGCCCTTCTACTGGTCGCCGTTCGAGAACGAAGCGGGCAACCACAACGTCGCGATCTGCGGCAAGTCGGGTTCGGGAAAGTCGGTGCTGCTCCAGGAAATGTGTGCCGCGCTGCGCGGCGCCGGGGCCAAGGTCGTGGTGATCGACGACGGGCGCAGCTTCGAGCATTCGGTCAAGCTCCAGGGCGGCCGGTTTATCGAGTTCACCCTCGCCTCGGGGTTCTGCCTCAATCCGTTCTCGATGATCGACGCGGCCCGCGCTGCGGACGACGAGGACTACCGGCTCGACTGCTTCGCGATGGTCAAAGCGATTGTCGGGCAGATGGCACGGCATTCCGCCAAGCTCACAGATACCGAGCGCGGGCTGATCGACCGCGCGGTCAATCTGGTCTGGTCCGAGCACCAGTCCAGCGCCAGCGTGACCAACGTCGGCGCGTGCCTCGCCGCAATGGAGAACGAGACCGCCGCGGACCTTGCGACCTCGCTCGGGCCGTTCACCGCTGGGGGCACTTACGCCCGGTTCTTCGAGGGCCAGGCGAGTCTCGATCTCGAGGCGGACTTCACCGTGTTCGAGATGTCCGATCTCGCCACCCGCGAGGAGCTGCGCTCGGTGGTGCTGTCGGCCATCATGTTCATGACCAGCCAGGCGATGACCCGCAGCCCGCGTTCGGTCCGCAAGCTGCTGCTGATCGACGAGGCCTGGTCGATGCTCAAAGGCGGGTCGGCACCAGCCCCGCCAGGAGCCATGGATCCGGCTTGCGGCGGAGTGGCTGCAGGTCCCCGCGCGTCATAACCGCCAGCGCGGGGGCCGTAGGCAGGCATGGCCGCGGCATTGGGGGCGGGCGTGCTAGCCTGGCTCTGAAGCTGGTTCTGGAGCTGGGTGTTTTCGGCCGAGATTGCGTCGATCGCCGCCTGGCCGTCGGTGCGCATCGCCTGGTTCTCGGCTTTCAGCGCGGCAAGTTCGGCTTCCATCTCGGGACGCATGACCGCCCCTTCCTTGAGGGCCTTTTGCTCGCGCGTGACCGCACTCAGCTGATTGCCGTAGACGGTGGTAAATTCGCGCTGCGACAGGTTGCGATTGACCAGGCTTGCGGTCTCGATCGTCTCGGCTTCGCCTTCAGTGTGAGCCTTTTTCGAATGATCGCTGCCGAAGATGATCCAGCTGGTGCCAGCGAGGATCACGGTTGCGATCCCGGCGAGCAGCATCCGCTGGCGCTTGGCGGTGCGCTCATTGAGCTGCCCGGCGCTGACCGGCTCATGGACCTCGCGGGGCTGCTGCTCACTGCCCTTGGCGTTTTCGAATGCCTGATCAGTCATGACCTTGCTCCCCGTTCGGGCCGACGAGATAGGCCGTGGTGCTGGCATCGGGCTCGAGTGTGGCCCGCGCGATCGACACCGCGAGCACGCCTGCGGAGCCGCCTTGGCACGATATACCTGTCGCTCATGATGACGCGCGCCCTCCTGTGACACCCGGTTCAGATGACCGCGGTGACAACCGAAGTGACAATCGGCACGCCGGTGCCGACGCCGATCCCCACCCCGACCGGGACGGCGATCTGCGCGAGGGTGAAGCGGCCCGAAGCGAGCCCGATCAGGCCGCCGGCGAGGCTCAAAACGGTGATGATCTTGCCGCCTGAGCCTTCCAGGAAATCAGTGAACTTGGCGAGGGCCGGGGCGAAGGTGGTGTCAGCGCCGGCGTAGGCCGCACTGGCGGCAAGCGCCGCAACGGCAACTGGCAGCGCGAAGTTGGCGATCTTGCCGAGGCGGTTTCCGCCGATCAAGGGGAGGGCAGGGGCATTCATGGACGTGTTCTCCGCTTTAGTGTTGCAGCGGTTGTTCGCTGTCTGTTCTCAGTGCGGAGAAGTTCGGCTGTAGGAAATGGGGAAGACCATCCTCAGCCTAAATTTTGAGAGGAATCGCTCGCCAGGAACGCTTTCACCGGCGTATTGCGCGGAGGAGCGACGCGTTTGCGCGAGTTCGGTGTAGCGTTGCGCAACGACTGCTCAAAAATGCGCATTTGCGACGCATTGAATCACACAGATTGATTCGCATCCCGTTCGGGAATTCCTATTGGTTCTTTGTTTGTTCTTTTCGCTTTCCTACAGGTAGGCGATGGACGTAGCTTAAGCCTCAAGCAATCGAGTCGAGGCTGTCGTGAGCAATTCCCAAATTGACCTTCCTGGCCGTATCGCGCGCCTGCTCGGACGTGCTGTCATGGAAAGCGGCAAGTCGATCTCCGAGATTGCCCGTTTGGCCGGCATCAAGCGCGATACCCTGCGCCGCACCTTGTCCGGTGATCGCCCGATTTACCTGGACGAAGCACTTCTTATCTTAGAGGCGGCTGATCTTGCCGGTGAGGAAACCCTGTTGCTGGTTATGCTTGTTGGGGAAGACTTTGCTCTGGCGCGCTCAGGAACAGGACCCGCTCGTTTTTTGACCGAACTGTTCAAGCGTGCGCCGCTCGAGATCCTGGCGCAGATCGGCGAGAACGTCGATGACCTTCGTCCGCGGTGGGCCAACGGCACTGCCAAACTGCTTGCCCGCACGCTCACTCAGCACATCGCAGATATCAATCGGCGCGGAGATTCCATCGCCGAGCGTTTCAACATGCCAGCATCAGGTGGCTAGCCATGTCAGCAGATAGTCAGCCTCGGATCATAACCCAGCAGCCACCGATCACGTTTCTGCGCTTGCCGGATGTCGAGCAACGCGTAAAATTGAAGCGCTCGGCGATTTACCAGCGCATGAGCGAAGGCAGGTTTCCGAAGTCTCGGTCGCTTGGAGCGCGGTGCACGGTCTGGATTGAAAGCGAGATTGAAGATTGGATGCGGCAGCACGCATTCCAGTGACTCTTTCGTTTGGCGCACAGCCTGCGCGACTTATCTCCGGTATCCCCAAGGTGGCGACCAGGCGGGTGCGGGTCTTAAATGGGTCAGACATCATCCGCTCGGAGGCGGCGAGCTATCTCGATTGCGGTGTTCGGCTGCCTCATCCGTCGGCAAGTTCGGCCTCATGGACTTTGCGCGCGACTGCGCCAGGATGTTGATCAGTTCTAGCCACAAATCTGCTTGATCGCGCTCTCGAAGCCAATCGCCCCGAAATCCGGCGGTTGGCCAAGCGAGAAGCAAAGATGGCTTTGTCCAATGATCCCGCCCGGCCGTAGTTCGAACTTCATCACGTTCGGCAGCACATTGACGGAATGGCCTGATGCATCTCGCAATCAACAACCTGCATTGGTGCCGGGTTGGCATGACTGACATTTCGGCATTGCGGTGTCAAAGCCGTTATGCTTATTAGCGCTCAAATGACATACACGCCATGCTGGCAGGCATGGCATTAACGCCTTGAACGGCGACCAGACAAAGAGAACGACCGATGGATTTTTCCGACAGTCCTCAGGAAGCCGCATACCGCGCCAAAGTGCGCCAGTGGCTGGAGCAAAATCGCATATCTGCTGAAGAAATCGACGCTGATCCAGTCGGCGCGGCGCGCGCTTGGCAGGCCAGAAAGGCAGCCGCTGGCTTCGCCTGCATCACTTGGCCCAAAGATTGGGGAGGCCCCGGCGGAAGCCAGATCGAACAGATTATCTTCACCGAGGAAGAAGCAATCGGGACGACGCCGGAGAATCTTTTCATGATCGGTCTTGGGATGTGCATCCCGACATTGATGTTTGCTGCAGATGATGAAACAAAGCGGCGCTTTGTCGCTCCGGCGCTTCGCGGCGAGCAGATCTGGTGCCAGCTCTTTTCGGAGCCCGGCGCTGGGTCCGACTTGGCTGCCGTTCGGACGAAGGCCCTCAGCGCGGGTGATGGAACTGGCGATTGGCTTGTCTCAGGCCAAAAGGTCTGGACTTCGAAAGCTCATCTGGCCGACTTCGGGATCATCCTGTGCCGGTCCGACTTTTCGGTCCCGAAGCACAAGGGCCTCACCATGTTCTGGATCGACATGAAGTCCCCAGGGATCGAGATTGTTCCGATCACGCGAATGAACGGGGTCGCGGGCTTCAATGAGGTTTTCTTGGATGCGGTGCGAATTCCGGACGCGCAGCGTCTCGGTGCGATCGGAGAAGGCTGGAAGGTAGCGGTCACCACGCTTGCGCACGAGCGCTATGCGGTCGGTGGCACGTCGGGACCCGGCTGGCAGGATTTGCTTGCCTATGCAAAGGAGCGCCAAGTTGGGGGCGATGACTTCCTGTCTGAAGGAGACTTTAGAGCGAGCCTGGCTGATCTATATCTGATGGCCGAAGGCCTTCGGCACACGCGCAACCGCACTATCACAGCGCTCGCCCGGGGCAATTCGCCCGGACCCGAAATGTCGATCAACAAGGTGGTCGGGACCCGTTACATGATGGACTGCGCTACCCTCGCGCTAGAAGTGATGGGCCCGTTTGGGCTCGCCAGCGACGCTGGTTCGGCGGCTGCACAGTTCCGCAATCACTTCTTGACCAGTCCCGGCTCGCGCATTGCGGGCGGAACCGACGAGATTATGAAAAACATCATCGCCGAGCGCGTTCTCGGGTTGCCGCCGGAAGTCCAGCCGGACCGCGAGCGTCCCTTCGATGCCGCGTTGAACTGAGAGCTTATCATGGACCTTGATTTTTCCGATGACCAGAAGGCGCTGCGCGACGAATTCGCGCGCTTTCTTACCCGCCACGCGAATACCGATCACGTCCGCGAACTTCAGCGCGACGCAGGGCCGGGCTATGACCAGGCGCTGTGGGATTTGATAGCGGCGCAAGGCTGGCTCGGTGTCACGATCCCCGAGGTCTACGGGGGGCTTGGCCTAAGTCAGCTCGAGCTATGCCTGATTGCCGAGGAACTTGGGCGTGCACTCGCCGCAGTTCCCTTCAGCTCCACGGTTTACCTGTTTGCTTCCGCCATCATGGAGTTCGGATCTGAGGAGCAGAAGGCCCGGTGGCTACCCTTGGTGGCCCGCGGTGAGATTGTGGGCTGCCTTGCCGTGTCTGAAGGGCCAGGCGATCTTGGGTGTGAGCGGCCTCTAATGACAACCTTCGACGGCACCGCGATGTCTGGCGAGAAACTGCCCGTGGCCGATGGCATCGCGGCTAACGCAGCAATCGTGCTCGCCAACGGTCCCGAAGGCGTTGCCCTTTATGTGGTTGATCTCGAAGGGTGCGACAGGCGGTCACTGCCTGGGCTCGACCAGAGCAAGGGCTACGCCGCGCTGCGGTTCGATCAGGCAACTGCCGAGGCGCTGCCCGGCGCCGATAATGGGTGGGACGCATTCCGTAAGTTGCTCGACCGGTCTGTGGTGCCCCTCGCGTTCGAGCAACTCGGTGGTGCTGAGCGAGCGCTCGAGATGGCCGTAGCCTATGCAAAGGAGCGCCGGGCCTTTGGTCGCCCGATTGGCGGCTTCCAAGCGATCAAGCACAAGCTTGCCGAGATATTCATCCAGAACCAGCTCGCTCGCTCCCATGCATATTTTGCAGCTTGGGCTCTGGAAAGCCGCGCGCCCGACCTCACGCGAGCCGCCGCCGGCGCGCGGCTGAGCGCAATTGCGGCGTCAGAATTGGCCTCGCGCGAAAATATCCAGGTGCACGGCGGGATCGGCTTTACCTGGGAAGCCGACTGCCATCTCTACTACCGGCGCGCGGCGCACCTCGCCTTAATCGGCGGCAGCAGCCGATACTGGCGCGACAGGCTCGTGGCAGAGATCGCAGGCACGTCTCCGTAACAAATGCCGTGAATGCATTAGTGTCAGGATAAGCATATTGACACGTGTGCCATTTAGTATCAGAAAGGACGCAACGAAAGCGCAGGCGAATCGAGCGGCGCAGATCTTAAGTTTAGGAGGGGTCATGGCATCTGATTTTGTAATCGTCGGCGCAGGCCCGGTTGGCCTGACAGCGGCGCTGCTCCTTGGTAGGGCCGGCAAATCGGTACTCATTCTCGAGCGCGACCCAGGGCTGCATACCGACTGGCGCGCTTCTACGTTTCACGCCCCGACACTTGAAATGGCCAAGGAAATGGGGGTGGTGGACGACATGCTTGAGCAGGGTCTCGTGGCTGATCTCTATCAGATCCGCGACTGGTCGCGTGGTCGCGTCGCTGAGTTCGACTTTTCGGCGCTCTCAGATGTCACCGAGTTCCCGTTCCGCCTGCAACTCGAGCAGTACAAATATTCGGCGATCATTTATGATCACCTCAAGCGGAACTATCCAAATGTCGAAATCCGCTTTGCGCAGGCGGTGCGTAAGGTCAGTGAGACAGGCGAATTCCCGGTCATCACGGTCGAGGACATGCGGCCTTCGGCATACGGCAGAACCGATGAGATTGTATGCGGCTGGCTGCTGGGAACGGACGGTGCGAACAGCATCGTCCGCCAGGAAATGGGACTGGGCTTCGAAGGTCTTACTTATCCGACACGCCAGTTGCTGCTAAGCCTCGATGCACCGTTGAAGGAATGGTATCCAGACATCTGCTGGGTCAATTACATTGCGGATTCTGACAGCGCGCCCGGCATGCTGCTCAAGATTCCCGACCTCTGGCGCGTGTCATTTAAGGTGCCTGATGAAATATCGGACCGCGAGGCGGTGGGCGATGCGTTCGTCGATGCCTGCATTCGCAGCGTGTTCGGTGATCGCGACATGCCGCCAGCCACTGAGCGTCAGGTGTTTCGGGTCCATCAACGCGCCGCCGATACATTTCGCCGCAGGCGTATCCTGCTTCTGGGCGACGCGGCCCACATCAACAGCCCTCATGGCGGCATGGGGCTCAACAGCGGAATTCACGACGCCTTTGATCTCATGCGCGTTCTCCCGGGCGTGGCGGATAGATTGTTGCCCGATTCAGAACTCGACGCGTGGGCTGCGCGCCGGCGAAATGCCGCAGTCAATGAAGTGCAAAAGATTTCGCATCGCAATTCGGTCGAAATCGGCTCGCAGGACGAGGCAGCGATCAGTCGCACCCTCCAGCGTATGCTCGAACTCGCCGCCGATCCTCCCCGCGCGCGCGCCTGGATGCTCGAAGCCAGCATGCTGACCGCCGTGCGCTCCTGGTACCACCCGGCGGGTGCGCCCCAGTCCCTAACTGTGGAGTGAAGCGATGAAACCGAGTTGGATTCATGTTGTCAAAGGTCGGACTGCGCGTCAGGCGCGTGTTGGCACGATCGGAACGTTCCACGAGGAGCTCTTTGGGCGCGCTGGCTTTGTTGGGCCGACCGCGATGCTATATCATGGCGCTTCTCCTTCGGAGCTATTGCGGGTCGAGGGTGACACGCGCGTAAGGGTTGGAACCGTAACTCAACTCGCGACGAGTGACCTCGACGACGCGCGCGGCGATTTCGAGCCATTGCTCGTCAATTCCGACCTCAAGATCGGCATTTCACGGCGCTGCGTGCCAATGCCCTATTGCTACCGCAATGCTGTCGGCGATCTCCTCTACTTCGTGCATCGCGGTACCGGGGTTTTCGCTACAGAATTCGGTCCAATCGACTATGAGCCCGGCGACTATATACTGCTACCTCGGGGGACGACCTTTCGTCATCTGCCGGCCGACGCCGAAGGCATTTTCTATGTCGTCGAGTCGCGTCTCCCGGTGCGTTTCACAGAGCACGCGCAGATCGGCAGACATGCGCCGTTTGATCCCGCCATCATCACGATCCCCGATGTGAAAGATTATGGTTGGCCGGCGCAGGATGAGTGGGAACTGCGCGTCAAGCACTCGGCGGGCCACACGTCGCTCTTCCTGTCCAACTGCCCGATCGACCTAGTTGGGTGGAAGGGCGATCTCTTCCCCTTCAAGATCAATATCCGCGACATTATCCCGATCATGTCAGATCGTATTCATCTAGCGCCGACCGCCTGGTGTACTTTCGAGACTGACACGGCTCTCATCGTCACCTTCCTGCCCCAGACTGCGGTCACCGACCTGACAGCCGAGGAACTGCCTTCGAACCACCGTAACATCGACTGCGACGAGGCAGTTTTTATTCACGCAGACAAGATGCGTCCTGACGGGATTCTACTCCATCTGCCACAGGCTATTATGCACGGTAGCAAGCAGGGTGACCGGGACGCCTTCCAGGCGACGCGGACCACAAGCATGCGTCGCGAGCTGACGGGTGTCAGCGTCGACGCCTTCGAACCACTCCAGCCGACTGACGCCTTTCGCAATATCGCGGGCGGTTGAGGAAAAAAGAAAGTCCAAGCGATGAGCAAGTCAAAGCCCCTGCGTTCGTGGATGTTCGTCCCCGGCGACAAACAGCGCTTTCTCGACAAGTCACAAGTCTCCGGTGCCGATGTCGTCATGTTCGACCTCGAAGACGGTGTGGTCTGGCCGAACAAACCGCTCGCACGGACGATGGTCGCTGAAACCCTGAAGAAGGAACCGTGGGACGGCCCGTTGCGCTATGTCCGGGTCAATGCGCCTTCGACGGACTTGACGGTCGAGGACATCTACGCAGTAGCCGGATCCGGCCTGGATGGCATTTGCCTGACCAAGGTGGAATCGGCCGAGGATGTGCATCGTGCTGCGGCAATGCTCGAAACGCTCGAGTTCGCGCGGAAGATTCCCAAGGGGCAAGTGCGTATCCTGGCTGCAATTGAAAGCGCCAACTCGTTGCAGCGAGCGGGCGAAATAGCGCGTGCACACGAGCGCGTCATCGGTCTGATCTTTGGTGCAGAGGACTATGCGCTCGACCTCGGTCTTCCAGCCAATCGGATCGCCGAGGCGAGCGAGCTTCTTTATGCCCGCGCCGCGATCGTCAATGCAGCCGCTGCGGCGCGTGTACTCAGCATCGACGGGGTATTTCCTAATCTGGAGGATCCCGATGGGCTACTAGCGGATGCCGTTCAGGCACGCCGGCTCGGCTTCACTTCGAAATCGACCTTCAATCCGCGCCAGATCGAGATGCTTAACGAGCAATTTTCGCCGACTGCAGCCGAGCTCGCTTACGCACAAAAAGTGGCCGACGCGTTCAACGAGGCGGAAGCGCGCGGCGATGCGTCGGTCGCAGTGGGTGGCCAGCTTGTCGACAAGCCGATCGTTCTCCGCGCGCTCCGCCTGCTCGAGGCCGCAGCCGAGTAAGTCAGAGAAATTTTTCAAGGGGTACGACAATGGGAACTGTGAAGCCTGGCTGGCAAGGCCGCTTTTTCGAGGATTTCGAGGTGGGCGACATTTATCGCGCTCGCATCGGTCGCACGATCACGATGACGGATAATATCCAGTTTACGATGATCACCAACAACACGAACCAAATCCATTTCAACGCTGACTATGCCGCGAAGACCGAATTCCGGAAGCCGCTCGTGAATAGCGCGCTCACCTTTTCAATCGTGGCGGGCCTTGCTGTCGCCGATGTCAGCGAAAACGGCTTCGCGCTGGGTTGGGACTGGGTCAAACTGCCCAACCCGGTCTTTCCTGGCGACACCATATATGCCGAGACCGAAGTGATCGAAGTCCGCAGTTCGAAGTCGCGCCCTCACCAGGGCGTGGTCACGGTGCAGACGCGCGGAATCAACCAGAACGGAAAGGTCGTCCTCGAATTCCAGCGCTCGGTAATGGTCTGGAAAAAGGCCGATGCACCCAGCCTGCAACTCTTTCCCGAACGCAGCTGAGCATCCGGTGACCGCCGCCTTCCGTCCCCTATCCGGTGTCAAGGTACTTGCTCTCGAGCAGGCCGTGGCGATGCCCTATTGCACATTTGTCCTCGGCGAACTCGGTGCGGAAATCATAAAGATCGAGCGTCTTGGCAGCGGCGACGTGGTACGCGGATGGGATGCAGATGCCAAGGGGCTGTCGACGGGGTTCGTGTGGGTCAATGCGCACAAGAAATCCTTGGCGATTGACCTCACCGCGCCTGAGGGCCGCGAGGCGCTACGCGAGATCGCCGGGCAAGTCGACGTCTTCGTCGAAAATCTGGCGCCGGGGGCTGCGGGCCGCCTTGGTCTCGGGCATGGTGAACTTCGCTCGCTCTTCCCACGCCTAATTTACTGCAGTCTCTCGGGCTTCGGCCCCGACGGTCCCTATGGCGGCGTCAAATCGTATGATCTGACGCTGCAGGGTGAGAGCGGCATTCTTCTATCGAACGGATATCCGGGGATGCCGGCTAAGGTCGGACTGCCCATCACCGATCTGATCGCTGGTTCAAATGCGATTATCGGTATCCAGAGCGCGCTGCTTGAACGTGAGCGAACCGGCGAGGGACGCTTTCTTGATGTCGCCATGCTCGACGCAGCATTGCTGTGGCTGGGGTATTTTCCGCACCATGCCTGGCATTCGGCGAGCGAGCCACCTTTGGCCGGGATGCGGCACCAGTATATCTGTCCTTACGGCCCCTATCTCGCAAAGGATGACTGCTATGTTTCCCTTGCGGTCGCCGACGACCGCCAATGGCGACTGTTCTGCGAAAAGGTGGTTGGACGGCCAGAATGGATCGACGATCCGCGCATCGCGTCCATCGCGCTTCGCCGAGAGAATCGCGCGCTCGCCGAGAAGCTGGTCGAGGATGCGATCCGCTTGAAACCGCGCGACTATTGGATCGAAAAGCTTTCTGCGTCGGGAATACCTTACGGAAAGGTCCGCACGATGGCCGAGGTCATCGACCATCCGCAGGCGGCGCACCGTCACATGTTCGTTACCGCACAGTCGGAAGTTGGAGATTTGCCGCTCGTCCGCTTTCCGCTTGCGGATGCGGATCAAGAGCGGCGCCTTCCTGGTCTTGGAGCGGACACCCACAAGGTTCTCGAAGAATTCGGGATTGAGTTGAGCCGCCGGTCCGCGATGGTCGCCGCCGGTGTGATCGAAGAGGATCGATGATGCGCGAAGAAATCTGGTTCGATCATGTCCACGCCTATTTCTACGAGAGCAGCGGCGAGGCCGACTATTCGTTGCTGATTGTACATGGCATCGGCGGGAACGGAAGTACCTATGACGTCTTTTGCTACCCGCTCGCCGAGCGCGGGGTCAATATCTACTCCATGGACTTGCCCGGACATGGGAAGACCAAAAACGAAAAGGGCAACTTCCGCTTTTCGGAATGGCTCGCCGACATGGATGTTGCTGCCCGGGCAATTCAAGAGCGGCATCCCGGAAAGCCAGTCTTTGTGCTTGGTTCAAGTCAGGGAGCGGGGCCGGCATTTCACTCGCTGGCAACCTCGGATGCAATCGCCGGCGGTATCCTGATGGGGATGGCTGTGCTTCACGAAGTTCCGCCACGCGGCGATGTCGGCGGCAAGCTCTATGCCGACCTCAATGCGCCGGAAGCCGAGGTGCACGAGGCGCAGGTCGGCGATTCCGAACGCTTCGATCTCGTCACCTTGCTCGACTGGAACAAGAATTACGCCAAAGACGATCCGGATATCCTTGCCAAGAAGATGCAGGACCCGCTCCGCGCCTGGTCGTACGGCTATGCTAGCATGCGCTCGATATACACCTATCAGCCGCCAATTCCCGCATCCGCGAACCGCAAGCCGCTCCTGGTTACCGCAGGTGAGGCGGATCCGATTGTGCCCGCAAAATTCGTGAGCGAGGCGTTCGAGGTCATCGGCGGACCCAAAGAGCTCAATATCGTACCCAACGGTACGCACCAGCTGATGCTCTATCACACCGACCTTTATGTGCCACTCATCGACAATTGGGTCCGACGGCAACTCACCGGCGCTGACTGAGGGCTCCGTCAACTTCGATCGAACTAGGAAGGACTGATCATGAATAGCAAGCGTTTGGCTGGCCGGGTGATGATAATTACCGGCGCGGGCCGTGGGATCGGACGCGAGTACGCACTTCTCGCGGCGCGCGAAGGTGCCAAGGTCGTCGTCAATGACCTGGGCTCAGGCCTGCACGGCGAAGCGAGCGAAGAAACGCCGGCGCAAGAAGTGGTTGCCCAGATCATCGCCGAAGGCGGCGAGGCTATCGCTGATCACAGCGATGTCAGTGATTTCGAAGCAACGGGCAAGATGGTCCGCCGCGCGATCGAAACTTTCGGCGACCTCCATGTGCTAGTCAACAATGCGGGCATTTTGCGTGATCGCATGCTCGTCAATATGTCGCCCGAGGAATGGGACCTCACCATCCGGGTCCATTTGCGCGGTCATTACTGCATGTCGCACCACGCGGCGGTCTACTGGCGCGCGCAAGCCAAGGCCAACGGCCCCAGCGACCGCGTTCTGATTTCCACAAGCAGCATTTCGGGCCTCCATGGTGCCGCCGGGCAGACCAATTACGCGAGCGCCAAGGCCGGACTCGCAACTTTTGCCTTGCTTTGCCATCGCGAGCTTAATGCCAATTATGGCGTTCGATGCTACGCTATCGCGCCGGGAGCGCGGACCCGCCTGACAGGAAGTACGCCGCACGCGAAGCAGAGCGTAGGCCAAGAGGTCGAGGCCGGAACCTTTGACTTTGCAAGCCCAAGCAATGTCGCGCCATTCGTCATGTGGCTGACGGCCGAAGGTTGCCCGGTTCCCTCAGGAGCGGTTTTCGGCGTGGCTGGCGACAAAGTCGACGTCTATCGACCGTGGGAGATCGGCGAAAGCTTCAGCGCCGGCGACAGGCAGTGGACTTTCGAGGCGCTCGACGCTGCCGCATCCGATATCTCTGCGGCAATCCCGGCGTTGGCCAAGACGCAGGCTGAAAAGGCCCGTGAAAAGGATACGGCGAGTGTCTGATGATCGCGGCAGATTCGAGATCGCCGCGCGCGATCTCCAGACGACCGTGCGTTATGCCGGGGCGAGCGGGGACTATAATCCACTCCATTATGATCAGGCTGCCGCGGAGCGCGCCGGTTTTGCGCGCGTGCTGGTGCATGGCGGTTGGCTTGCCGCCCATTGCGAATATCTGCTGGCGCCGCTTGCCGACTATCGGAGCATGTCCGTCCGCTTCGAGCGTCCGGTCATGATTGGAGAGTCGCTCTCTCTGGATTGGTCGCGCGACGATCTAGGCGTCGAAGGCGTCCTCTCCGGCGATGGCGTGCGCCGGGTGACGGCGCGGCTCGATCACGAGCCCCCGGTCTATGATCGGCCCAACGATTGGGAGCAGGTGATCGATCCATATCCATGGGTGATCGAAGAGGGCGCGCTCAGGCTGTTCGTTGAAGCGGTTGCAGGTAATCGCTGGGCCGAAGTGAAATTGCCGCTTTCGTTCATGCTCAACTCGGGCCGTTGGAGTCCGGCGAAGGGAAGTATCGTCCAGGCGCTGGGCTTTTCTTACGATCGCATGCTGCACGGAACGACACAAACCGACGTCTTTGGCGCGCTACCGCAGCAGGGCGACAGTTTCACGGTCTCAACCGCTTATGCCAATCGGACGGCCAAGCCGCACCGCGAAGGCGGCACGATGCGCTTCGCCGATATTGTCAGCGAAATCGCCGATGAGAGTGGCGAGCCGCGCATCCGGATCACCAACCGATTTATCGAACGACCTAAGCGGGGATGACCATGAACGAAGCTTTTACCCTTCCACCAGCCTTCTCGGTCGATCCGCCGTCACTTTACGGCAGCTTCGATCCTGAAACCGGCCAGACCTACTTTCCCCCGCGGCCGCTCTCTGTCGATGGGCGACTGAGGCGGCTCGATGTCGTCCCGCTCGATTCCGAGGGTGTGCTCTCTTCCTTCACCGCGATGGGGCCGGCTGTCTACGGTCAGGTCGATCTGCCTTCCAAGGTCCGGATACTCGCAACGCTTTCGCCCGGCGAATACACACTTGGCGACCGCTGCAGACTTGAAATCGTTCCGGGTGTGGAAGGCAAGCCGGATAGCTGGAGATTTACCCATGCGTGAGGTTTTCATAGCCGGAGGCGGAATGGTGCCCGTCGGGAAGTATGCCGAGGGAACCGGAAGATCGGTAGCACGCGAGGCTGCGGTTGCGGCGCTCGAAGATGCCGGCTGCACTTATGCCGATATCGACGCCTTTATCGCCGGCTCTGCACATCCGACATCACCGCGCGCGGCGTTTGTTGCAAAGCAGCTTGGTCTTACCGGAATCCCGGTCCAGCAGGTCATCAATGCCTCCGCGAGCGGGTCGTCGGCTATTCATTCGGCCATAATGGCGGTCGAGTCCGGGCGTCATGATCTTGTCTTGGTCGTCGGCTATGATGTTCCCGACCGCGCCGAAAATTCGCTTGCCGCGCAGGGCTATCAGCCGCCGGTTACTCTATTTGCCCAATGGGCCATGCGGCGCATGCATGACGCGGGGACCAAGCCTGAACATCTAGCCATGATTGCCGCGAAGAACTGGAACTATGCGCGGTCCAATCGGTTCGCGGCACGGCAGTCCGATCATGAGGTGACCGTCGAGGAAGTCCTTTCAAGCAAGGTCGTCGCGGCACCACTCACTGCGATGATGTCAACACCGTGGTGCCTTGGTGCAGCTGCGGTGATCGTTGCTTCGAGCGAAGGTCTCGCCAAACTCCAAACTGGTCGGCGGACCGTCGCGAAAGTGCGCGCGAGCGAGTTCCAGTCAGAACAGTACGAGGATTACCACATCTTCGATGGTGCCATCACAGGGCCCGCATCAATGACCCGGTCGACTGCCGATGCAGCTTACCTGTCGAGTGGTCTGAAGCCCGCTGAGGTTGACGTGGTGCAGGTCCATGACGCCTTCGCGATCGAGGAACTGGTCTATATGGAATTGCTCGGCTTTTCCTTGCCGGGCGAGACGGAGGGGCTTGTCGAACAAGGCGCTTTCGGACCCGGCTCGCGCAAGGCATTCGGCCTGCCGGAGTTTTCAACCGATGGCGGTCTGATTGCGCGGGGGCACCCGGGCGGTCCGACTGGCGTGCTCCAGGTCGTCGAAACGCTGCGACGCTTCCGCGAAACCGACGACAGAATTGGCCTCTGCCACATGCTCGGCGCGGGCTCGGTTTGTACGGTGCAGATCTTCGAGAAATTCGACGCCTGAAGAAAAGAGGAATTTGCCGAAATGACAGTGTTAACTGCCAAGATGCCGCCGCTTGTCGAAGAAGCAGACGATCCCGAAAACGCGCTCGAAGCCATGGAAAATCCGTATCCGCGGTTCGGGGAGCTACAGCATCTTGGCCCGGTTGTCGCAATAAAGCGGCGCGGGCTCATCAATTACCACGTCACTGGGTATTCGAATGCGGTTGCCGTATTGAACGACAGTCGGTTCAGCAAAGACCAGGCACGCATGGCTGAAGCGATCTCTGCGAGCGGCAAATCTGGTCCGGAGGCAGGGTTCGTCCTCTCGGGGTCGGCGCGCAGAAACCTCCTGAATACCGATGCGCCAGATCATACCCGGCTGCGAAAGCTGGTGTCGCAAGCTTTCCAGCCCGCCCGCATCAAGGCGCTCGAAGCGGACATCGAACGACAGATCCGCACGCAACTCGACGCGCTTTCAGGCCGTGAGGAGGCCGACTTGATCGCCGACTACGCCTATCCAATCGCGATCAACCTGATTTGCATCATTCTTGGCGTTCCACCCCAGGACAAGGAAAGCTTCCGCATCTGGGCTACAGCCGCAAGCACCCCGCACATCATTGCCGAGGCGCCTGTCACTCAGGCTGAGGGCGCGCGCCTTCTAAATGAATATCTGGCTGAGCTTATCCAGCAGGTGCGCGTGCGCATTTCCGAAGGCGAGACCTCTGACGACCTGCTCACCGCTATGGCTCTGGCCCAGGAGGAAACGGACGCTCTGACCGACGACGAGTTACAGGCCATGGCTTTCCTTCTTCTGGTTGCCGGTCATGAGACCACAGTTGGCTTGATTGGCGCGACATTGCTTCGGCTGGGAAATGAGCCGGAGCAGCGCCAGATGCTGGTCGATGACCCATCGCTTATCGATGTCGCGATCGAAGAGTTTCTACGCTTGGACGGACCCGTCATGCGCACGACCTTTCGGGTCGCAGTCGAGGATGTAGAAATAGAAGGCTATCTTATCCCGCGAGGCGGGATCACGACCGTCGCACTGCCGACGGCAAATCGCGACCCAGTACGCTACGAGGATCCTGATCGATTCGATGTGACTCGCACGGGCAAGCCCAATCTCGCTTTCGGCTTCGGACCGCATTTTTGTCTGGGGCGATCGCTGGCACGCAGTGAGACAAAGCTCGCGGTCAACGGCTTTCTGCAGAAATTCCCCGATTATGAACCCGGCAAGGCGGTCTGGGCGAAAACAGTCGTTCGCGCGCCGCGGTCGCTTCCCGCAAGGCTCGGAAGGGATACCGGCAAATGATCGACTCGTACCGAAACCTGATCGGCGGAGAAATGGCGCCCGGTGCCAACAGCTACGATGTCGAAAATCCGGCGACACTGACGCCAGTTGGCCGGGCGCCGCTTTCGAGCCCCGCTGATGTCGACCTCGCGGTTATTGCCGCGCTCAAGGCTTCTACAGCCTGGGGCGCTGACCTTGAGGCCCGCGGCGCAGTGATGGCCCGCATGGCCGATCGAATCGAGGCAAACGCGGCGGAACTCGGGCACCTGTTGACGCTGGAGCACGGGCGGCCGCTTGCAAATGCAATCGGCGAATTCATGGGAGCGGCGCGCATGCTGCGGCATTTCGCTGCCTGGCGGCCCGAAGAGGAAATTTTCAAGGACGGCGAGTTTCAGCGAGCGAGTGCCGTGCGCGCGCCGCTTGGGGTCGTCGGCCTGATCATCCCATGGAATGTCCCGATCGGCGTCCTGCACATGAAACTTGCTCCCGCCCTGGCGGCGGGGAATACGGTCGTCATCAAACCTGCCCCGACAACTCCGTTGGCAACCCTTCGCTACCTCGAACTGATTGCGGACATTGTCCCGGCGGGGGTCATCAACAGCGTCACTGGTTTCGCTGACGTTGGTGCCGCGCTTGTCGCGCACCCCGGCATCAGCAAGATTTCGCTCACCGGCTCGGTCGCGACCGGCCGCCATGTCATGCGCGGGGCGGCGGAGACCCTCAAGCGGCTGACGCTTGAGCTTGGCGGCAATGACGCGGCAATCCTGCTCGACGACATCGACCCCGACAAGGTCGCGGCGAACGTGTTTCGTAGCTCCTTTGGAAATTCGGGTCAGATTTGCGTGGCGATTAAGCGGCTCTATGTACACGAACGCCATTTCGATGCCGTCGTCGACCGGCTGAAGGCACTCGCCGATGCAGCCATCGTGGGAAACGGCCTCGACGAGTGTGTGCAGATGGGCCCACTCCAGAACCGGCTGCAGTACGACGTGGTCCAGGACCTGATCGCCGACAGCCGGGCGAATGGCGCGACGGTCCACGGCGGAGACGGCCATCCCGACCTTCCCGGGCATTTCATCCGGCCCACGATTGTGACCGGACTCGCCCGCGATGCCAGGTTAGTGCGCGAGGAGCAATTTGGACCGGTCTTGCCGGTGCTACCGTTCAGCGACGAATGCGCGGTGATAGCTGAAGCAAATGCGGTCGATGTCGGGCTTGGCGGTTCGGTATGGTCGGCCGATCCGGCCCGGGCTGCGGCCCTTGTTACGAAGCTCGATGCTGGCAACCTCTTTGCTAACCATCATGGGTTTCCTCCGGATCCTCAGATTCCGTTCGGCGGCGTCAAGGCGAGTGGGTTCGGGTACGAGCTTGGACCATGGGGCTTCGATGATTTTTCAAATCGCAAAATTCTGTCGGAGGTAAAATGAAGGCTGCCCTGCTTACGCGCTTCGGCGCACCGTTCGAAGTTGTCGACGACGTCGAAATCGACTCGCCTCGTGAAGGGGAGGTCCTGGTCAAAATTTCGCACTGCGGCGTGTGTCATTCGGATTACACGATCTGGGAAGGCAAAGCGCCGGACTATCCGCTGCCAGCGTTGCTCGGACATGAAGCAGCGGGCGTGATCGCCGAGCTGGGCCCAGGGGTGACCGAGCGCGAGGTGGGGCAGGCGGTGATCCTTACGATGCGGGCGCCTTGCGGCCAATGCTACCAATGTACACGAGGCAATCCGGTACTTTGCGAAAAGGCACAGGCGACTGCTTCACGAGGGCCACGGGTAACCTGGCGCGGCAAACCGGTCATGCGCGGCTTCAACCTGGGTGCCTTTGCCGAATATGTCCTAGTCGACGTAAACGGTTCAGTCCCGATTGCGCAAGACACCCCGCTGGATGTCGCCGCAGTGGTCGGCTGCGCGGTTCAAACGGGAGTTGGCGCGGTAACGAACATTGCGAAGCTACAACCTGGGGAATCGGTCCTTATAATCGGGGCGGGTTCGGTCGGGATGAGCGTTGTGCAGGGCGCTGTTCTGGGCAGGGCGAGTATCATCGCTGTTGTCGATCCGCTCGCCCAGCGGCGCGAACAAGCACTCTCGCTCGGGGCTACTCACGTATTTGATTCCGCTTCCGGCGATGTCGCGGATGAAATCAAACGGTTGACCGCAGGACGCGGCGCCGATCATGCTTTTGATCTGGTTTCGATTGCAAACACCGTCGAATTGGCACTTGCGGCGACGCGGCCAGCCGCTCGTATTGTCCTTATCGGCGTCCCGGGTGCAGGCGGCACAGCGGTGCTTCCGACCAGCGCCTTCGTCATGGCGCAAAAGCAGATGTTCGGCTGCATTCTTGGAAACTGTCACCCGCAGAGGGATCTGCCGCGCTTTCTCGAGCTTTTCGCGCAGGGTCGCCTGCCGATCGACAAGCTGATCACCGCGCATCGCCCGCTGTTCGAAATCAACGCTGCGTTTGAAGACATGGCGGCTGGTCGCGGTTTGCGGACCTTGCTCGATATTCAGGCGAACTGACAGGAGGTCGGCAAGGCCCTTCGAAGCAGGAATAGAATCGGGCCTATAGCGATCTGCTCCAGAAGTAATCGGGAGCGAGATTCCGGCGTGGAAAAAAGCTGATGATCATGAAGTTTATGGAGTAGGCAGATGACAAGCGATGTATTCCGCGGGCACGAGACGATGCTCCATTCTCCAATACTTTTGCTGCGAAAAGCTGCAGCCGGCGGAGGCGATGGCTTCCTCGCTTCGGGAACTGAAAAAATCAGCTACCCAGATCTGGATCGGGAATCGGAACGCTTCGCAAACTTTTTGATCGAACTTGGGGTGGCTCCCGGCGACCGGGTCGCGGCCTTTATGTTCAACAGCACGAGCTTTATCGTCGCCTGGTTTGGTACAAGCAAGGCGGGCGCGATCTGGGCACCGGTAAATACCTCCTACACGGGGGAATGGCTGCGCTATCAACTTTCGGACAGCGAGCCGCGAGTCGTCCTTGTCGACGAGGAATTGCTTGCGACGTTCGAAGCCAAACCAGTGGATCTTGGCGAGGCCGTGGTCATTGTGCGTGGGACAGGCGGGAGCTATCGCCGGTTCGACGAATATCAGGATTACTCCGATACACCTAACGGATGGGAACCGGCGCCCGGCGACCCGAGCCACCTGATCTATACCTCGGGCACGACCGGCCGGTCGAAGGGCTGCGTGATCAGCCATAATTATCTCTGCAACTACTCGCGTCTCGGACTGCAAAATGTGCCGCGCGATGCCGCCGAAACGCTTTGGACGCCGCTTCCCCTGTTTCACCTTGCGGGAACGGGACATCTGATTTCCACGATCAGCATTGCGGGAAAGGGCCACTTCGCGCCGCGCTTCTCTCTTTCTACATTTTGGGACGAGATTGAAGCGAGCGGCGCCAAGTTTGTCCCGACTTTGGGAACGGCAGCGACCTTAATCGCGACGGCTCCCGACTGTGAAGCCGCTGCCCGCTGCCATGGGCAAGTCAGGTTCCTGTCGGGTGCGGCATCGGTGGACGTTCAGGAGCTTCTAAAGGAGCGCTTCGGAATACAGAAAACCTATGTCGGTGCCCTCGGCCAGAGCGAAGGAGGATTCCTGACCACACTTCGCGATCTGCCTTATCGACCTGGCACTTGTGGCGTAGCGACCGACAGCTTTGACTTGCGTGTCGTTGACGAGTGGGACCGCGAAATTCCGCGAGGCGAGGTTGGTGAACTCGTCTACCGGCCGAAAGCGCCCTTTGTCATGTGCAGCGGGTATTGGCGCAATGGCGGTGCGTCCGCCGATAAAACTCGTAATCTTTGGTGGCACAGCGGTGATTTCGTCCGCATGGACGAGGATGGGTATGTTTATTTTGCCGATCGCGGGGACGATCGCCTTCGCAAGAGCGGGGAGAACGTATCTTCGTTCGAGCTCGAGAATCTCTTCTCGCAGCATCCAGCTGTCGCAGTTCCGGCGGTCCACGCGGTGCCGTCCGAATTAGGCGAAGATGAAATCAAACTTACGGTCGTACTGCGAGCCGAGGCCAAAATTGACGAGAGGGCGTTGTGGAGCTGGGCCAGTGAACGCATGCCGCGCTTCGCCGTTCCCCGCTTCATCGAATTTCGCAACGACTTGCCGCGCAATCCCGTCGGTAAGATCCTGAAATATCAATTGCGCCAGGATGGCGTTACTAAGGCGACTTGGGACGCACGCGCCTGAAATATTCGCTGGGAGATAGATTTGACACGCTTTCTAACCCTTTCAATCGATGGCTCTCAAGCGATTGCCATCGAACGGACCGACGGCGCTTGCCGAGGATACACTTCGGGGGACGAACGCTATCCCGGTGATTTACTGACACTACTCCGGCTTGGCGAATCTGCGCTGGCAAATGCTGCGTCTGTGCTAGCGGCGGCACCGGAGATCGACCTCGCCAGTGCAACGCTGCTTCCGCCTTTGCAGCAGCCAGGCAAGATCATCTGCATCGGCCTCAACTATGCCGATCACTCACTCGAGAGCGGATTCGAGCCGCCCGCCTATCCGACAGTCTTCGCTCGTTGGGCGAACAGTCTGGTTGGTTCGGGACAATCGATCATTCGTCCGCTAATTTCGGAGCAACTCGACTTTGAAGGGGAAATTGCAGCGATCATCGGCAAGAGGTGCAGCCGTGTAAAGGCGTCCGAAGCGCTTGATTATATTGCAGGCTATTCGGTCTTCAATGACGGTTCCATCCGCGACTATCAGTTCAAATCGCCGCAATGGACGATGGGCAAATCCTTCGACGGCACGGGTGGGTTTGGTCCAGCTTTCGTTACCGCAGATTGTCTGCCGCCAGCAATTGCGGGTTTGAAACTAGAAACACGCTTGAACGGTGGGGTCGTCCAGTCCGCCTCTACTGATGACATGATCTTTGATGTGCCGACTTTGATTGAACTGCTCAGCGCCGCGATTACGCTGGAACCGGGCGATGTTATCGTAACAGGTACCCCCGCGGGCGTGGGCATGGCCCGCAAACCCCCGCTGTGGATGAAGGCAGGCGACGTATGCACAGTGGAGGCCGAAGGCATTGGTGTACTCGTGAATTCCATCGCCGACGAGCCCGAAGCGTGAATGCCATAAACATCGAGATTTGCGTGAGTGAGGCCCGGTGCATGCGCGAGGGGTCCATCTTTTATGAGCTTGCTTGCTAAGGCAATTGAATATGCCGCGGTGGTTGTCATGCCTGTCGGAATGCAATAATGGCGCTCGTGCCATTGTAGCACACGGCTGCAATATCGGGGAGTCGCGTTATGGTGGAGAATGAGCAATTGACGCCGGCGGAACGCCGTCGTGAGAAGCAGCGCCTTAATATTATTCGGGCTGCGGATGAGCTTTATAGGGCGAATGGCGCAGAAAACGGCGGTTTCGAGAACACTACGGTGGAAGCCATTGCCGAAAATTCTGATATTTCACTGCGAACGTTCTTTCGTTACTTCGAAAGCAAGGCGGATGTTATCTACATAGACGTGCCGAAAGCCATATCATATATGGAGGAGGCCATTCAGCGCCGTCTCAAGACCGCGCCGCTGACGACTGCAATTTTCAATGCACGTCTCGATCAATTTGAATTGTTTGTCGCGACCAGGCTGGGCCGCGAACGTATGTTGCGGGCCATTCGGGCGCCACAGTTCAAGGACAGGCTTGTCATTCTTCGCAATCAGACCCGCAATGCAATTATCAGCTCGATCCTGCCGCATCTCGATGGCGATGAGGCCATACGGATGCGGCACGCAAAGATATTGGCAACGCTTTATACAGAGTTCTTCGCCGATGCGCTGGACCTCTGGGGCCAGGACCAGTCGTTCGATATTGCGGGCTATGTAAAGAGCTGCATGGAGGATCTGCCCAAGATCGTGGCACGCATCGAGACCGAACGAACGAGCGCCTAGCGGCATCAGTAACCATTTGGCTGAGACTCATTCTCGCGACCATTCCGCGCGCTTTCCTGTGCACTGCTGATTTCCAATTTTTGCATTTGCGTCATAATGGCGTTAGTGCCAATATCTTCCTTCAGAGATTGAAAGCACGGGCGGTTGAGCCTTGCCTCATAAAGGAGTCAGGTACCGGTGGAGGATGAAATGGTGAACGCCCGACCCGAAGTGTCGCGATACGCCTGGTACGTCGGATGGATGCTGCTGCTGGTCGGTGTAATATCCATGCTGGACCGAAAAGCGCTCGTCATGCTCGCCGAACCCATCAAGCATGACCTTCATCTCAGCGACACGCAACTCGGCTTGCTGACGGGTGGGTTATTCACACTCTTTTATGCTATCGGCAGCTTTCCCCTTGCGCGCCTGTCAGACCGCTTTTCGAGGGTAAAGATCATCGGAATCTGCCTCATGGTCTGGAGCGTGCTGACAGCTGCTGGGGGCTTCGCGACAGGTTTCTATTCGCTCGCTGCAAGCCGTGTGGGTGTCGCCTTTGGTGAATCAGGCGCGGCCCCCGCGTCGCACGCACTTGTCGCCGCTCATTTTCCGCCTGCCGCTCGCGGGCGAGCATATTCTCTTATCATGGCGGGGGCGCCGCTCGGTATCTTGTTCGGGCTGGCGCTCGGCGGCATTCTGAACGATTTATTCGATTGGCGGATAGCACTCATCGTGCTCGGCCTGCCGGGGGTGCTGGTGGGTCTCTTGGTGCTGCTCACGGTTCGGGATGCCATGGCGCCCCCGCGCGGACCGTCCGGCGTTTCCGGGTCCTTCGCATCGACGGCCAGGCATGTCATCGCCGATCCGGTCCTGCGCAATCTGCTGATAGGCGCCAGCATCATGTTTCTGGGCATCGGTGCGTCAAATGCTTTGTTTCCGGCCTACATCATGCGGCAATACGGGATTGCGGCGAGTAACGTGGGGCTTGGCTTCGGACTGACGCTTGGCGTTTCGGGATTCATAGGTTCCCTAATGGGTGGGTGGCTTACGGATAAGATCGGCCGCGGCGTTCCATCGCGTCCTTTGCGGCTCTTTGCATATGCGCTTCCGCTGATAACTGTGCTCACTTTTGCGCGGTTGCTGGCGGAGAGCTACGCGACTGTGCTTGCAATAATCAGCGTCGAGACGCTTCTCTACACGATGTACGCGGGCCCAACGTTTACTGCCCTGCAGGCTCGAGTCGGGGACGCTCAAAGGTCGATGGCAACCGCCGTCCTCCTTTTTGGGATTAACGGATTCGGATCGTCTCTGGGGCCGGTGATTGCTGGAGCAATTAGCGACCATATGGTTCGCACGGGAAGCAACCCGGCGTTGGCGTTGCAGACTGGATTGCTTTGTATTGCGCCATCGGCCCTCGTCGCCTGCCTGTTCTTTTTTCGGGCGTCGTTCCTCTATCGGCGGGAAGAGCTAGCGGCTCAGGCACCCAATTTCGTGCCTTCAACTTGATTGCGGGCGCTTAGCGCTGGGAACATTATGCGACTTGGTTGAGGGCAGGTGGCGGGTCGATCGTCGCTTTGACTTCGACTAAAAAATTTGGGCGCCCCATGCGTTTCCGACACCAAAGGACCGGTCCCGTCGCGGCGAAGCCGAACTACCGCCTTTACGAACATTACGCGAACGCCATTACGCCTGTTTTGTCATATTGACACCCGCGCCATTTATGGATATTCCCTCTGTTAAATAAAATTGAGAGGGAGAGAGTTCATGTCTGCAATCCAAACGGGTAAAATCTCAGTGCGCGCTGGCGTCGCCGCAGGCGCGCTTGCAGTTTCTCTTGCTGTGGTATCGCCAGCAAATGCTGCAGATGCCGCTGCTCCAGACGCTGACGCCACGAGTACGGAGGAAATCGTTGTTACTGCGCTTAAAACCAATGTGAGCGCCCAGAATGCACCGGTCACCATCACCACTGCGTCGGGTACTGAACTTGAGCAGCGTTCGGTCACTTCGATAGAGCAGATTACTGCGGGACTTCCGGGTGTCCGCATCCAGCAGGCTCCGCAAGGTTCAATCGCAACCGTTGTTCGCGGTTTGGCCTCGAGCCCTTCTTCGGCCACGTTCGATCAGACCGTAGGCTTTTTTGTCGATGGCGTTTATGCAGGGCATGGACGTGAGTATTCCGCTGCACTGTTCGACGTGAACCGTGTTGAGCTTCTCAAGGGCACGCAAGGGGCTGTTGTTGGCAAGGGCACCAGCATGGGCGCGCTAGCCCTGGTGACCAACCGGCCCAACTTCGAATTCGGCGGCTCGTTATCGGCATACCATGAATTCAACCTGGGAACGACTACCGTTAATGCGGTCGTGAACGTGCCCCTTTCCGACACGCTCGCGGTTCGAATTTCGGGACTTACCAGCAACGAAGGTGGCTGGATCCACAATGAGCTAAACGGTGCGGATTGGCCAAACGTAAAGCGCGACGGCGTCCGCGTGGCACTGCGCTACAAGTCTGACGGTGGCTTTGAATGGAATGTTTACGGCCAGTACACCGAACAGAAACTCGTCGGACAATACTTCCGCTATGGTGCCGTCACCAGTCCACTTCCGGCGAGTGTCGCTGCGCTGCGCGGCGATCCGTCGTTTGGGATTGCTCCATACAGTGTCCGCACGTCGCCGCGATCGGGTGATGCCAACAATCCTGCCATTAATTATTTTGGATTCAGTGAGCCTGGCTCGCGGATGAAGGCTTGGCGCTTCGTATCCAACATGAGCTATGATCTTGGCCCGGTGACCGCCTCAGCTGTGACCGGCTACTCGAAGTATGATGATTACAATCTGATCGATGCGATGGGTCTTGCGCAGCTTCCTCGAATTGCCGGAGGTTATGATCGGAACAAGCAGTTCTCGCAGGAACTGCGGATATCCACCAACGGAACCGGCCCACTTTCCGCATTGGCCGGAATTTACTATTGGCATGACAATTGGGGCTTCACCTCAATCACGGATCAGACCTACAATTCTGCGACTGGAGCGTCGGGAAGCAATCAGGGAGGTGCTTTTTCCCGGGATTATACTCAGAAGACCAGATCAACCGATATTTTTGCGCAAATTACCTATAAACCTGTCGACAGTCTCTGGCTGACGGGCGGGGTTCGTTACGAACACTATAAAAAGACCGGCGAATTTAATGGCGTTAACGTATTGCGTTTGCCTGTCGGATCCAACGTACTCTCGGGCAACCTGCCGTTTACGCCGTTCTCCGTGACCAATTCGCGGGACTTCTTCGACTGGTCGGCGCAAGCCCAATATTTCGTCAACCCGGATTTGCAGATCTATGCCAGTTACGCCACCGCGTCGAAAGGGTTCGGCTATCAAGGGGCGCCGACATCGGGCATTCCAGGCAATCCTGCGTACTTTGAGAATCCCTTTTTCAAGCCTGAATTTTCCAAAACCTTCGAAGCTGGGGTAAAGTGGAAGATCGGAACGCTTGGCCATTTCAACCTCGCAGCGTTCCGGACCGACCTCAAGGATTTCCAGACCTCAACCAGGTTGCCTACGACCGTTGTCATCGTCCGGAACGATCAAATCCGCAGCGAAGGCTTTGAGTTCGGTATCGATTATGAGATCCTCACGGGGCTGAGGTTTGGAGTTACCGGCACCTATGCCGACGTCAAGAAGACGGTGCCCGTTGCGGGATCAATCCCGTCCCTCATTCTCGCACCCAAATGGAGCGGCATTGGCGACATCAACTACACCACCGCTCTGAGCGACGAAGTGCAATTCTCGGCTTCGGCGCAATTTGAGTTCCGTACCCGTCAGTATATCAGCGACTCCACAGCGGCTACTATCGGATCGGATCCTGGCCGGGTGCGCACGGACCTCCGCTTCGGGATCGAATACAAGCCGAGTAATCTCGAAGTGGCCCTGATCGCTCACAATCTGTTTAACGTGCATGGGCTGTCATACAGCTATGCGTCGCCCTTGGGCGGGTCGATAGTTTCAGATGAGAAACCGCGCGAGATCGGCGTGCAAGTGCGGGTCAAGTTCTGATCAGAGCTGCCAACCCTGATGTTCACGAAACTGGTATCGCGGGTTCCACATGACTTGCTCCCTGACTTTTGCCGATCAAAGGTTGAGTCTGGTCCGTTCATGATGGCAGTTTGATGGCCTTGTGAGGTGTCTGGGTAATGCCCCAGACACCTTGCTAGGCGATCTTGGCGATGGCGATTTCGGCGCAAGTCAGCTTGGGGAATCTGCGACAAGACTTCCGCATTTGAGCCCAAAAAAGCCGTGGTGCTTCCTTGCGTTGGGACAGAAGCTCTATTTGTGATGTATAGCTCGTTGTTATGCATGGATATAAGAATGAAAGCTAGCCTCTTTGATCTGACTGGCAAAGTTGCCCTTGTAACAGGAGGTAACGGAGGCATCGGTCTCGGCATGGCGCGGGGCCTGGCGATGCACGGTGCAACCGTTGTCATCTGGGGCAACAAACCCGAGAAAAATCAGGTCGCTATCCGAGAGCTGCAGGAATATCAGGGCCCGGTGCGTTGCAGGCGCGTCGATGTAGCCAATGAAGACGAAGTCAAGGCCGGTATCGGTGCAATAATCGACGAATTTGGGCGTATTGACCAGGCTATTGCAAATGCCGGCGTGAGCATCCCGCGCAAAGACATGTTCGACATTTCGCTGGAAGACTTCCGGCGGATCGAGAGCGTCAACGTACACGGTGTTTTTTTTACTCTGCGTGAGACAGCAAGACACATGTTGAAACGCGGCGAGAGTGGAGATCGGGGCGGTTCGCTGGTATCCGTCGCATCCACGGCATCGATTCATGGAGCCGCGCGGAATGAGCACTATGGGGCGAGCAAGGGCGCAGTGGTTTCATTGAGCCGGGCAATGGCGGTGGAGCTTGGACCAAAGGGTATCCGAGTGAATTCCATCCTCCCAGGGTGGACGCGCTCCGATCTGACCGAGCGGTTGCAGGGCTGGGACAAATTCAACAGCGCAGTTATCGGCCGCGCGCCGGTAGGTCGCTGGGCGACTGGGGAGGACTTCGCCGCTATCGCGGTTTACCTGGCATCTGACCATTCGAGCTATCATGTTGGAGATTCGATAGTCATCGACGGCGGCTATACCGTCTACTAGCTCAAAGCAGATGTGCGTGAAGAGGTCTTCACGAGCTTATCAGACTTGCAGAACCCCAAAGGTGGCGGAAGCAACCACTCACCCGCGTTGCTCTCAGCAAGACCAAATTCAGCGCATCGCAAATCTCGCGCGGTTAATCGCATTAGCTTTTCCGGGGTATCGATGGGGGTATTTCGGCCCTCAATCATAAATCTTAGGATAATTATCAAATGGTTAGGTCTGCTTTGTAAGTCCCTCCTCCGCTACCACTACCGAACTTATGTTATTTGCCCCGCCACACCGGTGGGCGG
>JAGXTB010000244.1 GCA_018334165.1 Sphingomonadales bacterium | reverse complement strand
CCGTTCGTGTCGAGCGAAGTCGAGACACTGCGCGCGGCATCTCGACTTCGCTCGATGCGAACGGAGGTAGGGGATGATCTAGGGTTTGCGCCACCGCGCGATGAAAAACCCGTCGAGCCCGCCGTGATCCGCCAGCATGCCGGGATCAGTGCGAACCCGGCCTTCAGGCGTGGGAAGAAGTCCGGCGGGGAGTTCGTCCGCTTGAATCAGGTCAGGCACCAGCCCCACCCTATCAGCCTGCTCCTCGCCCTCGGCGCGTTCGAGCGAGCAGACCGCATAGACCAGCCGCCCGCCCGGCTTGACCCAGCCCGCAGCCCGCTCGAGCAGTGCTGCTTGCAGTTCCACCAGTTCGGCGATCTGGCGCGGACCGATTCGGTGGAGCACGTCGGGGTGGCGGCGGCAGGTGCCGGTGGCCGAGCAAGGCGCGTCGAGCAGCACTGCGTCGAACGGGGCATCGGGTTGCCAGTGCAGCGCGTCGGCGCAGACCATGTCGGCGCTCAGCCCGACCCGTTGCAGGTTCTCGCCCATCCGCGCCAGCCGCTTGGCGCTCATGTCGAGCGCGGTCACTTGCCAGCCGGCCGCCGCCAGTTGCAGCGTCTTGCCGCCCGGTGCAGCGCAAAGATCGAGCACGCGGCGGCCCTCGCCCGCACCCAGCAGCCGTGCGGGCAGGCTGGCGGCAAGGTCCTGGACCCACCAGGCACCTTCTGAAAAGCCCTCAAGGTTCTCGATCGCAGTCCCCCGCGGCAGGCGCAGATGGCCGGGAGCGAGCGAAATTCCGCCGAGCTTTTCGGCCCATCCGGCGGTCTGCGACGGATCGCGCAAAGTCAGATCGAGCGGCGGCAGAGCGCCCAACCCCTCGGCAATCGCCTTGGCCCGTTCGCCCCACCGCTCCGCCACATCGGCGGGGAGCGTGGGATAGTCCGGCAGCTTGACCTCGCGCTTGACGAGCGCCGAAAACACCCCGTGCGCCAACCTTCGCGGTCCGCCGCTGAGCAATTCGAGCCCGGTCGCGATCACTGCGTGGGGCGGGGTTTCGAGCCGCAGCCAGCCAGCCAGCATCAGCCGCAGCACCATGCGCGGTTTGGCGTCTTCGGGCAGCACCAGCCGGGTTGCGCCGTCGATCATGGCATCCAAGTCGGTCAGCCAGCGCAGCGCCTCCCCCGCGAGCGCTCTGGCCAGCGCGCGGTCGGCCTGGCCCTTGATCCCCAGCAAGGCCGCATTGGCCGCTACATCGAGCGTCTCGCCCCGGCGCAGCACCGCATCGAGCAATTTGAGCGCACCCTTGCGCGCGGGAAGGCCGGGAATGTCCATCGGCTGCCCCTAGAGGCAATTGCCAGCAAGGGCCAGCACCGGCTAAGCAGCCCCATGACCAAGCGCGCCACCCAGCGTCCCGCAGGCTTCAAGAAGCCCGCCCACTGGACCAACGATCCCGCCCCTGCCCCGGCGCCGATCAAGGACGGCGACGATCCCGACGGCCTTAGCCCCACCCGCTATGGCGACTGGGTGCGCAAAGGCGTGGCGGTGGATTTTTAGAAGCATATTTTTGTATATACGAATATTGACAGAGGTTGCTATTTGTGTATATACGCTAATCCGCCGACGAACTGTCGACGGCGCACCGATCAAGGAGGATCAGTTTGGCAATGCTGAAGCTTGTATGGAGCACCTCCTATGGAGATCGAGTACGACCCCGCTAAACGCGACCAGGTCCTGGCCGAGCGCGGCCTGGACATGGCCCGGTGCGGCGAGGCCTTTGGCGGCTTTCACCTGACCAGATACGATGACAAACACAGGGATGAAGAAGACCGATACATTTCAGTCGGAAAGCTCGATGCAGATGTGGTCATCATTATCTGGATGCCAAGGGACACCCTGCGCCGCATCGTGACGATGTGGAAAGCCAATGACAATGAACGACAGAAATTTGAAGAAGCCCGTGGGCGGCTTGGATGAAATCAAGCCCGAGCTTGACGACGACTGGTTTGCGGAGGCCGATGCCTATGTCGGCACCAAACTGGTGCGCCGAGGGAGGCCGCGCGTCGCTAACCCGAAAAAGCCGGTTTCACTGCGGCTCGATTCCGATGTGATCGACTGGTTCAAACGTAGCGGCGAAGGATGGCAAACGCGGATCAATGATGAGCTGCGCAAGGCTGCCGGGCTTTAAAGCGCCCGGAACCGCAGGTTCAGCCCGTCGCGGGGCTTGGGGATCGGGAAAGCTTGCCATTTTGGGGCATAGCCCTCGGCAACCTCGATCTGATAGCGGGTCAGGATCTGCACCATCAGCACCTTGATCTGCATATAGGCAAAGTGCAGCCCCAGGCACATGTGCGCGCCGCCGCCGAACGGGACCCAGGCATATTTGTGCCGATTGGCGACCTGTTCCGGTGTGAAACGCAGCGGGTCGAAGCGTTCCGGATCGGGCCAGTGCGCCGGATCCTTGTGGACTGCGGAGGGGCTGATCCCGACGCCGGTTCCGGCCGGGATTCGGTAGCCGCCGAATTCGAATTCACGCAGCGCCCGGCGCGGCAGACTGGGGACCGGCGGGATCAACCGCAGCGCTTCCTTGAAGGCCATCTCGGTCAGTTCCAGCTTGCCCAGATCATCATAGGCCAGCGGACGGCCGACACCGCCGGTTACCGCGAGCGCTTCGGCCCGCAGCTTGTCTTGCCATTCGGGGTTTTTGGCGAGCAGCCAGACCAGCGAAGTGGCTGAGCTGGTGATCGTATCGTGCGCCGCCATCATCAGGAAGATCATGTGATCGACCACTTCGTCCACCGGCATCAGGCTGCCGTCTTCGTGGGTGGCAGTGGCGAACTGGCTGAACATGTCCTGCCCACCACCTTCGGCGCGGCGGCGCAGAGTTTCTTTGGTGAAGTATTCGACCAGGAACTTGCGGCCCGCCACACCCCGGCCCATCGCGGTGAACGGCAGCGGCTTGCGCACCACCCCGACCGAAGCCTGAACCGAATCGACAAACGCCTTGTTGATTGCATCGGCCTCAGCGCCCAGCGGCACACCCAGAAAACTGTCGGCGGCCAGATCAAGCGTCAGCTGCTTGATCGCGGGGTAAAACTTCATCTCGCGGTTCGCCCAGGTGCTAACCGTATCAGCAATTCCGCGGTTCAGCGCATCGGCGTAGTGGCGCATCGGCCCCGGCTTGAACGCGATCGATAGCGCCCGGCGATCGGCCCGGTGATGATCGAAATCGAGCAGCATCAGCCCGCGCGGGAACAGCAGATCGAGCACCGATCCCCAGCCCTGCGCCGAGGAAAAGTTCTTTTCGCGATCGAACAATACCAGTTCGTTCGCATCGGCCCCGAACAACAGCACGCTGCGGCGGCCAAAGGCGTGGTTGCGGAACACATCGCCATAGGTCTGGCGCATGCGGTCCCCGAACTTGATCGGATCGGCCAGCAGCGCCAGCGTGTTGCCCAGAATTGGCCAGCCGTCTTCGCCCGGAATATGATCGAGCGCGCCCTTGGGCTGAGGCTGGGACCAGTGGGTATAGACGGGAGTATCGGGTGCGAGCGTTGCCATGGGGGTCCTCGTTACTGACACTTTTGTAACTTAATCGAGCGATTAACACCAGCCCCCAAGTTCACGCCGGACCAACCCTTCCAGCATGGCCATCCCCGCCACGGACGTGTTGAGACAGGCCAGCGCCGCGAACTTCTCGCCGCCCGCTTCCTCAAACTGCTCGCGACCCCGGATCGCCAGTTCCTCCAGCGTCTCAAGACAGTCGGCGGAGAATCCCGGTGCAGCGATGGCCAGCCGCTTGGTGCCCTTGGCAGCCTCGGCGCCGAGCACGGTATCGGTCGCAGGCTCCAGCCATTTGGCCCGGCCGAAGCGTGACTGGAAAGTCACTTCGATCCGCAGGTCGGGGAATTGCGGGCGCAGTGCCTCGGCCAGCAGCCGGGCAGTCTTCTGGCACTGGCAGTGATAGGGATCGCCCAGATGCAGCGTGCGTTCGGGCATGCCGTGGAACGAGAGCAGCAGCACTTCGGGTACAAAATCGAGTGCCTGCAATTGCCGCGCGGTATCCGCGCGCAGGGCCTCGATATGGGAAGGGTCATCGTAGTAAGGCGGCAGGGTGCGCAGCGCGGGCTGCCAGCGCATCTTGGCAAGTTGATCGCCCAGCGCATCCACCACGGTCGCGGTGGTTGCACCGGAATATTGCGGATAGAGCGGGGCGAGCAGGATCCGTTCGCACCCGGCCTGCTTCATCGCAGCGATCTCGTCTCCCAGCGAAGGATTGCCGTAGCGCATCCCCCAGCGAACCATAACGCCCGCACCCAGCCGCACCTGCAAGGCTGCGGCCTGGGCCTTGGTGATTGCGGCCAGCGGCGAGCCGTCCGGCGTCCAGACCTGGCTGTAGGCGTGCGCGCTCTTGCGGGGGCGGGTGTTGAGAATGATGAGGTTGAGGATCGGCCACCAGACCAGCTTGGGGATCTCCACCACCCGGCGGTCCGAGAGGAATTGCTTGAGGTAGCGCCGCACCGCGACAGGCGTCGGCGCATCGGGGGTGCCAAGGTTGACCAGCAGCACACCCACCTTGGGGCGTTGTACAGGGGGATGGCCTGCGGGCAGCATCAGCCTTGCTCCAGGGTCAGTGGCAGCGAGTGCAGCCGCACCGATCCGGCCGAATAGAGTGCATTGGCGATAGCCGGCGGGGCGATCACCGCGCCCAGCTCGCCCGGATCGAACGGTTCGGCCTGGCTCTCGATGAATTCCACCACAATCTCCGGACAATCGGACAACAGCGGCAGGCCCAGCAGCCCCAGCCGTCCGGTCACCGGCAGGCCGCTCAAATAGGAAGTGGAGCAGCCACTCGCCAGTCCCATGCCGAAGATCAAGCCGCCCTCGATCTGCTGGCGGGCAATATCGACATTCACGATCCGGCCCAGGTCGGCCACCGCGGTCAGCTTGTCCACCCGGATCCCGCGATCGTCGTGGCGGGCAGTGGCGACCAGCGCGATCCGCCCTTCGCGTGCCCCCAAGGCCATCTTCCAGCAGGCCAGCCCCTGCCCGGTCCCGGCGGTACCGCCGCCCCATTCGGCGAGCGTTGCTGCACGCTGGAGGCAGGCGGCCAGTTTGGCATCCTGCCCCAGCATCGCCATCCGGTAGGACAGCGGCTCGCGCCCCGAACGCTTGGCCAGCTCGTCGATGAAAGTCTCGGTCAGGAAGGCCCCGATCCCGTGCGAATTGCCGCGCAGCCGTCCTGTCGGCAGGCCCACTTTGACCGGCACATGCTCGACCACCAGATGCTCGATCCCATAGGGCGGAACCATGCCTTCCATCGCCAGGGCATCGTCCTGGTCCTGCAATTGCGCTGCGTCGGCGGCCTTGCGTCCGGCGAACAACCGCGCACCGAATTCCTGCGTGGTCGCGGGCATCGCGATCCGCAGCTTGAGCGCGGTGAGCGAGCCGTCCTGCGCAGTGCGCGCGGCCATCACCGCGCGGGCCGGGGTGCGCGGCCGTCCGGCCAGGTGTTCCTGCCAGCGCGACCAGGTCAGCTGGACGGGCTTGCCCATAGCCTTGGCGATCGTGGCCGCCTGGGCCGCATGGCTGCTTTCGAGCCGGGCATCGAAGCTGCCCCCGGCGGGCATCGGGTAGAGCGTCACTTCTTCGAGCGAAATGTCGAGCGCGCGGGCGGCGGCCTGACGGCAGCTTTGCGGGGCCTGGCTCGCTGCCCACAACTCCAGCCGCCCATTCTCAAACCGGGCGGCGGCGCAGGCCGTCTCCAGCCCGGCATGGAGCGCAGGCGCGACCGTGTAGAGCGCGGTATGTTCGAACTTGCCGCGCAGCCATTCGTCGGGATCGCCGTGGCTGGCGACGCGATTGGCCTGGCCCATGCGCAATGCCTCGTTCAGCGTCTGGGCGATGCGGGCGCTATCCAGCGGGCCCGATACGGCAAAGCGCGGGGCGAGCTGCTTCAGGGCCTGCTCTGCTGCCCACCAGCTTGTTCCGACCGCCGCGATCCAGTCTGGCCCTTCGACCAGCCTTACTCCTGGCGGAGGCTTGGCTTGGCTACTGCCTAGTCGGGCCTTGGCGGCCAGCGGCGCCTGGCGGATTGCGGCAAACAGCATGTCGGGCAAGCGGATGTCACCGGCGAACTGGTGGCTGCCATCGACCTTGCTGGGCAGATCAAGCCGCGGGAAGCGCAGCGGTGCGCCGGGCGGGAATTCGGTGGGGCTCTCTTGCGGCGGCTGGACCCGGGCAACCGGCGGATCGGGCGGGGAAAAGTCCATCGCCGCTTCGACCAGATCGCCGAAAGCGGCCTTCTTCTTGTCGTGCAGCACGAACCCGCCCAGCGCGTCGCATTCTTCCCAGTTCACGCCCCACTTGTCAGCGGCGGCCTGAGCCAGCATCGCCCGCGCGCTGGCCGCCGCGGCGCGCGCCGCCATTTCATGCGCGGCCAGCGAGGTGCCATCTGCAGTGGCGGCAAAGGCCTCGTTCTCGGCAAAGCGGCGCGCCAGCAAGCTGCCGGGCGTGTCGGCCAGGCCTGCGGCCAGCGGCATCCACAAGGGTGCCCATTTCGCCGCCAGCACCGCATTGCCATAGGCCCCGCTGACCGGTGCCGGTTCGACCGCCACTTGCCGCCAGTCAGCGCCCAGCTCCGTGGCGACAATCTGGGCGATCAGCGTGGAAATGCCCTGCCCCATCTCCAGATCGGGCACGGCCACGCTGATCACCCCGTCCTTGCCGATCTTGAGCCAGGCATCGAAAGCATATTCGCCCTCACCGGGGGTGAGCGGCGGGGCAAAGCTGCGCGGCGTCAGCGCCCAGGCAGCAATCAAGCCGCCCGCCGCGCCCATGCCCAGAAGGATGCCCCGGCGCGAGATCATTTCATCCCCCCTTCCCCGTTCGTGTCGAGCGAAGTCGAGACACCTGTGCGCGGCATCTCGACTACGCTCGATGCGAACGGGAGTGGGAAGGAAATCTTCATTTTCTGTTGTCGAGCCAGGCCCCGACCCGCCGGGCAATCGCGGCGAAGGCCTCACCTTCGGGCCCATCGCCTGCCGCTGGGGGCGTGCCGGCATCGCTCGCCTGACGGATCGCCAGTTGCAGCGGCACCCGGCCCAGGAAGTCCATGCCCATCTCCGCCGCCGCCGCTTCGGCCCCGCCTTGCCCAAACGGATCGGACAGCTCGCCGCAGTGCGGGCACTGGTATCCGGCCATGTTCTCAACCATGCCGATCACCGGCACCTGGCCAACCTCGAACAGCTGCACCGCGCGGCGCGCGTCGATCAAGGCCAGATCCTGCGGGGTCGAGACGATCACTGCCCCGGCCGGCTTGTGGCGCTGGAGCATGGTCAGCTGCACGTCGCCGGTGCCGGGCGGCAGATCGACAATCAGCACTTGCGTCTCGCCCCAGTCGGCATCGACCAGCTGGCCCAGCGCATTGCCCGCCATCGGCCCACGCCAGGCAATCGCCTTGCCCGGATCGATCAGTTGCCCCATCGAGAGCAGCGGCACGCCCCACTGGTTCGGCACCGGGATCAGCTTGTCCTTGCTGGCCTGCGGCTTGATCCCTTCGCTGCCTAGCAGGCGCGGCTGCGAGGGGCCGTAGATATCGGCATCGACCAGCCCGACCTTGCGGCCCTGGCGCGACAGCGCGATCGCCAGGTTGGCCGACACAGTGCTTTTGCCCACCCCGCCCTTGCCCGATCCGACCGCGATGATCGTGCGGCGCGGCTTGTCGGCCATCAGCGCAACGCGCACTTCGGAAACGCCCGGCTGGCCTTCCAGCGCCGCCTTGACCTCTGCTTCAATCTGCGCGCGCCCGGCCGCGTCGAGCCCGTCGGCACCCAGCACGACAATCGCCCGGCCATCGGCCAGGCGCAGCGATTGCAGACGGCTTTCGGCCAGCGGGGGCAGCGCGGCGCGCAGGGTTTCGGTGGGGTCACTCATTGCGAAAACCCCCTAGCAAGGAAAAAGCGAGGCGAGACACTGTTTTTGTGCGTCATGCACACCTATAGTGTTTGGTGATGAGAGGATCACACGGTTCAGAGCGCAGCCAAGGGCTGGCAATGTCACGGGGCGACAACCCCTGGGGCGGGGAAGGCGGCGGCACCGAGGGCGGCAAACCGGATGGTGATGCTGCGCCCGAATCCGGCACCGGCGAACCTGTCCGCAACCCCTGGCTCAATCCCGACGAAGCCAGCACCCCGCGCCGCTCGGCCTCGATCGAGGATATCATGCGGGGTCGCGGCGGCGGCGGCGATGGTGACGGCGGCGGACCGCTGACGCGGATGAAACTGGGATCGTGGCTGGCGCTGGGACTGGTCAGCGCCTGGCTGCTGACCAGCACGGTCCATTACCTGGCGGGCGACGAGCGCGCGCTGGTGACCACGCTGGGACGCTATTCCGGGACTTTCGGGCCGGGGGTCAACTTTACCATGCCCTGGCCGATCCAGGCCGTCGATCGCCAGGCGGTGGGCAAGGAAACCACCACCACCCTGCCCGACAAGGAAACCGAAACGCTGATGCCAACCCGCGATGGCGAGCTGGTCAACCTGTCGTTCCTGGTGCGCTGGCGGGTCGGCGATTTGCGCGCCTACCGCTACAACCTGCCCCAGGGCGAAGCCGCGCTGCGACGACTGGCCGATGCCCAGATGCGCGCCGCCGTGGCCGAATTCGACTATGCCGAGATCACCGGCGGCCGGCGCCAGGGCGAGCTGCAGCAACGCGTTGCCGGTCGGATGCAGCGGGTGCTCGACGCCTGGAAATCGGGGATCGTGCTGTCGGGGGTCGAAGTGACCCGCACCGGCCATCCGACCAAGCTCAACGATACCTTCGAAGCCATCGCCAAGGCCACCGCCGATGCCCGCAAGAACCGTGAGAACGCTTTTGCCTGGCGCGCAGAACACCTGGCCCAGGCCCGCGCCGAAGCCCGCGATTTCCAGCTGATCTATGGCGAGTACAAGCTTGCGCCGCAGGTCACCCGGCAACGGATGTATTATGAGACGATGGCCCGCGTGCTCAAGAACAACGACAAGGTGATCCTGGGCGGCAGCGGCACGGCAACGGTTCCGCTGGGCGATCCCGATCCGGCCAAGGGAGGGCGCTGAGATGACCGCGATCCTCTCTGCCCGGCGGATGCTGCCGTTTGTGCCGGTCGTGCTGGGGCTGCTGGCCCTGTCGAGCGTGGTGGTGGTCGATGAAGGCCACCAGGCGGTGATCGAGCGAATGGGCGAGCCCGATCGCGCGATCAACCGCTTCCGCCCCGACAAGTCCGATGGCGCCGGGGTGGTGTTGAAGATCCCGTTCTTCGAACGCGCGATCTGGCTTGAGCGCGGCCTGCAAGGCTTTGCGCTGGCCGGAACCCAGGTCCGCACTGCCGACGAGCAGGTCCTGCTGGTCGATGCCGATGTGACCTACCGGATCATCGACCCGGTCCGCCTGCTGCAAAAGCTGGGTCAGGGCGACAAGGTCGATGCTCAGTTCAAGGCACTCCTGCCCTCGCTGCTGGAAGAGAAACTGACACAGCGCTCGGCGCTGGAGATTGCCACACCGGGCAGCGGCGGAGCGAACCGCGAAGTGCTGGCCGCGCTGGATGCCAAGACGCGCCTCTTTGGGGTGCAGGTGGTCGATCTCAGGGTTGGCCGGGTCGGCCTGCCCGACGCCGGGCTGAGCCAGGTGTTCCAGCGGATGAAGGAGCGGCGCGAACTGGAAGCCAAGGGGATCGAGGAACAGAGCAGCCGCGAAGCGGGCGAAGTTGTCGCCCAGACCCAGGCCGAAGCCGCGGCGATCATGCAGGCCAGCGCCGGGCAGGACACCGAATTCTATGGCTTCTTCAAGGCGCTGCGCAATTACGAGCTGCTCTATGGAGATCCCGAACGCAAGAATGCAGCGACTATCGTAATTCCGCCTGACAGTGCCTATCTCAAGCACTTCAACGGGAGGTAAGGGGTTCGGCCCCCTAGCCCGTTCAAATTCCGTTCAGGCGGCGCGGGGTGAATCCTTAGCTGCCGGGGCGGGCAGGATTTTGAAGCAAGAGGACCTAAACTGGTGCGATACGCTTATAGTGTGACGAGTGCGCTGCTGCTGGGCGGCGCTGCCCTTTCCCTGGTGACCGGACTTCCCGCCGGGGCCCAGATCGCCCAGAACGACGACAGCCTGATGCAGGCCGTGGTGCCGCGCGCCGGCGCGCCCGCCAGCTTTGCGGACTTGACCGCGCAGCTGCAACCGGCGGTGGTCAACATCTCGGTGCGGCAGAAGGTGACTGTGGACAATCCGCTGGCGGGCACCCCGTTCGGCGCGATGATGGGCCCGGGCGGCCAGAGCCGGCTGGCCCAGGCGGTCGGATCGGGCTTTGTGGTTTCGGCCGACGGCTTTGTCGTCACCAACAACCACGTAATCAGCCTGGACCGCAAGGGCGCAGCCGACGAGGTTAGCGTGAAGTTTGCCGACGGCGTCGAATATCCCGCCCGGATCGTCGGGCGCGATGTCGATTCCGACCTTGCCGTGCTCAAGATCGATGCCAAGGCCCCGCTGCCCTTCGTCCAGTTCGGCGAAAGCAGCAAGGCCCGCGCGGGCGACTGGGTGATCGCAATCGGCAACCCGTTCGGGCTTGGCGGATCGGTCACTTCGGGGATCATCTCCTCGGTCAACCGCAACACCGGGACCGGTGCCTACGATCACTACATCCAGACCGACGCCTCGATCAATTCGGGCAATTCGGGCGGGCCGATGTTCGACATGCGCGGCAAGGTGATCGGGATCAACAACTGGATCGTCGCGCCGTCGGGCGGCAATATCGGGATCGGCTTTGCGATCCCTTCGGACATTGCCAAACCGATCGTCGAAAAACTGATGAGCGGCAAAGCGATCGAGCGCGGCTTCCTGGGCGTGCAGATCCAGCCGATCACCGATGAGATGGCGGATTCACTTGGCCTGCAGCGCGATCGCGGCGAACTGGTGCGCGGCGTGCCGCCGGGCATGCCGGGCGACAAGGCCGGGATCAAACCGGGCGACATCGTGCTCAAGGTCAACAATGTCGATGTTACCCCCGATCGCTCGCTTTCGACGATCGTCGCCAATATCGCGCCGGGCACCCGGATCCCGATCGACCTGCTGCGCCAGGGCAAGCCGCTGACCGTGACCGCCACGGTCGCCAAGCGTCCAGGCCAGGAGGAACTGGCCAAGAGCCTGGGCAATTCCGATCCTGCCGAAAGCCCGTTCAACAAGCCGGCCGAAAAGGGCCAGGGACCGACGTCGGATGCGCTGGGGCTGCAAGTGCTCGATATGGACGCCGACATTGCCCAGCAGCTGCGCGTGCCTGGTTCGACCCGCGGCGCGGTGATCGCCCGGGTCGATAGCAGCGCGGATGCGGCCAGCCAGGGGTTGCAGCGCGGCGACATCGTGGTTGGTGCCAACTTCCAGCCGATCACCTCGGTTGCCGCGCTCGATGCGGCGGTCAAGGCTGCCAAAGCTTCGGGTCGCCCCAGCATCACGCTGGAAATCATGCGCCCCGGCACCCAGGGCACGGTCTATTTCGGGGTCCGGCTGCGGTAGGACTCAATCTGGTCCAGGTTTGGGTAGCCCCTCCCCGTCGGGGAGGGGTTGGGGTGGGGGAGTGAGGCGAAGCCGAGCGTCAACGCAAGCGTGGAACCCCCATCCCAACCCTTCCCCACCGGGGAAGGGCTCTTCGGTTCAATCCAGCTGTGACCAAACCTACTGCGGCGGGCGATTTTGCCCCCCGGCGCTTTTCTTGCCCGTCGCCTCGTTGAGGAAATCCTCGTTCGCGGCTGCCGGCGGCGCGACTGGTTCCAGCGTGCCGTTGGGATCGCCGACCTGGTCGTCGCGTGGATCCGGCCCGGGGCGATCGCCGCCCTGACCGCGCGTCGGCTCGATCAGGTTGCCGTTTTCATCGACGTAGTAATAGTCTTCCGGACTGCCGCTGAAATTCGCCTCATCTTCGGAATCCAGCTTCCAGGCAGGCGCGGTCATTTCGGTCTGGAACTTTTCGACCGGGCGGCCCGCCACTGCGATCTTCATATAGCTGGCAAAGGCCCGCGCCGGGGCGGTCCCGCCCTGCAGGCCCGCCACCGGCCTGCTATCGTCGCGGCCCATCCACACACCGGTAGTAACCCCGCTGGAGAAACCCAGGAACCAGCCGTCCTTGTTGGACGTGGTGGTACCGGTCTTGCCGGCTACCGGCCGTCCGATCTGCGCCGCCGCGCCGGTCCCGGTGGCGACCGCGCTTTGCAACAGGTCGGTCATCCCGTTCGCGACATTGGGCGATACCAGCGCAGTGCCGTCTTTGGCCTGGCGCTGATAGAGCACTTTACCGTCGGTCGTCGCGACCCTTACGATCCCGTAAGGCTCGATCGCTTTGCCTTGCGCGGCGACCGAGGCAAAGGCCCGGGTCATATCGATCAGGCGCACTTCGTTGGAGCCCAGCACCATCGAGGGCACGGTCGAGATCGGCGTCGAAATCCCGAACCGCCGCGCCACGGCGGCGACTGCCGAAAAGCCCACTTCGTTGCCCAGTTGCGCGGCGACGGTGTTTTTCGAATAGGCAAAGGCGGTGCGCACGTCGATCTGGCCCGCAAAGGCCCCGTTCGAATTGCGCGGGCTCCAGCCCTGGATCGTCACCGGCTCGTCCACCACTTCGCTGGCCGGCGTGTAACCGGCTTCGAGCGCGGCGAGATAGACGAACAGCTTCCAGGCCGAACCCGGCTGGCGGACGGCATTGATCGCGCGGTTGTAGTTCGAGGTGACGTAGTCAGTCCCGCCGACCATCGCCAGCACTGCCCCGTCGCGGTCCATCGAGACCAGCGCGCCTTGCGCGCCGCCCGGGGCAAAACGCTGGATCGCATCGGTTGCCGCCGACTGCAGCCTGGGATCCAGCGTGGTCCAGACCTCGATCGGCTGGTCGTTATCGCCCAGCAGCAGGTCAAGCTGGGGCAGCGCCCAATCGGTGAAATAACGCACCGAATTCTGGCCGCCTTCCGAAACGAACTTGATGCCCTTGAAATCGGTCGCTGCAACTTGCGCGGCGCTGGCCTTGCCGTTTTCCTGCATCAGCCCCAGCACCACTTTGCCCCGGCCGACAGCGGCAGCGGCATCGGCGGTAGGCGAATAGTGCGACGGCGCCTTGACCAGCCCGGCGATGATCGCGGCTTCGGGCAGGTTCAATTCGGTACCGGGGTGGCCAAAGAACTTGCGGCTCGCCGAATCGATCCCATAGGCCCCGCCGCCGAAATAGACCTTGTTGAGATAGAGCTCGAGCACCTGGTCCTTGGAGAACTTCCACTCCAGCGCCAGGGCCAGCACAGCCTCGCGCAGCTTGCGGGCGAAGGTCCGGCTGTTGTTGAGGAACACGGTGCGCGCCAGCTGCTGGGTGATGGTCGATCCGCCCTGGCGCCAGCGTCCGTCGCGGTAGCGCACATAGAACGAGCGCGCGATGCCGATCGGATCGACCCCGATGTGCTGGTGGTACCGCTTGTCCTCGGTCGAAAGGATCGCGTCCTTCATCACCTGGGGGATCTGCGGCGCGGCGATCCATTTGCCGTAGCTGGGCCCCAGCGTGACCAGTTCGGTCCCGTCGCGCGCGCGCACGACGATCATCTGCTCGTTCTGGCTGGCTTTCAGTTCATCGAATTCGGGCAGCGAATTGGCCGCCAGGGCAACCGCGATGACCAGCGAAAGTGCGCCAAGCACCGCCAGGCTGCCGCCCCAGACGAACAGGCGGCGGATGAACAAGCGGAAGCCCGTCGGCTTGGGCTTGGGCACCTTGCCGCCGCGCGGTGGCGGTGTGCGCCGGATGTCATTCCTGGCCATATGGCTGCGTTGTTCCCTCCTGCGCGGCGCAAGGCCGCAAGTGGCTCAATAGCCCATTCGCCGCGCAGGGTTAATGGCTGAAATGTGGTCTTGCTGTGCAGCCTATTTGGATTCGGGCGGATTGGCACCGAGTTGGTCGTTGAAGACAAACAGTTCCTCAAGGTCCTTCTGCGCTGTGCCGTCGAGGCATTTGCTGCCCGCGGCCTTGTACTGATCGGCGCTCATCCTGCCCACGGCATCGCGCCCGGCTTTCATGGCCGCGGCCATATCGCCGTTCGGGCCCAGCGCGGCGCGGATCCGGGCAGTGTAATAGCCCTGGAAATTCATCACCACCGCATGGGTGCTCTGCTTGTCCTTCAGCTTGGCCGCGGTTTCGCCCAGCACCTGGATGCAGATTGCATCGTTCAGGCTGGAGGATTGCGCCACGGCCGGAACAGCCCCGCCTGCCAGCAGAGCACCAATGGCCAGCGCCTTGATCATGGTCTTCATCGAATTCTCCTGTTGCAAGTCATTGGTCAGTGCAAATGCTCTACCCGCAGCACCGCGCCCTCATTGCCCGATATCCGCATGCGGGTGCCGGGTTCGGCGTCAGGACCGCGGGCCAGCCATTCGCTGTCGCCCAGCTTGACCCGGCCTTCGCCATTCTCGATCACCTGAGTGACCACCACGACCTGGCCCAGCGAGCGTGCGCCGCGATCATTCATGTCGGGATCGGCGGACTCGATCTGGTTCTGCCGCAGCCAGTTGCGCGCCATGAAAACCGTAACGATCGAGACAACCGCGAACAGCATGACTTGCGACAGCAGCCCGATCGGCAGCGCCCAAGCGACCACCCCGGTCACCACCGCCGCGCCGGCCATCCAGATCAGGAACACGCCGGGTATGGTCATCTCCCCGATGGCGAGCACCAGCCCAAGCGACAGCCACAGCCAGTGCGGCGCGATCCCTTCGATCCAGGCGATCATTTGGCCTTCTCTCCCAAAGCATCGCGGACCAGTTCGCCGATTCCGCCGATCGAACCGATCAGCTGGGTCGCCTCAACCGGGAACAGGATGGTTTTGGCATTGGGCGAGGTGGCGAAAGCAGTAACCGCCTCGGTGTATTTCTGCGCGACGAAATAGTTGAGCGCCTGCGTGCCCGACGAAGCGATTGCCTCGGACACCACCTGAGTCGCACGGGCTTCGGCTTCGGCCAGGCGCTCACGGGCTTCGGCGTCGCGGAACGCGGCTTCCTTGCGGCCTTCGGCGGACAGGATCGCGCTTTGCTTTTCGCCTTCGGCTTTCAGGATTTCAGCCTGGCGGAACCCTTCGGCTTCAAGAATGTTGGCGCGCTTTTCACGTTCGGCTTTCATCTGCCGGGCCATTGCGTTGGAGATATCGGCTGGCGGACGAATGTCCTTGATTTCGATCCGGGTGATCTTGACCCCCCACGGCGCGGTGGCGTGATCGATCACGGTCAGCAGCTTGGCGTTGATCTCATCGCGCTTGGACAGCGTTTCATCGAGGTCCATCGAGCCCATCACCGTGCGCAGGTTGGTGGTGGTCAGCTGCATGATCGCAACATAGAGGTTCGACACCTCGTAAGCGGCCTTGCCGGCATCCAGCACCTGGAAGAACACGATCGCATCGACCCCGACCATGGCATTGTCGCGGGTGATGATTTCCTGCCCCGGAATGTCAAGCACCTGCTCCATCATGTTGACCTTGTGGCCGATGCGGTCAACGAACGGGATCACGATCAGCAGCCCCGGCTGCGCGGCCTTGATAAAGCGGCCAAGCCGTTCAACCGTATAGACATAGCCCTGCCGAACCACCCGTACTGCCAGCAGGATGAACACGACGACTGCGACAAGCAGTACAATGACGAAGACAGGCATCGCACGGGGTCCTCTCGATTGAACCCCGATATGTTAGCGCCGCCCCGCAACCCCGCAAGCAAAACCGGAACATGCTTAACCCGGCGGTAACCAAATGCCGCTATTGACCGGGGCATGATCCAGCCAAACCAAAAAGAATTTTCGCAAGGCTTCTGGGGCAGCGAACATCCCGACACCGCGGCGCTGCGGGTCCAGAAGGACTATGTCGACACCATGATCTCGCTCAAGCGCGAGAACATGGACAGGATCTATACCTACATCAACGCACTGCTCGACAAGGCCAAGGAAGAACTGGGCCATTCGCGCAGCGGCGGCGGCAGCGGCGATGCCCGGCGCATGGCGCTGAAACAGCATGTTGACGAGATCGCGGCCTACCTCAAGGGTCAGGCGCTCGATGTGCAACAGCCTGCCGTCTATGGCGAGCGCGGCGGGCCCCAGCTGGCCCAACACTATGTGCTGGAAGACGTTCCCGCCTTCTTCGGCCGGGTCAAATGCGTGCTCGACCAGTGGTATGACAGCCACTTGCTGTCGGTTTACGACGAAGTGGTGATCCTGGTCCGGCCCAAAGGATCGAACGGCAGCGGCACTTCCGCCTAAAGCCCCCTAAAGCACTTTGTACAGCTCCAGCAGCCGCGCCCAGGCGCGGTCGGCTTCGGCCTTGTCATAGCTGGGTGCATCAAGCGTGCACCAGCCGTGGTCGGCCTTGTAGACTTCCACCTCGACATAGCGGCCCGAAGCCAGCCCCGCGGCGCGCAGCGCGTCCTTGTCCCCCGGCGCGCGGGCATCGTCGTTGCGGCCGATCGCGATCAGGAAGCGGGCCTGGCTCTTGCCAAACAGCGTATGCGGGCTGCCCGGCTTGTCGGTCACCAGCCCGCCGCCGTGGAACGAGGCCGCAGCCTTGATCCGCCCAGGCAAGGCCGCCGCGCTGCGGATCGCGAAAGATCCGGTCTGGCAATAGCCTTGCGTCCCGATGGCGCGCTTGCGGTTGACGCCGGGCTGCTTGTCGAGCCAGGCAACAAAGGCGGTCACGTCCTTCACGGTATTGTCAGCCGATAGCGTGGCGATCGCGGGTTTGAGCTTGGCCTGACCTTCCGGACTGCGCCATTCGGCCATCGAGCCGAGCAACGGGGCCTTGCCCGCGCGGTAATAGTGATTGACCACCAGAACCGCGAAGCCCGATGCGGCCAGCCGCCGCCCCATTTCCTTGTAAGCATCACGCAGGCCCGCAACATCTGGCCACAGGATCACCGCCGGATACTTGCCCTTGGCCGGCCGCACATAGAAAGCGTCAGCCGTGCCATCCGGGGTCGGCACTTCGACCATGCTTTCGGTCAGTTTGCGCGATGCCGCCTGAGCCGGAGCGCCAGCATAGGCCGCAAGCGCGCCCGCAGCGCCAATCGCAGCAAATTCGCGGCGGTTCAGGCCGCGCGCCGCCAGCGCCAGGTCATCATCGTGGGCGGTCAGGTCATCGCACATGGTCCGGTCCTTTCGACTCCGTAAGCCCGCGAGGATAGCCGCGAGTTGCGTGCAGTCCAGCGCAAGTGCGGCAAGTTTCGAAAACTAATCGCGCGATTAAGGTTGCAATCGCGCGCGGATTGCGGCGAACTGCGCACAAACCTGACTCGCCGAACGAGCGGGCAGGTGTTGGAGAGGGACCCACGATGCGTTTGAAGCTGCTTGCCGCCGCTGCCCTGCTGACGCTTGCCGCCTGCGGGAAAAGCCCGTCGCCGCCCGCCACCGAAGGCGTGACCGATGCAATGATCGCCGCTGCGCCCGAAGGTGAGTGGTTGAGCTATGGACGCGACTATGGCGAGCAGCGCTTTTCGCCGTTGAGCCAGGTAAATGACCAGAACGTCAGCAAGCTTGGCCTGGCCTGGTCGGCCGATCTGGATACCGCGCGCGGGCAGGAAGCGACCCCGCTGATGCACGATGGGGTACTCTACGTCACCACCGCCTGGTCGATGGTCAAGGCCTATGATGCCAGGACCGGGGCACTGAAGTGGTCGTATGACCCCAAGGTTCCGCGCGAAACGCTGGTTCGGGTGTGCTGCGATGCCGTGAACCGCGGTGCCGCAATTTATGGCGACAAGGTCTACGTCGCCGCCCTCGATGGGCGACTGATCGCAATTGACCAGAAGTCGGGCAAGGAAGTGTGGTCGAAAGTCGTGGTGCCAAACCAGGTCGACTACGCGATCACCGGCGCTCCGCGCATTGCCAAGGGCAAGGTGCTGATTGGCAGCGCCGGATCCGAGTACCGCGCCCGCGGCTATCTTGCCGCTTTTGATGCCCAGACCGGCGACGAATTGTGGCGCTTCCATACCGTGCCCGGCAACCCGGCCGATGGGTTTGAAAACGAGGCAATGGAAAAGGCCGCCAAGACCTGGACTGGCAAGTGGTGGGAATTTGGCGGCGGCGGCACAGTTTGGGATTCTATCACCTATGATCCCAAGACCAACCTCGTCTATTTTGGAACCGGCAATGCCGAACCCTGGAATCCCAAGACGGCGGACCGGGCCGGGGACAGCCTCTATACTTCCTCGATTGTCGCCGTAAACGCCGACAACGGTGAGTATGCCTGGCACTACCAGGAAACGCCCGAAGACCGCTGGGACTATGATTCGAACGCACAGATCATGGTCGCGGACCTGATGCTTGATGGCAAATCAACCCATGTGGTCATGCATGCACCCAAGAATGGCGTTTTTTACGTGCTGGATGCAAAGACCGGAAAGTTTCTGACCGGCACTCCATTTACGAAGATCACCTGGGCCAGTTCGATTGACCCTGTCACAGGACGGCCCAACATCAACCCCGAGGCGCGTTACGAGCAGACCGGCAAGATGTATCTCGGTTCGCCCGGAATCTATGGCGCGCACACCTGGCACCCGATGAGCTTTAGCCCGAAAACCGGGCTGGTCTACATTCCAACCAATGAAGCGCCGTTTGCCTATCTGGCCGACAATGAATTCGAACCGGGTTCGATCGGGATGCAGCTGGGGCTGGCTCCGGTTCTGACCCCGGCCGACAAGGCGGCGCGCGGTGCTGCGCGTGCGATGCTTAGCGGAGCCCTGATCGCGTGGGATCCGGTCGCCCGCAAGGAAGTCTGGCGGGTTCCGTTTGAAGGTCCTTCGAATGGCGGCACTCTCGCAACTGCTGGCAATCTGGTGTTCCAGGGCACCGCGAGAGGTGAATTCGTAGCCTACAGTGCCGACAAAGGCGGCAAGCTTTGGTCATTCCCGGCGCAGACCGGGATCATTGCAGCACCAATGAGCTACTCGTTGGACGGCGAACAATATGTCGCCATCCTGGTTGGCTGGGGCGGCTTGTGGGACCTGTTCGGAAGCGTCGCCGCAGACAAATCCGGGCCGACCCGCAATATCAGCCGACTGTTGGTGTTCAAGCTGGGCGCCGTTGGCAAACTGCCCGTTGCACCTCCAATGGCAGACCGGGTGCTCGATCCGCCGCCGCTCACTGGCAAACCCAATCAGGTTGTGCGTGGGGAAGCACTCTACGCGCGCTATTGTGGGGTTTGCCACGGCGGTGAGGCAATCTCGGGTGGAATGGTTCCGGATTTGCGCCATTCGCCGACTCTCAACAGCGGCGATGCGATCAAGTCGATCGTGATCGGCGGGGCGCTCAAGCACAACGGCATGGTCTCGTTCAAGGAAGCGATATCGGGCGACGATGCCGAGGCCGTTCGCCACTACCTGATCAAGCGCGCCAATGAGGACAAGGCGCTGGGCGAACATTGACAAGCCCGGCACCCGGCCCGATGCGCGGGCGATGACTGTGAGCCCGAGCAACGGCAAGATTGACTGGGACGCGCTGCCGCACGGCGGCGACCTGTTCGGCGAGCTGCACCTGGCGGAGAACACGCCGCCCAGCCGCGCCCCGCGCGCGCCCTTGTTCCCGGGGCTGGCGCTGTGCGCGGTGGCGGCGGCGGCGGCAGCCTGGCTGTCAGAGCACTACGGCTTTCCGATCATCCTGCTGGGCTTGCTGGTGGGCCTGGCGCTCAATTTCATCAGCCACGATCCGCGCACTCATGCCGGGCTCGACTTCGCCTCGCGCACCTGCCTGCGCTGGGGGATCGTGGTGCTGGGGTTGCAAGTCACGGTCAGCCAGATCGAGGCGCTTGGCCCCGCACCTTTTGCCGCGCTGGGCGTGGTCATGACGGTAACGATCGGGGCCGGGCTGCTGGGCGCGCGGATCGCCGGGCAATCGCGCTATGCCGGGATTCTGGCCGGCGGCGCGACTGCGATCTGCGGGGCGAGCGCCGCGCTGGCGCTCTATGGCGTGATCGGCAAGGACCGGCTCAGCCAGGCGCAGTTCGCGCTGACCCTGGTGGGGATCTCACTCGCCAGTGCCTTTGCCATGACGGTCTATCCGGTTCTGGCGGGCGAACTGGGGCTGAGCGACGGGCAGGCCGGGTTCCTGATCGGCGCCTCGATCCACGATGTCGCGCAGGCGATCGGCGGCGGCTATGCCTTCTCCGATCCGGCGGGCAACTATGCCACGATCGTCAAACTGGCGCGGGTCGCCTTGCTGGCCCCGGTCGTGCTGTTGACCAGCCTGGCGATCGGTCAGGCCGATAGCGCGAGCGGCCAACCGCTGTGGAAGCGGCTCGCGCTACCGTGGTTCATCGTTGCCTTCCTGGGCGTGGTGGCGCTGGGCAGCATGGTGACGATCCCCAAAGTGGCGGTCGAAAACGGCTTGATCCTGTCCAAGGGGCTGCTGCTGCTGGCGGTGACCGCCACGGCGATGCGCAGCCGGATGGACTTGCTGCTGCAAATGGGCTGGCGCGCGGCGGTGCCGGTGGTGACTGCAACGCTGGCTAGTTTTGCAGCGGCGTTGGGGTTTGCGTACTTGCTGCTTTAGGGTCCAGGTTTCCGCTTCATCCCCACCTCCCGTTCGTGTCGAGCGAAGTCGAGACACTGCGCGCGGCATCTCGACTTCGCTCGATGCGAACGGAACTTGGGTCAGGGGCGTGAAGAACTCAAATCACAAAATCGAGCACAGCGGGCATCTGCTTGGTGTTGCGCTTGGCAACCATCCGCTCGTGCAGAGTGGAAATCTGCAGCGATCCGGTGCGCACGAACAGGAACGGCAGAAGCCCGTGGATCAGACAGGCAAAGCCGCCCAGGATCATCCGCAGGCCAAACCCGGTCGCCATCACGAAGTGCTCGCCATAGGTCTCATCGACCGAGGCGGGATGCTCGGTAAACAGGCGCTTGATCGACATGGCATTCTCCCCCGGTCTTGTTGAATCGAATCCTATCGCAGCCCGACGGCGAAATCATTACCTTTTTGCTAGGTGGTTTGCCGCAATGCGGATATTTTATCCCAATCATGATCGATGCTACGCAAATTGATTCGATAGACTGGGCGATCCTGGGTGTCCTCCAGCACGACGCTTCGCTGCCGGTGCACGAAGTGGGCGAACGCGTTGGCCTGTCCAGCAATGCCTGCTGGAGGCGGATCAAGCGGCTGGAGGAAGCGGGCGTGATCGCCCGGCGCGTGGCGCTGCTCGATGCCGAAAAGCTGGGCTATGCCACCACGGTCTTCGTTGCGATCCGCACCCAGCGCCACGATCCGGCCTGGCTTGATGCCTTCAGCCAGGGCATCGCCGCGATCGAGGAAGTCAGCGAATGCCACCGCATGGCCGGCGATGTCGATTACCTGCTCAAGCTGGTGGTCCGCGATATCGCGCATTATGACCGGATCTACCGCAAGCTGATCGCCGCGGTGCCGGACCTGGCCGATGTCAGTTCCAGCTTCTCGATGGAAAAGATGAAGGCGACAACCGCGCTGCCGCGGCCCGGTTGATTTTCAACCGATCTCCCTACCCAGAACCGTTCGTCCCGAGCGAAGTCGAGGGATCACGGCTTTCCCCAACCTCCGTTCGCATCGAGCGAAGTCGAGATGCCATGCGCGGTGTCTCGACTTCGCTCGACACGACCGGAGCTTGGTCTGTGGGGCGGCCCCTCGACTTCGCTCGGGACAAACGGGTTGGGGTGTTCCTGCCGCGAACCTAAGACCTGAGCAGCCAGCCAAAGATCTCGGGCAGCCGCGCGGCCCAGGCGTTTTCCTCGTGCTCGGCGCCGGGATAGACCTTGCTCTGCCAGTCGCGCCCGCGCTTCCAGCCGAGCGCCGCGATCCGCCGGTCCACCACCTGCTGGTAGGGGGCGTAGTAGGCATCGAGCGTCGCGGTGCCGTGATCGAGCCACAGCCGCCGCCCATCGGGCGCGCCCAGCCGCGCGGCGAACCATTGGTCCCACAGTGACGCCAGCTCCGGATGGGTCGCCCCGACCTCGCCCGGAATCGCGGCGGGCCAGTGCGAGGATACGCAGGCCGCACGGCCATAGGTCGCGGGATAGCGCAGGAAGGCATGGCAGCTGACCAGCCCGCCCATGCTCGATCCGGCGATAGCGGTATGGTTGCGCCCCGGCAGGGTGCGGAACTTGCCATCTACCCAGGTCTTCAGCGGACCCGCCAACCAGGCGAGATAGGCATCCGACACGACTGGCCCCGCCGCCATACGGTCCATCTGCGCGCGGAGCTCGCCTTTGGCTGAATGGTAGATATCGTGCGGCAGATACTGGCGATATCGATCCGCTCCCGGCGCCCAGATCCCGACGATAATGTGCGGCTGAACCCCGCGCTGCATCGCCGCCAGCATGGCCTTGTCGGCCGCCCAGATCTTGTTGAAGTTGCTCGCCTTCAGGTCGAACAGGTTGTGCCCGTCATGCATGTAGACCACGCCGTAGCGCCGCTTGGAGCGGTCATAACCGGGCGGCAGCCACACAGTCAGGCGCTGGAGCGGAAGCCCCTGCGCGCTGACCTTCTCGAACTGAAGCAGTTGTCCCTGATCGCTAGCCTGGGCCGGGCCAGCCAGTGCTAGCCACAGCAACAGCGCCAGCAGCAAACGGATCATTTGACCAGCCGGAACCGCACCGCCGCACCGCCGCCGGGGGCGAGGTGGAGGTCCATCTTGTCTTTGGACGTCGCCGGCCGCTGCTCGATCACCATCGCGAAGCGCTTGTCGGTGCGGTAATCGGCATCGGGCGCATCGCGATAGATTTCGGCCACATAACGCTTGCCGGGGGCAAGGAAATCGAGCGCGAAGGACACATGGCGCGCCTCTTCATCACCCACCGCGCCCAGGTACCAATCCGGCCCGCCGCGCTCTTTGCGCACGATCGTGACATAGTCACCCACTTCGCCGTTGAGCACGCGGGTTTCGTCCCAATCGGCCGGAACGTCGCGGATGAATTTGAACGCGTCCATGTGCTTGGCGTAGTTCTCAGGCGTATCGGCGGCCATCTGGACCGGCGAATAGATCACCACATAGAGCGCCAGCTGCTTGGCCTTGGTTGAAAGGATCGCACTGCCGCGTTCGCCCTCAAGACTGAGCACCCCCGGGGTGAAATCCATCGGCCCTTCGAGCATCCGGGTGAAGACGATGTTCGCTTCATGCTCGGGCGGATTCTTGCCGCCCCAGGCGTTGTATTCCATCCCGCGCATGCCCTCGCGCGCGACCCAGTTGGGATAAGTGCGGTGGAGGCCCGTGCCCTTGATCGGCTCGTGGCTGTCAAAGGCAACCTTGTACTTTGCGGCGGTTTCGGCGACGCGGACGAAATGGTTCGACATCCACTGGCCGTCGAGCCACTCGCGGTACTTGGTCCCGTCGGCATCGACCCGCTCCAGCTGGGCGGCGTCGGTGACGTAGCCGGTCTTGACCACCATCATTCCGTGCTTGGCGGCGAAAGCGAAGCTGCGGTCGAGCTGGTTATCGTAATGCGTTACCGCGCCGCCGGTTTCATGGTGACCGACCAGACGCACGCCCTTCTTCTTGGCGTATGCGCTCAGCATCGCGATGTCGAAATCTTCGGTGGCACGCGTGAAATCCATGTCCCAGCCGTTGCCGAACCAGTCACCGTCCCAGCCCACGTTCCAGCCTTCGACCAGTACGTTGGGGATGCCGTTAGCGGCGGCGAAATCGATGTACTGTTTGACGTTGGCGTTGGTCGCGCCGTGTTTCGGCCCGCGCGCCCAGGACCATTCGCCCTTGATCATGTTCCACCACACGCCGGCGAACTTGCCCGGCTTGAACCAGCTCATGTCACCCAGTTTGTTGGGCTCGTTGAGGTTCAGCATCAGGTGGCTCATGTAGATGCCGGGGGCATCGTCGGCGATGATCAGGGTGCGCCATGGGGTGGTCCAGGCGCCGGTCTTCTGCACCTTGGGCCCACCCGCACCGGGGGTTAGATTGGCGCGCAAGGTGGTTCCATCGGTGCGGGTTACCGCCATGCCCGAATAGTCGACCAGTGCCGCTTCATGCAGCGTCACATGGGTGCCGTCGGCCAGCTTCATCGTCACCGGGGTAGCGGCCGTGCTGACTGAAGACAGCGCGGTCTTGTTGTAGAGGTATTCCTCGCGGTTCCACAGGAAGGCCGGTTTCCACCAGGCGGTGCCGTCCTGCGCGAAAGTGAACTCGGTCAGCTCCTCGGCGATATTGGTTTTCGCCATATTGGGCTGAGCGGGGAATTCATACCGGAACCCCACGCCGTCGTTGTAGATCCGGAAGGTCACCGTCAAGACCCGTGCCAGCGCGGTCGTTTCCTTCAGGTGGACCTTGAATTCACGGTAGTGGTTGCGGATGCTCGACCATTCGCCCCACGGCTGCTGCCAGGTCTGGTCGAAATCACTCACCTCTTGCCCGGTCACTGTCAGGCGACGGTCGATCTTGGCCACGTCGGTGAACAGGAAGCCCAGCTTTGAGGGCGCGATTACCGGCTTGCCTTTGCGGCTGACCGCATAGGAGGCGCGGCCATCGCCGTCGATTGTCAGCTCAACCGCCACTGTGCCATCGGGCGAGGTCGCGCGGACCGGCTGAGCGGACTGCGCCGCGGCGGGAACAGCGGTGACCAGTGCAGCCAGCGCGGCAAGGCTTGCGATACGGCGCATCAATTGGTCTCCTCAAGCAGCAGCGCGCCGAACGGCGGCAATTGCTGGCCCGGCTGGGCGGCGTTGACTGCGGCCAGCACCTGACCCCCAACGGCGATGTCTTGCGGCCAGGCGCAGGCCTGTGCGGACAGATTGAGCAGGCACAGCATCGAATGTCCCTGCGCTACGCGGCGCACCGCCAGCAGGGCTTCACCGGCGTGCAGCACATCGAAGGTGCCCTCGCGCAAGGCCGGATGCGCCCGGCGCAGCGCGAGCAGTTCGCGGGTCAGGCTGAGCAGGGACGCGGGATCGGCCGTCTGCCGGTCCACCGCGCGCTCCAGGTTCTCCGCGCCCAGTGGCAGCCACGGCTGGCCTGCCG
>JAGXTB010000243.1 GCA_018334165.1 Sphingomonadales bacterium | reverse complement strand
GGAGTTCGCCCGCCTGGCGCGCCAACACCAGCCGCTGCGCGCCCAGCGGATCGTCCTGGCCGGGGCCAGGGCGATTGCCGGACACTGGCACCTGGATGCTGCGCCCTGGTTCGATCCGCTGACCGGGAATTTCCTGGGCTATCGTGGCCGCCTGCGCCGTCCGCCCAGCACTGCGAAAGCTCCGGCCAATCCGCCGGTCCTGGACAGCCAGGCCGACCGTATCCGCCAGATGCTGCACGAATTGCGCACCCCGGTGAACGCGATCCAGATCGGCGCCGAGATCATCCAGCAGCAACTCTATGGCGCAACCCCGCATGAATACCGCGCGCTGGCGGCGGGAATCGCGGGTGATGCGGCGCGGATGCTGTCGGCCTTCGAAGAACTGGAGCGGCTGGCCAAGCTGGATAGCCAGGCGATGGAGCTCGACCCCGGCGAGACCGATCTGGCCGGCGTAGTCGCTGCCACCGCCGCGCAGCTTGGCACCCACACCAAGGGTCGCGGCAGCGGGTTCGAGCTGAAGATTGACGACCAGCCCTTGCCGGTCCCGCTGGCGGCGATCGAGGTTGAGCGGATTGTCTGGCGGCTGCTGGCCACACTGGCCGGGGTCAGTGCGCCCGGCGAACAGCTGAAACTGCGGCTTAGGCGCAAGAACGGCTTGGTCCGGCTTGACGCTGCGCTTCCCGCCCAGCTGGCCAGCCGCGAGGACGAGGCGATCTTCCACGCCGCCGCCGGATCGGTGCCGCAAGTGGTTTCTGCAGGCGTGTTCGGGGTTGGCTTTGCGCTGCGCCTTGCCCGCGCCGAAGCCCGCGCGGCTGGCGGCGATCTGGTCCGCAAGAATGAGCGGCTCAGACTGACCCTGCCGGGCTTGACCGAAACCGCGCCCTCCCATACCCAGAGTGCCGCCTGACGCGTTCAATCCGGGCCAGAAGGGGGACATTTTCTTGGCAGCCTTGCGGATCCCCGACCTGCCGGAGAAACCCGAATTCGTGCAGTTCAAGCTGGGTGCCGGTCAGCGCTTTGTCCTGACCGTCGATACCGAGGAAGAGTTCGATTGGCTGAAACCAATCGAGCGTGAGGCGCACACCGTTCACACCGTCGCGCGGCTGGCCAAGTTCCAGGAGTTCTGCGAGGCTCAGAATGTGGTGCCGATCTATCTGGTCGACTACCCGATCGCCACTTCGCCCGCCGCGCAGGAAATCCTGCGCCCGGCGATTGCGGCGGGCAAGGCCGAAGTCGGGGTCCAGCTCCACCCCTGGGTCAACCCGCCGCACGACGAGGACGTGACCGAGCGCAACACCTTCGTCGGCAACCTGCCGCCCGCGCTGGAGCGCGAGAAGTTCCGCCGCCTGAAGGACGCGATCGAGCGCGGCTTTGGTGCCACCCCGCTGATCTACCGCGCGGGCCGCTATGGTGTTGGCCCCAGTACGGCCGAAATCCTGTCCGAAGGCGGGATCGCAATCGATTCATCGGTGCGTACCCACTTCGACTATTCGTCGGGCGGCGGCCCCAATTTCCGCGGCTTTCCGCTGCGCCCCTATTGGCTCGACCGTTCGGCCGGGCTGATGGAATTGCCGCTGACCACCGTCTATTGGGGGCCGCTGCGACAGCTTGGCCCGTGGCTCTACCCGCAAATGTGGCGCGCGCCGCGGCTGCGCGGGGTGCTCGCCAAGATCGGAATGCTTGAGCGGATCCCGCTGACCCCCGAAGGCGTAACATCTGAAGAGGCGATCCGCGGAATCGATATCGCGCTCGACGAGGGCCTGCCGGTGCTGGTCTTCTCGTTCCACAGTCCGTCACTGGCCCCGGGCTATACGCCGTACGTGCGCAGCGAAGACGATCTCGACGCGTTTTACGACTGGTGGCGCAAGGTTTTTGCCTACCTGTCCCAGCGCGGAGTGGCCAATGTAAGGGTCGCAGACCTGATCGACAGCGTCGCGCTTGCCTAAGCCACGCTCTGCGGCTAACCCGCGCCGTCGCTTCGTGCTGATGGGCCTGTAGCTCAGTTGGTTAGAGCTGGCCGCTCATAACGGCTAGGTCGCGGGTTCGAGTCCTGCCGGGCCCACCACGGCGAACCAGTAATACCCCAGGTCGGGGAGTAGCGCAGCCTGGTAGCGCATCTGCTTTGGGAGCAGAGGGTCGCAGGTTCGAATCCTGTCTCCCCGACCATTTTCCTTTTTACTATATATTTCAGTCCGTTAAACAGAGACTACCCCGATCTGTGGGGCAGGTTTGTGGGGCAGGTCGGGCGACCGTTTCGTCTTGTGGAGAGGCTATTGCCCGCACACGTTGCACTCTGGCGGCTTCGAGCGCAAATTTGCGGGATGAATGGAAAAAGTGTCAAGGAACAGATTGGCCACTGCGGCTTGTGCAACCGACTTGAGCCTCTTCGCGTAAGTCACGTGATACCGGCTTTCGTATTCCGTTGGCTCCGGCAGACCTCCGCAACAGGACACATTCGCTCGGCCCTACCCCCATGGGGTATGGCAAGCGCAGCATATGACAAAAGGAAAGCAGGACAAGCTCACCCGCCTGAAGCGGATTGCGGGGCAAGTTCGCGGGGTCGCGCAGATGGTCGCGGACGATCGCTATTGCATCGAGGTGCTGCACCAGGTCCAGGCGATCAAGGCCGCGCTGGCCAAGGTCGAAAGCGCGATCCTGAAAGACCACGCTGCCTGCTGCGTCAGCGAGGCAATCGCCTCGGGCGATGCCGATCAGCAGCGCGACAAGTTCAGCGAACTGATTGACCTGTTCGAAAAAGTCCGGCGCTAGCGGTTGGCGAAACTCCGGCTACGGCTATAAGGCTCTGACGCGCCCCACTTTGGCCAAGGAACCCCGGCATCATGAGCGATCCCACCCCGGCCGTCCCGCACAGTCCCGAAGAGCGCCGCTTCATCGGCTGGCTGACGCTGGCTTCGGTCGTGGCGTTGGGGCTGATTTCGGCCGATTTCTGGCCGGCGCTGCTGTGGGCGACGATCCTGGCGCTGCTCTTCCGGCCGGTCTATCTGCGGCTGGCCATCAGCGGCAAAACCGGCCTCGCATCGCTCGCCACAGTCACGCTGGTGCTGCTGTGCCTGATCATCCCGGCGCTGATCATCGCGCTGCTGATCGCCAGCGAATTGAACACGATCGCCAATTCCCCGCTCGCCACCGATCCCAAGGTGCTGACCGCCAAGGCCGACATGCTGCTGAATAGCCTGCCCGACTGGGCCAGCCATTGGCTGGCCAGCAAGGGGGTTTCCGATGCAGGCGATCTGGGGGCCTACCTGGTCGGCCAGCTCCAGGCCAATATCCAGCAGATCGGCCAGTCGGCGCTGTCGGTTGGGCAATCGCTGCTGGGCATTGTCCTGACCGTGCTGATGACGCTGTACCTGCTGTTCTTTTTCCTGATCCAGGGTTCGAGCATGGTCCGCCAGTTCAAGGCCGTGGTGCCGCTCTCGGGGCCGACCAAACGCGGCCTGGGTAAACGGATTGCCACTTTGGTCCGCAGCACGGTCAAAGGCACCGCGCTGGTCGCGCTGCTGCAGGGCACGATCGGCGGGATCATCTTTGCCATCCTGGGCCTGCCCTCGCCGCTGATCTGGGGCACGGTGATGGCCTTTGCCACTCTGCTGCCAGTGATCGGCACCGGGCTGGTCTGGCTGCCGACCGCGATCTATCTGGTGGCCACCGGGCAGGTCTGGCAAGGCGTAGCGCTGATTTTCAGCGGCGTGTTCATCATCGGCGGGGTGGATAATGTCGCGCGGCCGATGATTGTCGGGCGCGATACCGGCCTGCCCGATTGGGTGGTGCTGATCTCAACGCTGGGCGGGGTTGGCCTGTTCGGCTTCCACGGCGTGGTGCTGGGGCCGCTGGTCGCCGGAGTCACCGTCGCGCTGCTCGAACTCTACCGCCATTCGCATGGCGAAGCCGAAGATCCGGACGGACCGGCGCCGGCCTGATCCGCCACTGACTGCCAGGCCACTTTTGGGCCTTGTCTGTACTGTCTCCAAAGTGCAGGGCGGCAAGCAAAGAACAATCAAGATTCAGCAGGAGCCATTTCATGCGCATGATCGACCATTTCATCCACGGCGGCACTGCCGGTCTGGCCGCCACCCGCAAGGGCGCGGTGATGGATCCCAACAACGGCGGTCAGCAGGCCGAAGTCGTGCTGGGCGGGGCCGATGCGCTGGAGCGCGCAGTGGCCGCCGCGCAAGCCGCACAGCCCGCCTGGGCCGCGATGAACCCCCAGCGCCGCGCGCGGGTGATGTTCGAATTCAAGCGCCTGATCGAGCGCGATATGGAGCCGCTGGCCACGCTGCTTTCCAGCGAACACGGCAAGGTGATCGCCGACTCCAAGGGCGATATCCAGCGCGGGCTGGAAGTGGTCGAATTCTGCTGCGGGCTGCCGCATGTGCTGAAGGGTGAGTTTACCCAGGGCGCCGGACCCGGGATCGACGTGACCTCGATGCGCCAGCCGCTGGGGATCGGTGCGGGTATCACCCCGTTCAACTTCCCGGCGATGATCCCCCTGTGGATGGGCGCGATGGCGATTGCGGCGGGCAATGCCTTTATCCTCAAGCCCAGCGAGCGTGATCCTTCGGTACCGGTCAAGATCGCCGAACTTTGGCTTGAGGCGGGCCTGCCCGACGGCATTTTCCAGGTGCTCCACGGCGACAAGGAAATGGTCGATCTGATCCTCGATCACCCGGCGATTTCGGCGGTCAGCTTCGTTGGTTCAAGCGACATCGCCCAGTACGTCTATTCGCGCGGTGTCGCGGCGGGCAAGCGGGTCCAGGCAATGGGCGGCGCGAAGAACCACGGGATCGTGATGCCCGATGCCGATCTGGACCAGGTCGTCGGCGATCTGTGCGGCGCGGCTTTCGGTTCGGCTGGCGAACGCTGCATGGCGCTGCCGGTGGTGGTGCCAGTCGGCGAAGACACTGCTGAGCGGCTCAAGGCCAAGCTGATCCCGGCAATCGAGGCGCTCAAGGTCGGCATTTCGACCGATCCCGATGCGCAGTACGGCCCGGTCGTCACCGCGATGCACAAGGCCAATATCGAACGCTGGATCCAGACCGCGGTCGATGAAGGCAGCGAGCTCGTCATCGACGGCCGCGGCTTTACCATGCAGGGGCATGAGGAAGGCTACTTCCTGGGCCCGACGCTGCTCGACCGGGTCACTCCGGACATGACCAGCTATCACAACGAGATCTTTGGCCCCGTGCTGCAGATCGTCCGCGCCAAGGACTTTGAAGAGGCCCTCACCCTCCCCAGCAAGCACCAGTATGGCAACGGCGTCGCAATCTTCACCCGCAATGGCCACGCGGCGCGCGAATTCGCTGCCCGCGTCAATGTCGGCATGGTCGGGATCAACGTGCCGATCCCGGTCCCGGTTGCCTATCACAGCTTCGGCGGCTGGAAGCGTTCGGGCTTTGGCGATACCGACCAGTACGGCATGGAAGGCCTGAAGTTCTGGACCAAGCTCAAGAAGATCACCGCCCGCTGGCCTGACGGCGGCGGCGATGGTTCGAACGCGTTTATCATCCCGACGATGGGGTGAGGTTGATCGAATGGACCTGACCGGCTTCTGGACGGGTACCTATTGGTACTTTGACCATAGCCAGCCAGTCGTTCCGTTTTTGGCCAATCTCGATGACCAAGGCGGCAGCTTGTCAGGTTCGATTTCCGAACCTGATTTACATTTCGGAACAGGAATGCGGCTTGAAGCCATTCTGGTCGGATTGCGCGAAGGTAGGCGGGTGAACTTTGCCAAGGCCTATGACGGGGCTGGGCCATTCGCTCACCGGGTTGACTATAACGGGTCTCTCTCCGACGATGGCAAAGTCATCAAGGGGAGCTGGTATCTGTCTGGGTATTGGGGCGCTTTCGAGATGTCTCGCGAGTTGCTTGAACTAGAAGAACCAGCCGAGGAAAGCGTCGAGGCCACACTAGCGATGGAATTTGAACTCAAATGACCGACCAGTTTTCCCTCACCGAGGACCAGCTTGCGATCCAGGACATGGCGCGCAAGTTCACTGCCGACCGGATCACGCCGTTTGCGGCTGAGTGGGACGAGCAGAGCCACTACCCGGTCGATGTCTGGAAGGCCGCCGGCGAGCTGGGCTTTGGCGCGATCTATGTCTCCGAAGAGAACGGCGGGATTGGTCTGGGGCGGCTGGAAGCGGCGCTGATCATGGAGGCGATGGCCTATGGCTGCGCCGCGACCAGCTCGTACATTTCGATCCACAATATGGCGACCTGGATGATCGACACTTTCGGCTCGCCAGAGCTGAAGGCGCGGTTCCTGCCCGAGCTGGTCTCGATGGAAAAGATCGCGAGCTATTGCCTGACCGAGCCAGGCTCGGGATCGGACGCGGCGGCGCTGAAAACCAGCGCGAAGCTGGACGGCGACCACTATGTGCTGAATGGCACCAAGCAGTTCATCTCGGGCGCGGGCTATAACGACATCTATGTCTGCATGGTCCGCACTGGCGACAACGGGGCCAAGGGCATCAGCTGCCTGGTGGTCGAGAAGGACACTCCGGGGCTGTCGTTCGGCGCGCCGGAAAAGAAGCTCGGGTGGAATTCCAGCCCCACCGCGCAGGTGGTGTTCGAGGACTGCCGGGTGCCGGTGGCCAACCGCGTTGGCGGCGAAGGCGAAGGCTTCCGTTTTGCCATGGCCGGGCTCGATGGCGGGCGGCTTAACATCGGCGCCTGCTCGCTTGGCGGGGCGCAGCGCTGTCTCGATGAGGCGGTCAAGTATACCAAGGAGCGCCAGCAGTTCGGGCAGCCGGTCGCCGATTTCCAGAACACCCAGTTCATGCTGGCCGACATGGCAACCGACCTGGAGGCCGCCCGCGCCCTCCTCTACATGGCCGCCGCCAAAGTGACCGCCGGCGCGCCCGACAAGAGCCGCTTTTCGGCGATGGCCAAGCGGCTGGCGACCGACAGCGGCAGCAAGATTGTCAACGATGCGCTGCAGCTGTTCGGCGGCTATGGTTACCTGAAGGACTACCCGATCGAACGCTTCTGGCGCGACTTGCGGGTGCATTCGATCCTTGAAGGAACCAACCAGGTGATGCGGATGATTGTGGGACGGGACTTGCTGCGCCAATGACTTTTGATTTCACACCCCCCTCCCCGTTCGTGTCGAGCGAAGTCGAGACACTGGGGCGCGGCATCTCGACTTCGCTCGATGCGAACGGAGGTTGGGATGACTGACGAAATGATCATCCGCACTGAGGGCGCCGCGGGCTTCCTCACGCTCAACCGCCCCAAGGCGATCCATGCGCTGACGCAGGGCATGGACCATGCCATGACCGAGGCCTTGCTGGCCTGGCGCGACGATCCCGCAGTCCAGGTCGTGATCATCGACCACAGCGAAGGCCGCGGCTTTTGCGCCGGCGGCGATATCGCTTTCCTGCGCAATTCGGCGCTCAACGATGGCGGCGTATCGGGGCGCAGGTTCTTCTATGAGGAATACCAGCTCAATCACCTGTTGATGACCTATCCCAAGCCGGTGGTGGCCTTCATGGACGGGATCACCATGGGCGGCGGCGTGGGGATCAGCCAGCCGGCGAAGTTCCGCGTCGCAACCGAAAACACCCGCTTTGCCATGCCCGAAACCGGGATCGGGCTGTTCCCCGATGTCGGCGGCGGCTGGCATTTGTCGCGGCTGTCGGGCCGGATGGGGCAGTTCCTGGCCTTGACCGGCGCGCGGCTCGACGGCTCGGAATGCCTGTGGACCGGGCTGGCCACGCATTATCTGCCGCACGATGCGCTGGCCGATGCCAAGGAGCGGCTGATCCACGGGCATGATCCGGCGCAAGTCCTCGCCGCGCTGGCAGTCACCCCGCCCCCGGCGCGGATTGAGGGCAATGCGGCGCAGATCGCGAAACACTTTGCCTCGGACCGCTATGAAGACATCCTCGCCAGCCTGGAAGCCGACGACAGCGAATGGGTCGCCAAGGAACTGGCAACGCTGCGCACCAAGTCGCCCCAGACTTGCAAGGTCGCGCTGCGCCAGTTGCATGACAGCGCGCTTTGCCCCGATTTCGCTGCCAACATGGTGATGGAATACCGCATCGCCAGCCGCGTCCTCACCCGCCCCGACTTTGCCGAAGGCGTGCGCGCGGTGATCGTGGACAAGACCAATGACGCGAAGTGGGACCCGGCCACGCCTGAGGGCGTTACCGACGAACTGATCGACAGCATCTTCGCCCCGCTTCCGGCCGCTGAGGAATGGAAACCCCTATGAGCTACGAAACGATCCTGGTCGAAACGCACGGAGCGGTCACGCTGATCACGCTGAACCGGCCGCAGGCGCTCAACGCGCTCAACAGCCAGGTGCTTGAAGACCTGATCGCCGCCTTCGCCGCCTTCGATGCCGATGACAGCCAGCGCTGCGCGGTGCTGACCGGCAGCGACAAGGCGTTCGCGGCGGGCGCGGACATCAAGGAGATGTCGGACAAGAGCTTTGGCGACGTCTATGGCGGCGGGCTGTTCGCCGGCTACGACCGCGTTACCGCCACCCGCAAGCCGTGGATCGCGGCTGTCGCCGGATATGCGCTGGGCGGCGGGTGCGAGCTCGCGATGATGGCCGATTTCATCGTCGCGGCGGACAATGCCAAGTTCGGCCAGCCCGAGATCAAGCTGGGCGTCACCCCCGGCATGGGCGGCAGCCAGCGGCTGACCCGGGCGGTGGGCAAGGCCAAGGCGATGGAAATGTGCCTGACCGGCCGGATGATGGGCGCCGAGGAGGCCGAGGCAGCCGGGCTTGCCGCCAAGGTGGTGCCGCTGGCCGAGCTGAAAGACGCCGCGCTCAAGACTGCCGCCGAAATCGCCGCGATGCCGCCGCTCGCCGCGATGGCTGCCAAGGAAATGGTCAACGCCGCCTTTGAAACCACGCTGACGCAAGGCGTGCTGTTCGAGCGCCGCCTGTTCAACGGCCTGTTCGGCACCGAGGACCAGAAGGAAGGCATGGCCGCCTTTGTCGAGAAGCGGCCGGGGAACTGGAAGGGGCGCTAAACCCCACCTCCGTTCGTGTCGAGCGAAGTCGAGACACTGCGCGCGGCATCTCGACTTCGCTCGATGCGAACGGGCTTTGGAGTAGTTTGATATGAGCAAAATCGCCTTCATCGGCCTCGGCAACATGGGCGGCGGGATGGCTGCGAACCTGGTCAAGGCCGGGCACGATGTGCATGCCTTTGACCTTTCGGCAGAGGCCCTCGCCCGCGCGGCTGACAACGGCTGCACGACTTACACTTCGGTGCGCGAGGCTGTACAAGGCGCTGAGGCGGTGGTTTCGATGCTGCCCAACGGGGCGATCGTGGACAGCGTCTATGCCGCCGATGTGATCGGCCAGGCCCCCAGCTCCGCGCTGCTGCTCGACTGCTCGACCATCGACGTCGCCACCGCGCGCAAGGTTGAGGATGCCGCCCAGGCCGCCGGGTACGAGATGGTCGATGCGCCCGTGTCCGGCGGGATCGCCGCGGCCAATGGCGGGACGCTGACTTTCATGGTCGGCGGCAGCGACGCGGCCTTTGCCAAGGCCGAGCCGATCCTGGCGGCGATGGGCAAGGCGGTGATCCATGCCGGGGCCAGCGGTGCGGGCCAGGCGGCCAAGATCTGCAACAACATGATCCTGGGCGCGACGATGATCGCGACTTGCGAGGCCTTTGCGCTCGCTGAGAAGCTGGGGCTGGATTTGCAAACGTTCTACGACATCTCGAGCAAGGCCTCGGGCCAGTCGTGGTCGATGACTTCGTACTGCCCAGTCCCCGGCGTCGGTCCGGCCAGCCCGGCCGACAATGGCTACCAGGGCGGGTTCGCCGCCGCGCTGATGCTCAAGGACCTCAAGCTGGCGATGGAAGCCGCTGCCAGCGCCGGGGCGGACGTACCGATGGGCCAGCGCGCCGAAGAACTCTACGCTGCCTTCGCCGAGGCCGGGAATGGCGGCATGGACTTCTCTGGCATTATCAAGACATTCCAGTAAGCATCTGACAATGAACGACGCCATCGCCCCCACCGGCCCTCTCGCGGGCATCAAGGTCCTCGATCTTTCGCGCGTTCTGGCGGGCCCGTGGTGCACGCAGATGCTGGGCGATCTGGGGGCCGAAGTGATCAAGCTGGAACAGCCCGGCCAGGGCGACGACACCCGCAAATGGGGTCCGCCGTTCCTGGAGGACGGCTCGCGCGATTCGGCCTATTACCTTTGCGCCAACCGCAACAAGCGCTCGATCGCAGTCGATATTGCCAAGCCGGAAGGTGCGGAGCTGATCCGCCAATTGGTGCGCGATGCGGATATCCTGATCGAGAATTTCCGGGTCGGCGCGCTGGCCAAATATGGGCTCGATTATGCCGCGCTCAGCGCGATCAAGTCCGACCTGATCTTCTGCTCGATCACCGGCTTCGGCCAGACCGGGCCGGACCGCGACAAAGGCGGCTACGACTTCCTGATCCAGGGCATGAGCGGGCTGATGAGCGTCACCGGCGAGGCTGCTGGCCGCCCGACCAAGGTGGGCGTGCCAACGGTTGACCTGTCCACCGGGCTCTATGCCACGATCTCGATCCTCGCCGCGCTGCAGCACCGCAATCGCACTGGCGAGGGCCAGTATATCGACCTCGCCTTGCTTGACAGCCAGGTGGCGCTGCTCGCCAACCAGGGCTCGGGCTGGCTCAATGGCGGGGTCGTGCCGGGCCGGCTGGGCAACCAGCATCCCACCATCACTCCGTACCAGGACTTTACCTGCAGCGACGGCGACGTGCTGGTCGCGCTGGGCAATGACCGCCAGTACCGCGACTTCTGCACCCTGCTGGGCCGCCCCGAACTCGGCACCGATCCGCGCTATGCCGACAGCGCCACGCGCAGCGTGAACCGCGCAGAGATGCTGGCCGAGCTGTCCTCCGAGATTGCCAAGTGGACAGCCGAAGATCTGATCGCGGCGATGGAAGCGGCCAAGCTGCCAGGCGGGCGGATCAATACGGTGCCGCAGGCGCTGGCCCATCCGCAAGTCGAGGCGCGCGGCATGGTCCACGAGATCGCCCGCAGCGATGGCACGCCGGTGCGCTTCGTCGGCTTTCCGGGCAAGTTCTCGGCCTCGCCGGTCAACTACCGCTCAGCCCCGCCGCGTTCGGGCGAGAACACCCGCGAAGTGCTTGGCGAAAAGCTTGGCCTGTCCGATGATGCGCTCGATCAGTTGCAGGCCAGCGGCGTGATCGCCGACAAGCTCTAGGAGAAGACAATGCCCGGTGTCTGGTTTGACGAGCTTTCGGTCGGGCAGAAGTTCGATCATGCGATCCGCCGCACGGTGACCGAAACCGACAATGTGCTGTTCACCACCCTGTCGCACAATCCGGCGCAATTGCACCTCGATGCCGAGTACATGAAGGGCACCGACTATGGCCAGGTGCTGGTCAATTCGTGCTTTACGCTCAGCCTGATGGTGGGGGTCAGCGTGGGCGATACGACGCTGGGTACTGCCATAGCCAACCTGGGCTGGGACGAGGTGCGGTTCCCCAAACCGGTTTTCATCGGCGACACGCTGAACGTGGCCACCGAAGTGCTGGAACTGCGCGAATCCAAGAGCCGCCCCGATGCCGGGATCGTCACGTTCCTGCACCAGGCCTACAACCAGCGCGGCGAACTGGTGGCGAGTTGCAAACGGTCGGGATTGCAGCGCAAGCGGCCTGTGTCTGCCTAGATCAGAAACCCTCCCAAATCCGTTCGTCCCGAGCGAAGTCGAGGGAACGCGTATGAGGCGATCCCTCGACTTCGCTCGGGACGAACGGGGTTGGGTGGTCTTGGACCGGGAACGCATTCCTAGTGCGGTAAATCCGCTGCATCATCTTTGGGCGCGACAACCTTGGCTCTGAGATCGGCCTTGGTCATGAAGAACGTCAGCGGGATCACCGCCAGGCTCATCCACATCATCAGGTAGAAATCGTCGATATAGGCGACCATTGCCGCCTGCCGGTTCACTTCGGCATCAACGATCCTGAGCGCCGCTTCACCCATTCCCTGGAACCGGTCGAGCGTCGAAAAATCGATCATCCCCATCATCGAGGCGGTCAGCTTTCCGGCCATGTCCGAATGGCTGACCTGCAGGTTGCGGCTGAGCAGCGTCACCACGATCGAGATCCCGATCGAAGCGCCGATCGAGCGCGCGAGGTTGAGCAGGCTCGATCCATCGGTGCGCAGCTGCGGGGCGATCGTGGCGAAGGCGCTGGCATTCATCGGGATGAAAACCATGCCCATCCCCAGCCCCTGAATGAACCCCGACCAGACCACATGCGAGCGCGATGTCGCCAGCGACCAGCCCGACATCTGCCACATCGAAAAAGCCACCAGAGCAAAACCCATTGCGATCAGCAGTCGCGGATCGACCCCCTTGCGCACGATGATCCCGGTCAGTTGCATGGTGATCAGCGTCCCCACGCCCCGGGCCATCAGCGTCTCGCCGGTATCGACCACGCTGTAACCGAACAGGTGCTGCAACATCGGCGGCAGCAGCGCCATGGTCGCGAACATCACCACGCCAATCACCAGGCTGAGCACCAGCGCAAAGACGTAGTTGGCGTCGCGGAACAGCTCGCGGTCGAACAGAGGGCTGCGCGCCGTGGTGAAATGGATCACCGCGATCCAGGCTCCCGAAATACCCAGCCAGGCGTAGAGCCAGGCCTCCTTCGATTCGAACCAGTCGATATGGTTGCCCCGGTCGAGCAGCAGCTGGATCGAGGTCAGCGTGGTCGCCAGCAGCGCAAAGCCCAGCAGGTCGAACCGGCGCTCGATTTTCTCGCGCGAGGGCAAGGCGGCGATCAGGATCGCCAGCGAGATCGCTCCCAGCGGCACGTTGACATAGAACACCGCGCGCCAGTTCCAGTTCTCGGTCAGCCAGCCGCCGAGGATCGGCCCCATAATCGGCCCGGCCATGATCCCCATCCCCCAGATCGCCATCATCTGCGGTTGGCGCGAGGGCCGGTTGGTATCGACCATCGCCGACTGGCTGAGCGGGGTGATGAAGGCCCCGGTCGCGCCCTGCAGCGCGCGGAACACCACCATTTGCGTGACGTTCTGCGCCATCCCGCAAAGCATCGAGGAGAGCACGAAGCCCACCACCGAATAGATGAACAGCCGCCGCGAACCGATCCGGTCGGCCAGCCAGCCGGTGATCGGCATGGCCACCGCCAGCGCGACGATATAGCTGGTGAGCACCCAGCTGATCTCGTCGCTGGTCGAACCCAGACTGGATTGCATGTGCGGGATCGCGACATTGGCGATCGTGCTGTCGAGGATCTGCAGCAGCGAGGCGAGCATGATCCCGATCACCAGCAGAAAGGGATTGGCGACCGGCAGCAGCGCGACATCCTCGTCCGCGCTGATTACATTGGAGGTTGGCGCCTTGCCCCGCCCCGGTGCTGCCGCCGCGCTGGCCACTGCCGCTGCGCGCCCTAGCGCTTGCGGCCGTCGGTGAAGACTTTCACCTTGACCGACAGGCCGGAGATAAGCGCCCGCGGGCTCGGCTCATCCAGCACGATCCGCACCGGCACGCGCTGGGTCACCTTGACCCAGTTGCCGGTCGCGTTCTGTGCTGGCAGCACCGAAAATTCGCTGCCGGTCCCGGCCCCGATCGAGGCGACGTGGGCCTTCAGCACCAGTCCGGGATAGGCGTCAAAACGGATCTCGGCCGGCTGGCCAGAACGCATGTCCGCCAGGTCGGTTTCCTTGAAATTGGCCTCGATATAGGCCGATCCGTCAGCGACCAGCGTCAGCGCGGGCACGCCCGAGATCAGGTTCTGCCCCAACTGGAGCCGCCCGGCCTGGCTGACCTGCCCGCTGACCGGCGCGCGCACTTCGGTACGGCGCAGGCTGAGTTCGGCCACGCTGCGCTGCGCCCGGGCCGAGGCGAGCTGGGGATAGACCCCGGGCACCTGGCTGCCGGTGGCGAGCTTGGCCGCGGCCTCGTCGCGCTTGGCCAGCGCCATGCGCAGTGCCTCCTCGCCCATCGCAACCTGGTGCAGCGCGGCTTCGTAAGCGGCCTTGGTGGTGAAACCCTTCTTCCACAGCGCTTCCTGGCGTTGCAAGTTGGAGCGGGCAAAGGCGATCTGTTCCTGCGCGGCAGAAATATCAGCGCCCGACAGCGCGGAGGAATTGGCCAGCGAGGCCTGGCTGGCCTGGGCCCCCGCGATCGAGGCATCGGCCTGGGCCATCTGCAACTGGTAGGGTTCGGGGTCGATCCGGAACAGCAGGTCGCCGGCCTTCACATGCTGGTTCTCCCGGACCAGCACTTCGACGATCTTGCCGGTCACCTGTCCGCTAACCGAAACCTTGTCGAGGTGGACATAGGCATTGTCGGTTGAGACCTGGCCTTGCAGACTGCGCCAATAGACCACTGCACCGATGCACAGCGCCAAGGGCAGCGACAGCATCAGCAGCAGCCGGCCCCAGTTCCGCTTGGGCTTGGCCACTTCGGTTGTCGGCTCAGCCATGGACCACCGCCTTGCCGCTGGCGCGCGGCGCAAGATTGCTGCGGATCCGGTTGAGCGCGGCGACCAGCACGCGCTGTTCATCGGCGCTGACCCCGACCAGCGACTGGGCCGCAAGCTCATCGGCAAGCGGGCGCATCTGAGCCAGCAGATCATTGGCCTTGGCGGTCAGGAATAGCCGCCACGAACGCCGATCGGCTGGGTCGGGCCTGCGTTCGACCAGATCGGCTTCCTGCAAACGGTCAACCATCCGGCAGACCGTGATCGGCTCGACATCGAGCAGTTCGGCGAGGCCGCCCTGGTTCACGCCTTCATGGCGGCGCAGCATGACCAGCACTTGCCATTGCGGCCGGGTCACTCCGATCTCCCGCGCGCGTGCATCGAAAGCGCGCCGCGCCATGCGCGAAACATCGCCAACCAGCGAAAAGAGATTCTCGTCCATAGTCCTGCAAATTAATAAGCATCGTTATATTATGCAAGCCCATTGCAAGCATGGATTTGCATTGCTCACTGTGCGTTCAGGCGCGACAATGAATTACACTTTGCGAAGAGACAGCGAGCGTCCTGCGCGGCAGGATGCCAGCAGGATCCAGTGGGAGTGCGGCATGCAGAAAAGCGCAACGGCCCAGGCGCGGTTCGGGCTAGGCGGCAGGGGCGGCGAAGTGCTGCCCGCCGATCCGCAGGCCTGGCTGGCCGGGCAACTCACCCGCTACAATCCGCGCCCGGCCCCGATCGCGGCGCTGCCGGGCACCGGCGCGCTGGTCACCATGCTGCGCGAAGCACGCGACGGTCGGCGCGAAGCCAAGGCCGAAGCCAAGGCAGCGGCAATGGAACCCAAGCAGCCCGATCCCGGCGGACAAGGGCAGTTCCGCGAACTGCGCGATGCCTATACCGCTGCGGTCGGCGCACGCACCGACGTCGCTCTGGCCAGCGAGACGCCGTTTGTGGAGCGGTTGGTCCACTTCTGGTCGAACCACTTCGCCGTGTCGGTCGATAAAGTCGCGGTGCTGGGCTTTGGCGGGGCCTTTGAATTCGAAGCGATCCGCCCGCATGTGCTGGGCAAGTTCGCCGACATGCTGGGCGCAGTGGAGCGGCATCCGGCAATGCTGCTCTACCTCGACCAAGCGGAATCGGTTGGCCCAGACTCGATGCTGGCCCAGCGCGCTGGAGCACGCGGGCGCGAGCGCGGGCTCAACGAAAACCTCGCGCGCGAGATCCTCGAACTGCACACGCTGGGCGTGCGCACAGGCTACAGCCAGGCCGATGTCACGGAACTGGCCCGCGCACTGACCGGCTGGACTGTCGGTGGACTGGCCAAGCAGCCTTTGCTGCGCGGCCCTGGGCCGGGCTTCTGGTTCGCCGCACCGATCCACCAGCCGGGCAGCCGCACGGTGCTGGGCAAGCGCTATGGCCAGCAGGGCGAGGCGCAGGGCCAGGCAATCCTCGACGACCTGGCACGCCACCCCGCCACCGCGCGGCACGTGGCAACCAAGCTGGCCCGTCATTTCGCCGCGGACGATCCTCCGCCTGCGCTGGTGACCCGGCTGGAGCAGGATTTCCTGCGCACCGGGGGCGATCTCAAGTCGCTCTACAAAGTGCTGATCGCCGCGCCTGAGGTGTGGAACGGCGCCCCCAAGTTCCGCACCCCGTGGGACTGGACGCTGGCCGTGCTGCGCGCGACCGGGGTCAAGCAGCTCCCCGGCCGCACCGCTGCGGGCGCTTTCCAGCAGCTGGGTCAGGCGATCTGGAAGCCCGGCTCACCCGCAGGATACGACGACACCGCCCCCAGCTGGGCCGGGCCCGATGCGATCTATCGCCGGGTCGAGGTCGCCCAGCGCGTGGCCGAGCGCACCGCCCCCTTGGTCGATGCCCGCCAACTCGCCAGCCAGCTCTATGGTGACAGCCTGTCCGAAGCCACGCGGCAGGCCATTACCCGCGCCGAAAGCGGCCCGCAGGCACTCGCCTTGCTGCTCGCCTCACCCGAAATGATGCGGAGATGACCCCGATGCTGCTTCACCGCCGCCAGATCCTCGCCGCCGGCACTGCCGTGCTGTTCATGCCCTCAATCGCTTTCGCCAAGGCCGAGACCGAGCGCCGCCTGGTCTTCGTGATCCAGCGCGGCGCCGCCGATGGCCTATCCACCCTCGCCCCGATTGGCGACCCGGCCTATTCGGGGCTGCGCGGCAGCCTGATCCCCGAACTGGCCGACCAGCCGAAACTGGGCGGCCTGTTCGCGCTCCACCCCGCGCTGAAAGAGCTGGGCGCGCTCTATGGGGCGAAGCAGGCGCTGTTCGCGCACGCGGTCGCCTCGCCCTATCGCGACCGCTCGCACTTTGACGGGCAGAACGTGCTCGAGACTGGCGCATCGCGGCCCTATGAGCGCAAGGACGGCTGGATGAACCGCCTGCTGGGCATGCTGCCTGCTGGAACCGCGCGGGGGCTGGCGGTGTCTGCCACGATCCCCGCCGCGCTGCGCGGCGATGTCACCGTGTCGAGCTATGCGCCCTCGGCGCTGCCCGATGCTTCGCAGGATCTGCTCCAACGGGTCTCGGGCATGTACGCCGGTGATGCCCAGCTCCACGCGCTGTGGGAAGAGGCGCTGCAGACCCGCAAGATGGCGGGCGAAATGGCCACCGCCGGTCGCGGCGCGGCGGCGGCGGGCAAGCTGATCGCTTCGCTGATGGCCGGCGCGCAGGGTGCGCGGGTGGTCATGGTCGAAACCGACGGCTGGGATACCCACGCCGGACAGAAGAACCGGCTGAACAATCAGCTGACCGGGCTCGACGCCATGCTGGCCGCGCTCAAGGAAGGTCTCGGCACTGCCTGGTCCGACACTTTGGTGGTGGTCGCCACCGAATTCGGCCGCACTGCTGCGGCCAATGGCACCGGCGGGACCGACCACGGCACCGCCTCGATGGCGATGCTGCTCGGCGGAACCGTGGCGGGCGGACGGATTGTCTCCGACTGGCCGGGCCTCAGCCAAAGCCAGCTCTATGAGGGCCGCGACCTCAAGCCCACCACCAGCCTCGATGCCCTGATCGGCAGCGCGGTGGCGGGGCACTTTGGGCTCGACCCGGCGCGAGCGGTGCCGGGGCTGTTTCCGGGGAGCAAGGATACGGGGATTGCGGGGTTGGTGCGAGTGTAGCGAACTGCTCCGCAGCTAGCCCAGTCACCAATCCCGTCACCCTGAACTTGTTTCAGGGTCCATCGCGGTTTCAAACCGGCGGCCTGTTTCGCAACCATGCGGCTCAGTCGGCTCGTTTCACGCACCCACCGGACAAAAGGGATAGATGGACCCTGAAACAAGTTCAGGGTGACGGGGTCGGTTGGGTTCGCGCAGAAATCACTCCGCCGCCGCAATAACCCCCGGCTCGTTGGCCACCACTTTCAGCACCGCAGTCCAGGCCACGACGTTCTGCTCGAGCTGCTTCGGATCGATCTTGTCGAGCGTGTCGTCGGGCGTGTGGTGCAAGTCAAAATAGCGGGTGCCGTCCTGGTTGAGGTCCACCACTGCCAGCTTTTGCGCGGCAATGATCGCGCCAACATCGGCACCGCCACTTGCCTTGTCGGCGCCAGCCGCGATGCCCATTGGGGCCAGTGCAGAGACCAGCCGGTCACGCAGCGGCTTGTTCGCAGCCGACAGGTTGAACTCGACCCGCCAGACCCGGTCGGCCCCGAAATCGCTTTCCATCGCCAGTGCGTGCGGCTCAGCCGCGTGCGCCTTGGCATAGGCCGCGCCGCCGAACACGCCGATCTCTTCCGAACCGGCCCACAGCACGCGGATCGTGCGCAGCGGCTTTCCGCCCTGCTGGGCGCGCAGCGCGGCAGCGGTGATGATCCCGCAGCCAGCCGCATCGTCGAACGCGCCGGTCGCCAGGTCCCAGCTGTCGAGGTGGCAGGCGACCAGGATCGGCGGCAGCGCCGGATTGCTGCCCGGCAGTTCGGCCACGACATTGCCCGAAGGCATGTTCGGCTGGGCCTTGCCTTCCAGCACCAAATTGATCGTCATCGGTTTGCCGGTCTGGGCAATCCGCCGGATCAGCTCGCCATCGGGCAGTGAGACGGCGCCGGCCGGGATCGCGGTGGTACCGGCGGGCCAGCTGGTCCCCCCGGTGTGCGGGTTGCGCTGCATGTCGGTACCGATCGAGCGGATCACGACGCCTGCCGCGCCTTTGCCAGCCGCGATGGCCGGCCCCTGCCGCCGCGCCGCGCCAAAGGGACCATAGGACGATCCGTCCTGCGTCGCGGTCATCGCGTGGTCGATGAAAGCAACCTTGCCCTTGAGCGAACCTTCCGGCGCTGCCTTCAGCGCATCGAGCGTGGGAAAGTAAACCAGCTCCGCGCTCAGCCCGCCCTTGGGCGTCGGCGCGGAATAGCCCAGCGCGGTGATGTGCAGCTTTTGCGGATAGGGCCCGGTCAGCTCGGCTGTCTCAGCCCCGCGAACAAAGCCGGTCACTGTGAACGGCTCGACCCGCACATTCTGGAACCCCAGCGCTTTCAGCCGCGCCACCGCCCAGTCGCGCGCCTTGGCTTCACGCTCAGACCCGGCAGGCCGCGCGCCGATCTCGGTCGTCAGGTCGGCGGTGATATCCCATGCGACGGAATCGGCAGGACCGGCAATCGCAGTGGAGGAGAGCAACAAGGCGGAGAGCGCGGCGGCGCGAAAGGTTTGTTTCATGGCGGGCTGGCTATCGGGCCGGGCGGTGCTTGGCAAGGCATCGCCATGCTTGCAGCCAGCCCCCGCGCTCTGTAAGGGCCGCGCAAATCTCCGCTTAACGCTTATTCCCAAGAGGACCTGACAATGGCCGCCCAGTACGCCTTCGTGATGAAGGGCATGACCAAGACTTTCCCCGGTGCGCAAAAGCCGGTGCTCTCGGACATCAACCTGCAATTCTATCAGGGTGCCAAGATCGGCATCGTCGGGCCCAACGGCGCGGGCAAATCGACGCTGATCAAGATCATGGCCGGGATCGACAAGGACTTCACCGGCGAGGCCTGGCCGGGCGAATATATCACCGTCGGCTATCTTGAGCAGGAGCCGCAGCTCGATACCACCAAGACCGTGCTCGAAAACGTCAAGGAAGGCGCGCGGGCCACGGCCGACATGGTTGAACGCTTCAACCAGATCGGCATGGAAATGGCCGAGGAAGACGCCGATTTCGACGCGCTGGGCGCCGAAATGTCTGAGCTTCAGGACAAGATTGACGCGGTCGATGGCTGGACGCTCGACAACCAGCTCGAAATCGCGATGGAAGCCTTGCGCTGCCCTCCGGGTGACTGGTCGGTGGAAAACCTCTCGGGCGGTGAAAAGCGCCGGATCGCGCTGACCCGGCTGCTGATCCAGAAGCCTGACATCCTGCTGCTCGACGAACCGACCAACCACCTGGACGCCGAATCGGTCGAATGGCTGGAAAACCACCTCAAGGAATATGCCGGTGCGGTGCTGATGATCACCCACGACCGCTACTTCCTCGACAATGTGGTCGGCTGGATCCTTGAGCTCGATCGCGGGAAGTACTTCCCCTACGAGGGCAACTACTCGACTTACCTCGAAACCAAGGCCAAGCGCCTGGCGCAGGAAGAGCGCGAGGAAAGCGGCAAGCATAAGGCTCTGTCGCGCGAACTCGAATGGATCCGCCAGACCCCGGCCGCGCGTCAGACCAAGAGCAAGGCGCGTATCCGCAAGTTTGAGGAACTGCAGAACGCGCAGGACAGCCGCACGGTCGGCAAGGCCCAGATCATCATCCAGGTGCCCGAGCGGCTCGGCGGCAAGGTGATCGACGTCAAAGGCATCTCCAAGGCCTATGGCGACAAGCTGCTGTTCGAAGATCTGAGCTTCATGCTGCCCCCGGGCGGGATCGTCGGGATCATCGGCCCCAACGGCGCGGGTAAATCCACCCTGTTCAGGATCCTGACCGGGCAGGAACAGCCCGACAGCGGGACGGTCGAAATCGGCTCGACCGTGCGGCTGGGCTATGTTGACCAGAGCCGCGATGACCTGAACCCGGCCAACAACGTCTGGCAGGAAATCAGCGGCGGGCATGACTACATGACCGTCAACAAGCAGGAAATGAGCACCCGGGCCTACGTCGGTGCGTTCAATTTCAAGGGCCAGGACCAGCAGAAGAACGTCGGCAAGCTCTCGGGCGGTGAACGCAACCGCGTCCACATGGCCAAGATGCTCAAGCAAGGCGGCAACGTGCTGCTGCTCGACGAACCGACCAACGACCTCGACGTCGAAACGCTGGCCGCGCTGGAAGACGCAATCGAAAACTTCGCCGGCTGCGCCGTGGTCATCTCGCACGACCGCTTCTTCCTCGATCGCCTCGCGACGCATATCCTGGCGTTTGAAGGCAACAGCCACGTGGAGTGGTTCGAGGGCAACTTCGCGGCGTATGAGGAGGACAAGCGGCGCAGGCTGGGTGATGCGGCCGATCGGCCGACGCGATTGGCTTATAAGAAGCTGACGCGATAAAGTTGCTCAACGTTGAGCAACTTTGGTTTGACTGTCCGTGAGTATTTGCGGATTATTGCGGAATGTCAGACCCATTTTCGATTGCCGAAGGGCAACTTCAGTCCGCCGGGCTTCTAGATGAACCCGGCGCTGTCCTTTATTCGGGCGCGTCCACTCTTCGGAATGGGCCGGTCTATCTTCTTGGGTTAAATCCTGGCGGCTCAGAAGGGGCGACTCTCCGACAATCGATCGCAGCCTCGCGCAGAGAGCACAACTGCTATTTGGATGAGCAGTGGGCACCTGGTGGCCATGTTCAACCAAAGGGGCAATCCACTTTGCAACGCCGGGTGCAGGAACTGTGCAAGCTTCTGAAATTGGACACGCGCCATGTACCCGCGTCAAACCTCGTCTTCACTCGCTCCACGAGAATTGCGACGCACTCGAATTTTCGATCTGCCGCAGATGCTTGCCTCGCTGTCCACCGCACGTTCTTGGATGCGATCAAACCCGACCTCATTTTAACTTACGGGAATCTTGCAAACTTCGAAGGCTTGGCAAGATTGGGGCAGATTGAGAGTAGGTTGGCTGAGCATGGTAGTTGGAAGGCTCATCGGGGCTCAGCAATCGTCGGCGGTCGTTCAGTCAGACTTGCGAACATTCCACATATGTCTCTTTGGGCGAGTGATCGCAGAGAACACATCGTTCGCTGGGCGCTGGGACTGCAAAGCAATTAGGCGGTAGTTTCTGAATAGGGAACTCACCGCCTCGGTCACATCGAGTCACAGCATCCGGTTCATCCCGGCCTGAAAGCCACCTTTCGGGCGCGCGGTAGTTGGGCAATAAAGCTCGATCGATCAATCCAACCCAACCGTCTCCACCACCAACCCCTCAACCCTCGCCGCGATCAACACCTCACCAAACGGCACATCCAGCTGCCCATCGTATCCACTGCCATCTTCGCGCGGGTTGGCGTGCATCAGGACCCGGTCTTCGTTGAGATCGATCACCCAGTATTCGGGTACCCCGGCATCGGCATAGAGGTCAGCCTTGCGGCCAAGGTCGGTTTCCAGCGTGCTGTCGGATACCTCGATCAGCAGGCCGACGGTTTCGAGCGGGACCACGCTGGCACCGCGATAGCTGGTAAGGACGATGTCAGGTTCGGGCAGCGAGCCGTCGGACAGGCGGACCGAGGCTTCGACTTGCGGTTCAAATTCCGAGCTAAGCTTTTCAAGGGCCAGGGCCAGGCGAACCGCCAGCCGCGTCTTGACCCGCGCGTGCCGGGAATGCTGCGCGTTCATGACGACGATCTCTCCTTCGATCAGCTCGCTCTTGGCATAGCCATCGAACATCCCCTGCTCGCTCAGCGCCAGGAACTGATCGACGGTAAAGCGGTACGGCGCGCTTTCGGTAGGCGGGAGCTGCGAAGGCTTGTTCATGGCGATGCCTGTTCGACTAACTGGCGGTGAGCCTATCACAGGTGCAACGTCCCCTCAACCTGAACGCAAAGCCTACCAATCCGTTCACCCTGCCGACAGCGCGAATCGGGTAGCCCGGTGCACAGAGTCGCCGGCAATCCGTCCGGCGCGTTGGATGAAAGGGACGGCGATGGCCGCTCGCTACTTCAAGTCACTCAGCCGCACCAGCCTGATTGCGCTGGCGATCGCGGCACTTACCTTGCCCGGCCTGGCCAATGCCCAGGAAGCCCGCCGCGGCGGTTGGGGTAACCAGCGTGAAGACCGGGGTGCCGCGCGCCAGGAACGCCAGCCCAGTTGGACCCAGCGTTCACAGCCGCAAGCCCAGGCTCCGGCACCGCGGGCCCAGGCGCCTGCCCCGGCACCGGCTCCCGCCCCGGCTCCGCGCTGGAGCGGCGGCAACA
>JAGXTB010000242.1 GCA_018334165.1 Sphingomonadales bacterium | reverse complement strand
GGGGTTGCGTTTGCGGCGGTCCCTCGACTTCGCTCAGGACGAACGGGGAGGGGTGAGGCTTCGCTTCTACCGCGATTTCACATAGCGTCCGGGGGCGTCCTCGATCACCGAATCGCCCTTGCCGCCGGGCCCGCGCTTGCCGGTGGCGGGCACTTCGGCCTGGTCCTGGCGGCGGATCCATTCGATCCAGTGCGGCCACCAGCTGCCCGGGGTTTCGCTGGCCCCGGCGATGAATTCGTCGAGGCTCGCCGCCGGCTGCTCATTGGTCCAGTACTGGTACTTCTTGGCCGACGGGGGATTGACCACCCCGGCGATATGGCCCGATCCGGCCAGCAGGAAGGTCTTGGGACCGCGCAAGTGGTCCATGATCCTCCAGACGCTTTGGGCCGGAGCGATGTGGTCCTCGCGGCCCGCCTGCACATAGGCCGGGGTCTGGATTCGGGTCAGATCGATCGGGGTGCCATCGGCGCTCAGCGCGTCGGGTACGACCAGCTTGTTGTCGCGGTAAAGGTCCCTCAGGTAGTCCATGTGCCAGCGCGCGGGCAGGTTGGTGACATCGCCGTTCCAGTGCAGCAGATCGAACGCCGGATAGTCTTCGCCCAGGAGGTAGTTCTTGACCACGTAGTTCCAGATCAGGTCGTTCCCGCGCAGCAGGTTGAACGTGAAGGCCATATAGCGCCCGTCGAGATAGCCCTTTTCGGCCGAGAGCTTTTCCAGCGCCTCAAGCTGCTGGTCGTCGATGAACACCTTGAGCTCGCCCGACAGTTCGAAATCGACCTGCGCGGTGAAGAAGGTCGCGCTCTTGACCTTGTCCGCCGCGCCGCGCCGGGCCAGCACCGCCAGCGTCGCGGCCAAGGTGGTTCCAGCGACGCAATAGCCGATGGTGTGGACGCTTTTGACGCCCAGGCGCTCGCGGACATGGTCGATCGCATCCAGCTGGGCGCGGATGTAGTCGTCCCAGACGAGGTCCTTCATGCTTTCGTCAGCCGACTTCCACGATACCACAAACACGGTCAGCCCCTGTTCCACCGCCCAGCGGATGAAGCTTTTCTGTGGGGACAGGTCGAGGATGTAGAAGCGGTTGATCCACGGCGGGAAGATCACCAAGGGCACTTCGAGCACGCTGTCGGTGGTCGGGCTGTACTGAACCAGCTGGTAGAGCGGGGTTTCGTGGACGACCTTGCCGGGAGTGGTGGCGATGTTCTCGCCCACGCGGAAAGCCTGCGGATCGACGTGAGTCAGCTGGCCCTGCCGCAGATCGGCCAGCAGGTGTTCCAGCCCTTTGACCAGGTTCTCGCCGCGCGTCGCCAGGGTCTTTTCGACCACCAGCGGGTTGGTCAGCGGGAAATGCGCCGGGCTGAGCATTTCGACCAGGGTGCGCGCGGCGAACTTGAGCTGTTCTGCCTTGGCCGGATCGCCGACATCGACGCTTTCGGCCATGGCCATGACTTGTTCGGCCAGCAGCAGGTAGGTCTGGTGGACAAGGGCATAGAACGGTTGCGAGCGCCATTTGGGATCGGCAAAGCGGCGGTCCTTGCGCGGCAGTTGCGGGCCTTCGCTGCCTGCCTCACCGGCCTTGGGGCCGATCCCGTACTGGCCCAGCACGCCCTGCCACAGCTCCAGGCTTTCCTCCCAGAAGCGCTTCTGGCTTTCGGGTTGGCTCAGCGGCAGCATCTTGAGCCAGCCCTGCATGATCCCGGCGAAATTGCCCGGATCAGCCAGCAGCATCGGCAGCTTGCCCGCGGCTGAGGTGGCCTGTTCCTGCTGGAACTGCGCCCACAGCGCCTGCATGCGCTGGGCGACCTCGGTCCATTGGCCCGCATCGCCGGAGGCCGCGCCATCCGGCATGAACTGGGTGAACAGCTGCTGCGGGGCCTGCATCATTGCGGAGAGGATATCGCCGGCACTGCCGCCGCTACTGCCACTTGGGGCCGTCTGGTCTCTCATCGAAAGGCTCCTTCGCGGCCCTTCATAGCCGTTTGGCGCGGCAATCGCGAGGCTTGTTGTGCAGCTGCACACAAAACCCACTGGCGCTGGCGGCCCCTTTCCCCGATAAGGCCGGCGTGCCGACCTGGCGCGCCCAACCCTGGAAAGGTCCAATGTCCGAGGATTTCTATCGCATCAAGCGACTGCCGCCCTATGTCATCGCCGAAGTCAACGGCATGCGGGCCGCCGCGCGAGCTGCCGGGCAGGACATTATCGACCTGGGCATGGGCAACCCCGACCTGCCCCCACCGCAACACGTGATCGACAAGCTGTGCGAGGTTGCGCAAAAGCCCGACGCGCATGGCTATTCGGCGAGCTCCGGCATTCCAGGCGTCCGCAAGGCGCAGGCCAATTACTATGGCCGCCGCTTCGGCGTGGAGCTCGATCCTGAAACCGAAGTGGTGATGACGATGGGCTCGAAAGAAGGCCTCGCCAGCCTCGCCACCGCGATCACCGGGCCTGGCGACGTGGTCTTGGCGCCCAACCCCAGCTACCCGATCCACACCTTCGGCTTCATCATCGCGGGCGCAACGATCCGCTCGGTTCCGACCACGCCGGATGAGAACTACTGGCGCGCGCTGGACCGGGCGATGGCCTTTACCGTGCCGCGCCCCTCGATCCTGATCGTCAACTATCCGTCGAACCCCACCGCCGAGACGGTCGATCTGGCGTTCTACGAACGGCTGGTCGCCTGGGCCAAAGAGAACAAGATCTGGGTGCTGTCGGACCTCGCCTATTCCGAGCTCTACTATGACGGCAATCCCACAGTCTCGATCCTGCAGGTACCCGGTGCCAAGGATGTCGCGGTGGAATTCACCTCGATGTCGAAGACCTTCTCGATGGCCGGCTGGCGGGTCGGCTTTGCGGTTGGCAACCAGCGGCTGATCGCTGCGCTCAAGCGGGTCAAGAGCTACCTCGATTACGGGGCCTTCACCCCGATCCAGGCCGCGACCTGCGCCGCGCTCAACGGCCCGCAGGATATCGTCGAGGCCAACCGCGTGCTTTATCAAAAGCGCCGCGATGTGCTGGTTGAAAGCTTCGGCCGCGCCGGATGGGAGATTCCCAGCCCCAAGGCCTCGATGTTCGCCTGGGCCCCGCTGCCGCCTGCGCTGAAGGAGATGGGCAGCCTTGAATTCGCCAAGCAATTGCTCACCCATGCCGAAGTCGCGGTTGCCCCCGGCGTGGGTTACGGCGAGGAAGGCGAAGGCTATGTGCGTATCGCCTTGGTAGAAAACGAACAAAGGCTGCGCCAAGCCGCACGCAATGTTCGCCGCTATTTGCAAAGCATGGGGGTCAATTCCTCGGCGGCCTAGCGTTTGGTAAACTTCAGGTTTGGCTTGAGGTTTGTCCCCTATTGCGCGGGCAGCTGGAATTGTGCAGCCAGTGCAAGGGGCAAGGCTGACTTGCGATCTCCTTGAGAGGGCTTTGTGCGGCTGTTTCGCTGGTTTTCGGCTGAACCGATCCCTGCCGCCTATGACCTTCGACGGTTGGGCTGGCAGTTGCTGAGCGATTCGCGCTCCACCGCTCCGTTCGAAGCCCATGTGCTGCTGGGCTTGCCGCATCACCTGCCGCTGGCGCAGTGGCTCAGCCTGGCCGGTGCCCATCCGGCGCAGCGCAAATGGATGATGATGCTCGAGGTCGACGAATCGAGCGAACGCACGCGGATGCTGCGGCTGGGGTTCGGCGATGCGCTGGGCTGCGGGCCCTCGCTGGATGAGATTGAGGCGCGGGTGCTGCGGCTCGAACAGCTTGCCCAGTCGCTGCCGCGCTATCGGCTCCACGGGGCGATCAAGCTCGACCTGCTCTCGCGCGAGGCCTATGTCGCCGGGCGCGCGGTCGGGCTGCATCCGCGCGAGTTTGCGCTGCTGTGGCGGCTGGCCGAAACCCCCGGCGAAGCGGTCAGCGCGAACGAGCTGCTCTACGATGTCTGGCGATTGTCGTTCCGGCCCGAGACCAACAGCCTGGCGGTCCATGTCAGCCGCCTGCGGGCCAAGCTGCGCACATCAGGCGTTGACGGACTGGTCGAAACCTTGCCGGACGGTTCGTACTGCTTGCTGGCGATCGGTTCGCGCCCGGCCTTGCCGCTGGACGGCAATTTGGCGCTGGACGGCTATCTCAGGATGGGCAAGGAACAGCTCACATTCTGATCGCCACAAGACTGCCACAAGGACGCACCGCCATGGAATACACTGTCAATCCGTCCGACCGGGTCCGCATTGCCATGGGTGATGACGGTGTCGCCCAGGTCCGCCTGGTCCGCGCCGACAAGATGAACGCGCTCGATCCCGACATGTTCGCGGCGCTGATCGATGCCGGGCATGTGCTGCACGATCTGAAAGGTCTGCGCTGTGTGGTGCTGGCGGGCGAGGGGCGCAGCTTCTGCGCTGGGCTGGATCTGACTTCGATGGCCAACACCGCCCGGCACGATCGCGCGCCGCTGACCGAGCGCACTCATGGCAATGCCAACCAGCCCCAGCAAGTGGCGATGCTGTGGCGCAAGCTGCCGGTCCCGGTGATCGCCGCGGTCCACGGGGTCTGCTTTGGCGGCGGGCTGCAAGTGGCGAGCGGTGCCGACATCCGCGTGGTTGCGCCCGATGCAAGGTTGGCGGTGATGGAAATGAAGTGGGGGCTGGTTCCCGACATGGCCGGCTATGCGCTGTGGCGCGGCATGGTGCGCGACGATTGCTTGCGCGAACTGACCTATACCAACCGCGAATTCACTGGTGCCCAGGCCCACGAATACGGCTTCGCCACGATCGTCGATTCCGACCCGCTGGCCCGCGCCAATGCCATCGCCGCCGAGATTGCCGAACGCAACCCGCATGCCGAACGCGCCGCCAAGCGGCTGTTCAATTCCTACCTCCACGCCTCGGTCGATGAGATCCTGATGGCCGAAAGCATTGAGCAGCAGGCCTTGATCGGGACCAAGAACCAGATCGAGGCGGTGATGAGCCAGATGGAAAAGCGCAAAGGGCTGTTCGTCGATCCGTGAGGCTTGACGATGACCCCAATGATTCGATATTTCGATAAATGTCGAATCATTGGGGAATACGATGCAGGCCGACCAGACTATTCGGGCGCTTGGCGCGCTCGCGCAAGAGCACCGGTTGGCGGCGTTCCGCCTGCTGGTCCAGGCCGGACCTGAAGGCCTTTCGGCCGGGACCCTGGCCGAAGCGCTGGGGGTGCCGCCCAGTTCGATGAGCTTTCACCTGGCCCAGCTCAGCAATGCCGGGCTGGTCAGCCAGCACCGCCAGAGCCGCTCGATCATCTATGCCGCCCAGTTTGGCGCAATGAACGCGCTGCTGTCCTACCTTTCAGAGAATTGCTGCGGCGGCGAACCCTGCGAGGCGGTGATCCGCGAACCGATTGGCGAAGCACATTGACGATGTTTTCCGTTCTGGTGCTGTGCACCGGCAATTCCGCCCGCTCGATCCTGGGCGAAGCCTTGTTCGGACATCTGGGGCAGGGCCGGATCGCGGCCTATAGCGCCGGCAGCAAACCCAAGGGCGTGCCGCATCCCGGCGCGCTGCGGCTGCTCGCCCGCAAGGGGATCGATCCGGCGCAGTTCCGCTCGAAAAGCTGGAACGAGTATTCCGGACCCGGCGCCCCGCAAATCGATCTGGCGATCACCGTCTGCGGCAATGCCGCGGGCGAGGCTTGCCCGGTATTCCCCGGCGCACCGCTGCGCGCACACTGGGGCTTGCCGGATCCAGCTGACGTCGAAGGCAGCGAGGCCGAGGTCGATGCGGCGTTCGAGGAGACCTGGCGCTTGCTCGACATGCGGGTGCGGGCCTTTCTGGCACTGAACCTGAACGCGCTTGACCGGGCATCGGCCAGCGCTGAACTGGCCCGGATCGGGCAAATGGAAGGAGCCGCCTGATGGCGACCACTGCAAGCGAAGCGGCCCCTGCCCGGCTGGGTTTCCTCGACCGCTACCTGACCGTCTGGATCTTTGCCGCGATGGCACTGGGGATCGCACTGGGATCGCTGGTTCCCGCCGTACCAGCGGCGCTGGGTGCGATGAGCGTGGGGTCGACCTCGATCCCGATCGCCATCGGCCTGATCCTGATGCTGTTCCCGCCGCTGGCCAAGGTCCGGTATGAGGCGTTGGGCCAGGTGTTCCGCGACTGGCGGATGCTGGCGCTGTCGTTCATCCTGTGCTGGATCGTGGCCCCGGCCTTCATGTTTGCGCTGGCTGCCTGGTTGCTGCCCGAACACCGCGAATACATGACCGGGCTGATCCTGATCGGGATCGCTCCATGTATCGCGATGGTACTGGTGTGGAACCAGCTGGCCAAGGGCAGCAGCGAATATGTGACCGGGCTGGTGGCGTTCAACTCGCTGTTCCAGATCCTGTTCTATGTTCCTTATGCCTGGTTCTACCTCACGTTCCTGCCGCCGCTGGTGGGGCTTGAATCGCAAGTGGTCGAAATCGATTTCGGCACCATCGCCAGGGCCGTGCTGACCTATCTGGGCATCCCGTTCCTGGCCGGGTTCCTGGTGCGCCGCACCTTGATCCGCGCGCGCGGGGCTGAATGGTACGAAGGCCGCTTCCTGCCCGCGATCGGCCCGGTTACGCTGATCGCGTTGCTGTTCACGATTGTCGCCATGTTCAGCCTGAAGGGCGGCGAGATACTGGCTCTGCCGCTTGATGCGCTGCGTGTCGCTCTGCCACTGGTCATCTTCTTCGTGGCGATGTTCGTGCTGGCGTTCGCCGCCGGGCGGACGCTGGGCGCAGGGTACTCACGCACCGCAGCACTGTCGTTTACTGCGGCTTCGAACAACTTCGAACTGGCCATTGCAGTGGCGATTGCCACCTTCGGGATTGCCTCGCCAGTCGCCTTTGCGGCGGTGATCGGACCCTTGGTGGAAGTCCCGGTGCTGATCGCGCTGGTCAACCTGGCGCTGTGGTTCGAACGGAACTGGTTTTCCGGCCAGCCCTAAAGCCGCGCCGCGTGCCACTTCACGTGGTCGGCCATGAAGCTGGAGATGAAGTAGTACGAATGGTCATAGCCCGGCTGCATCCGGATCGTCGCCGGTATCCCGGCCTTGCGGCAAGCCATCACCAGCAGCCCGGTCTTGAGCTGTTCGTGCAGGAAATTGTCGGCCTCACCCTGATCGACCAGAAAGTCGGGCAGGCGCGCACCGTCTTCGATCAGCGCGCAAGCGTCATACTCGCGCCAGGCCGACTTGTCGTCGCCAAGGTAGCCGCCCAGCGCCTTTTCGCCCCAGGGGCAATTGAGCGGGCTGACGATCGGGGCGAAGGCACTGACCGATCTGAACCGGCCGGGATTGCGCAGCGCGATGGTCAGTGCGCCGTGTCCGCCCATCGAATGGCCGGTGATCCCCTGACGGCCCATGTCGGCCATCGGGAACTCGGCTGCGACCAGTGCGGGCAGTTCCTGCTCGACATAGCTGCGCATCTTGAAGTTCGCGGCCCAAGGCTCCTGGGTCGCATCGACATAGAAGCCTGCGCCCTTGCCGAAATCGTAGCCCTCGTCATCGGGCACATCGTCGCCCCGCGGGCTGGTGTCCGGCGCGACGAAAATGATCCCGTGCTCGGCGCAGGCCCGCCGGAACTCACCCTTCTCGGTGACATTGGCGTGGGTGCAGGTCAGTCCCGAGAGATACCACAGCACCGGCAGCTTAGCGCCCTCGGCATGGTCCGGCACGAAGACCGAAAAGGTCATTGGCGTGCCAGTGACCTCCGACTGGTGGGTATAGACCCCTTGCGTGCCGCCGTGGGCGCGGGTGCTCGATTGCTGTTCCATCATGCGATCCGGTGAAAGCCGCAGAGCTTGTTGCCCGAAGGATCGCGCAAATAGGCGAGGTAGAGCACCCGGCCATCGGGCGGGCGGCGCTCGCCCGGCGGGTCTTCGATCGAGGTTCCGCCATTGGCGAGGCCGCCTGCGTGCCAGGCATCGACCTCGGCGGGCGAAGCGGCGAGGAACGAAAGCGTATGGCCATTGCCGCCTGCGGCCGGCTGGCCGTTGATCGGGCGGGTGATCAGCAGGCGGCCACCGGCGTGCATGTAGATCAGCCGCCCGCGCACATCGATCTCACCGGCTGGCACGCCCAACGCGCCCAGCGCCGCGTCATAGAAACGCTTGGCGGCATCGATATCGTCGGCGCCGATGGCAATGTGGCTGAACATCAGAACACCACGACGCTGCGGATCGACTTGCCGGCATGCATCAGGTCGAAGGCGGTGTTGATTTCTTCCAGACCCATCACGTGAGTGATCATCGGGTCGATCTGGATCTTGCCATCCATGTACATGTCGACGATCTGCGGCACATCGGTACGGCCCTTGGCCCCGCCGAATGCCGTGCCGCGCCAGTTGCGCCCGGTGACCAGCTGGAACGGGCGGGTGCTGATTTCCTTGCCGGCTTCGGCCACCCCGATGATGATCGAGGTACCCCAGCCGCGGTGGCAGCATTCGAGCGCGGTGCGCATCACCTCTGTGTTGCCGGTGGCATCGAACGAATAGTCGGCCCCGCCATCAGTGATCTCGACGATCTTGGCGACGATCTCCTCGCGGCTCATGCCCTTGGTGCCCAGGAAATGGGTCATCCCGAACTTGCGGCCCCATTCCTCGCGGTCAGGGTTGAGGTCGATCCCCAGGATGACGTTGGCCCCGGCCATCTTGGCGCCCTGGATCACGTTGAGCCCGATCCCGCCGAGCCCGAAGATCACGCAGTTATCGCCCGGCTGGACCTTGGCGGTCTTGGTCACCGCGCCAACCCCGGTGGTCACCCCGCAGCCGATGTAGCAGCTGGTCTTGAACGGTGCGTCCTGACGGATCTTGGCCACCGCGATTTCGGGCAGCACGGTGAAGTTGGAAAAGGTGCTGCAGCCCATATAGTGGAAGATGGTCTGGCCCTTGTAGCTGAAGCGCGAGGTGCCATCGGGCATCAGCCCCTTGCCCTGCGTGGCACGGATCGCGGTGCACAAGTTGCTCTTGCCCGACAGGCAGGTTTTGCATTGGCCGCATTCGGGGGTGTAAAGCGGGATCACGTGATCGCCGGGCTTGACCGAAGTCACACCGGGGCCCACTTCGCGCACGATCCCGGCGCCTTCGTGGCCCAGCACCGAGGGGAACAGCCCTTCGCTGTCAAGTCCGTCGAGCGTGTAGGCATCGGTGTGGCAGATCCCGGTCGCCATGATTTCGACCAGCACTTCGCCAGCCTTAGGACCTTCGAGGTCCAGCTCGACAATCTCGAGCGGCTGCTTGGGCGCGAAGGCGACTGCGGCGCGGGTCTTCATCTTTCTGGGCTCCTCTTTTCGGCGTGACGGGGCGCGGCTTACCGTGCTGCCAATTCTGCCGTCAATGCCGTGCCAGCGCCATGCTGAAAAGGCATTGGCTTGGCAAGTGCCGGGCAGCAGGCTAGCCCACACTTATGAAGGCCTTGCGCGATCCTGATTGTCTGCTCGCCGAAGGCCTCACCGCGATCCGCGCGCAGTTCAAGGTGCCCGCCGCATTCCCGCCCGTGGTTGAGGAAGCAGCCCGCAAAGCTGCTGCGCGCCCGCTCAGCGACCATGCCGACCGCACCGCTACGCCATTCTTCACGCTCGACCCGGCCAGCTCGACCGATCTCGACCAGGCCTTCGCGATCGAGGCGGCAGGCAGCGACATGCTGCTCCACTATGCCATCGCCGACGTGCCGTGGTTCGTGGCCGATGGCGATCCGGTCGACACCGAGGCCTGGGCGCGCGGTGAGACTTTTTACCTGCCCGATGGCAAGGCCGGGCTCTATCCCAAGGTTCTGTCCGAAGCCGCCGCCAGCCTGCTGCCCGATGGTCCGCGCGCCGCCGTGGTCTTCACCACCCGCGTCGCGCCCGATGGCGCGGTGGCCTTGCAGGGCGTCGAGCGCGCGGTGATCCACAGCCGCGCCAAGCTGGGCTATGAAACTGCCACCGAGGACCAGCTGCCCGCCGGTTTCGCCGAACTCGCGCGCCGCATTGCTGCTGCCGAAGATGCGCGCGGGGCGGCGCGGGTCGATCCGCCCGAACAGGAAGTCGAGCGCGACGGCGCGGGCCACTTCACGCTGCGGCTGCGCCCTTTGGCCGAGGCCGAGCGCCGCAACGCCGCGCTTTCGCTCGCCACCAATCTCGCGGTGGCCGATGCGCTTTTTGCCGCGAAGACCGGACTGTTCCGGGTGATGGCGGGCCCTGACGAGCGCGCCGTCGCCCGCCTGCGCCATACCGCGCGCGCCTTCGCCCTCGATTGGCCGGAGCAGGCCAGCCTGGCCCAGTTCGAAAAGACTCTCGATCCGCAGGACCCGCGCGCCGCCGCCTTCATGCTGGCAATCCGCCGTGCCGGAAACGGAGCCAGCTATGTGCCCTACAAAGAAGGCGTGAAGCCCTGGCACGCGGCGATGGCGGCGACCTATTGCCACATGACCGCGCCCTTGCGCCGCCTGGCCGACCGCTATGTGATCCGCGCCGCGCTCAGCCTCGCCAATGGCCAAGCGGTCGAAGCCGAAGTCGAAGCAGCCTTCGACAAACTCGGCCCGGTTATGGGCAAAAGCGGCGCCCGCGCAGGCCAGGTCGAACGCGCGGTGGTCGATCTGGCCGAAGCCGCGATCCTGGCCGGCCGTGAGGGCCAGCACTTCGCTGCCGTCGTGACCCAGCTCGATGAGGCCGGTACCCGGATCCAGCTCTGCGATCTGCCGGTGGTCGCCCGTACCACCGCGCGCAGCGTTCACCCCGGCGACCGGATCGAGGTCCGGCTCGACACCGCCGACCCCGCGCGGCGTCTGGTAGGCTTCAGCCGCATAGCTTAGAGTCTTTCCAACCTAGATTGGCCCTTCGTGACGGAGCCGATTTTGGCCGAGTGCAAGACGCGAGGAGGGAGCCATGCCATCGCATAGTGACCGACGAGCAACGCAGCAATCGGCCAAAATCGGCCCGCCCCGGAGGGGTTGCCGCAGGAAGCCCCTCGGACAGCGTTGTCTTGCTTGGACGGGCTACCAGCCCGCCCTGCACAAGGCTCCTTGCCGAGAAGCTTCCTGCGGCGATCACGAAGGGCCAATCTAGGTTGGAAAGACTCTGAATCGCCTTGCGCGCCCGGTTTGGCTAAGCTAGTGGCCCGAGCCTTGCAGAGAGGCCCGATGGCGGAATGGCTACGCACCGGACTGCAAATCCGTTTATGCCGGTTCGATTCCGGCTCGGGCCTCCACAAGTTGAGTGCCGCTTTAGCTCAGTCGGTAGAGCACATCATTCGTAATGATGGGGTCACAGGTTCGAATCCTGTAAGCGGCACCATTTCTCTATTCACGCGCCGTGTCAGCTGCGGAAGGCGGTTCTGAAACTTCCCCACAGCAGGGCCAGGATTGCGGCGCTGATGCCTGCGCCCCAGAACCAGTAGGGCAGGAACAGGGCATCGGCGATGGCGCCGGTGTCCGAGCGTTGCATTTGCCCGCCAACGATGCCGCCGGGGCTGAACAGATAGTCGAATTGCTTCCACACGCTGATGCAGGCCTGCACGCCGAGGAGCTGGATGGCGAATTGCTGGACTTGCGGGGACAGTCTGAGTGCGATCAGCAGGATCGCCAGTCCCAGGGCCGGAAGGACCAGCCAGCCGACCAGCGAGCGGACCCAGATCGCGGTGGACAGGACCAGCGCGGCGCCAAGCACGGCCAAGGCGATGCGCGTGGTTTTCGGGCTGCGCGAGGCAACGATCAGCAGTGCGCCCGCCGCCGCCGGGCCGAGCGGGCCGGCCGCCGCGATCACCGCGTCGGTCAGGGCCAGCCCATCCACAGGCCGCAGCGACTGGGCCACCCCCGAACCATCGGCGTAGATCACCAGGCGTTCAAACTGGTTGCCGGTCAGCATGGCACCGATGCCGTGGCCCATTTCATGGAACCAGGTTGCTAGGATCGTGAACGGGTAGAGGACCAGGCTGCCAAGCGCAGTCTGCCAGGCCAGGACCGAAGCGAGTGCGATTCCCCCGAGGACCTGAGCCCTTTGCCGATGGTCGTCAGTCATTGGCACGGCCGATCCCTTCCTAGATCCGTTCCACCACCATTGCCGCACCCACGCCCATCGCGCCAGTGGTAACGACCAGCCCATAGCGGCCCTGGCATGCGTCCAGCGCGTCGAGCAGGGCCGAGGTGAGGATTGCGCCGGTGGCACCCATCGGGTGGCCTTTGCTGAGGTGGCCGCCGCTGACGTTGACTCGTGCCGGATCGGGCGCGCGGTCGCGCAGGAACTTGGCGATGGTCACCGCGAAGGCTTCCATGAATTCGATCCGATCGATCTCGGCCAGACCCAGTCCGGCACGGGCGAGGGCCTTGTCCATGGCTGCGAAGCCGGCGGTGAGCGAGGCAGCGGGATCGCCGCCGCTTTCGGCATAGGCCATCACGCGGGCGCGGGGTTTGGCGGCGAGACCTGCGGTGCCGACCAGCGCCAGACCCGCACCATCACAGACCGGTGGGGCGTGGCTGAGGGTGTGAAGCGGCGCGAAAGTCGCGCCCTCCAAGGCCTCGGCATAATCTTGCTGCAAGGAACCGAAAGCACCGGGCAGCGCGGCGAGCGATTCGGCGCTGGTCGTGGGGCGCGGGCACTCCTCGCCGGTCAGACTGCCCGCGGCGAGGCGCGAGGCCTGGAGCGCCGGGTCCCGGTCGCTCGCGGCAGCGCGTTGCTGTGAGGTCAGCGCGCAGGCGTCGAGTTCGGCGCGGGTGATGCCCTCGGCCTG
>JAGXTB010000241.1 GCA_018334165.1 Sphingomonadales bacterium | reverse complement strand
CTGCCGATCATCCCGCCACGCTCGAACCGAAAAGCGCCCGAGCATCCCGACTATCGCCGCTACAGGGATCGAAACCGGGTCGAGCGCATGTTCGGCAAACTCAAACAGCAACGCCGCATCGCCACCCGCTACGACAAGACCGTCCTGTCGTTCGAGAGCTTCCTCAACCTCGCCGCTTCACGGCTTTGGTTGAAGACTTTTGTCAACACGACCTAAGTTGAGTACCGGGGTGAGCCAAGGGGATCCGTCGAATGCCGCCCCCTCATTCCATCGCACCACATAGTAACAAGCCGCAAAGTATTCAGCCAACCTCCGATGACGAAATTGAGCTGAGGGCTCTTCATTGTCCAATGTGACGTACACCAGTCTCAAAGCATGAGCAGCGGCGAAGCCTCTTATGAAAAGGAGGGCACCCAACCTGTCGAACTTGGACCTTAGGAGCGCCGGGTGAGCAATCTTTGCCATCGATCTAATGAATTCATCATACCACTCAGCCTCCTCCCCGCGCACTTCAGTTACAATCCGACCCAATGCGTCTCGAACGAGCGATTCTGGATCCAGATCAGTCCGCTGAGCTAGGATGATCAATATCCTAATGTCATTTTCATCAAGAATGTCCCGAGCAATTAAGTCGCGGAGCCTGTCACTATCACCGGAACCATCAGCGCAAAGGCCTTCCAGCAAATCCTTTGCCTCAGACCAGACGCCGGGAGTGCCTTCGGCAACATCCCTTAGTCCCTCTTGAATGAAAGCGTCGATTACCGCAGTACTAACATGTGTGCGGTTATAGAGGGCATCTTCGTCCCTCGATTGGGTCATGTGGTACGAGAAGAACTGCAAAGCGATCTTCGCAGATGGCTCGAGGGCCCTTCGGAATTTACTTGGTGCTTCAGCCTGCCCCGATAGCGTAGAGTTCGGGCGCTTTGCGTATGAACGCTCTGCTTCCCGCTCGATATACTGACTCATCAAATAGTTGAAATCGAGCTGTGCCCCAACACCTTTAGATTTTCTGTTTTCAAAATATTCGATCAAGAGCGACAAGAAATATGGATTTCTTCTAAATATATCAGATGAATTCAGATATCGAGAATTTTTACTAAGGACGTCGAGGAGTAACTCTTTCTGAACCTCCGCCAGTCCAGCTGAATCTGCGATTTTCCTACAGAATTTTATCCGCTGAGACTCTGACGCAAGCCCCTTCAGGTTGATCGTCGGACATCCTCTGACCTGCCACGGGTAATTTCCTCCAGTTGCGATTAGAGTCCGACCCAGACGAGGACGGACGAGATGAAGCGCAAGAGGTTTACGGAAGAGCAGATCATCGGGGTGTTGAAGGAGGCAGAGGCCGGCGCGAAGACCGGCGACCTTGCCCGGCGGCACGGCACACCCTAACGAGTGAGCGTAAGTTATGGCTTGGACCCGACGATCAAGATGCCCGGCCCTATTTCCTGTCGCTCGCTCTGCGCAAGGATCGGCGTTCGCTGACGATCTATAGCCCGATCGATGCCATCTGGGCCTTGCCAGGCTTCATCTCTTCGGGATCGATCTCCCATGTCGAGATTGACTTCTACGAGCCAAAGCGAGGGATGGCTGACATCCTTGATCTCGGCTTTTCGAGAATTGAAGACATGTGGGCACTAGACGCCCGAACTGGCAAACTGCCGTTACAGGCTTCGAAGACCGAATGATTGTCAGCGGGGTGCGAATGGACCTCGATCTCAGCCCGGAAACGACCGAACAGGAACCGAATCAAGAGGCCCGTTTTCTGCTTTTGTTCGCGGGATGAAAATCGTGGGAATCTGGGGTTTTGAAATCGTTCGAGTCCTTAAAAAGGCATCGAACCAATACCTTATCAGACCGTTCGGGCCTTTTTTCGGGCAACGCAAAAAGCCGAACTGTCTAACACGTTGATCCGGATATGAAATTTCGGTCCGATGTGGGTCCTCTTCTGGCACCATTTGCTCCCTTGAGGAGCGAGCCAAACATCTCTTAAGTGCCTTCGCGGCCCCGGCCGCTTCGGGCGAACGGTTGCAGCAGCAGGCGGTCGAGCCAGGCTTCGCGGGGCGCGCGGAACTGGGTTAGGCCGATCGGCATGCTTTCCTGCGGGCGGCTGGGGGCGGGGGTGTAGCTGGCGAAGAGGCGGTCCCAGCAGGACAGGTTGAAGCCGTAGTTGCTGTCGGTCTCAGCTGGCAGGGTCGAGTGGTGAATGCGGTGCATGTCGGGGGTGACCACGATCCGGCGCAGCGGGCGTTCCAGCCAGGCGGGCAGGGTGACGTTGCCGTGGTTGAACATCGCCGCGCCGTTGAGCACGATCTCGAACAGCAGCACCGCGCCTGGGCTGGCGCCGATCAGCGCGATTGCGACGAGCTTGATTCCCAGCGAGACGGCGATCTCGAGCGGGTGAAAGCGCAGTGCGGTGGTGACGTCGAACATGGTGTCAGCGTGGTGGACGCGGTGCAGCCGCCACAGCAGCGGGACCTTGTGGAACAGCCGGTGCTGGGCATAGATCACGAGGTCCAGCGCGACGAAAGCCAGTGCCAGTTCCAGCCAGTCCGGCCAATTCACCAACCCCAGCAAGCCCCAGCCGCGCGTCTGGGCCAGGGCGGCAAAGCCCACGGCGCCCAGTGGCACGATCAGCTTGAGCAACAGGTTGCCGGTCAGCAGCAGCGCCAGATTGTTGCTCCAGCGGACCAGGCGGGGCAGCTCTGAGCGGCGCAGCGGTGCCACGGCTTCCCAACCCGCCATGACGGCAAAGATGCCCAGGAACACCGCAGTGCGGATCGTCTCGGGCGAACTGGGCAAGAGATCAGCCATCGCCAAAGGTCTGCCGGGCTATCAAGGTGCGTTGCAGGACTGTGAGCAGGCACAGCGCGGCATAGCCGTAAGCGATCGGCGCGAAATGCTGCGGCAGCAGCGCCATGGCGACGAAGACCGCGATCGTCTCGGCCCCTTCGGCGAGGCCGGTGTTGTAGAAGAAGCTCTTGCGGCCATGCGCCTCGGTTTCCAGCCCGCGCTGGCCCGCGATTGCGGCGAAAGCGAGAAAGCTGATTCCGGTCAGGATGAAGCTGGCAAGCAGGACCATGGCCGGGAGCTGGTTGGCCGGAGTGGCCAGCCCGAAGCCCAGCGGCACGGCGGCGTAGAACACGAAGTCGCCGACAATATCGAGATAGCCGCCAAAGTGGCTGAGCCGGGTGGCGCGGGCGACGGCGCCGTCCAGCCCGTCGAGCAGGCGGTTGGCAAGGATCAGCAGCAGGGCGAGAGTGAAGTCCGCCCGCGCCGCGGCCACTCCTGCGCCGATCCCCAACACAACTCCCGCGAGCGTAACCGCATTCGCGCCGATTCCCAGCCCCGCCAACCTGCGCCCCATCGCATTGAGCGGCCGGTCGACCAGCGGGCGCAGCTTGGCATCGAACATGGCCTAGCCCCGCCGCCAGGAGTGATAGCGTTCGACCAGCCGCAGCAGGCCTTGCGGTGCGTGCTTTTTCTTCCATTCGCCGGCCGCGAACTTGTTGGCTTCGGCCATGGTCGGATAGGTGTGGATCGTCCCCAGGATCTTGCCCAGGCCCAGCCCGTGCTTCATCGCCAGGACATATTCGGCGAGCAGTTCGGCGGCGTGATCGCCGACGATGGTGACGCCCAGGATCCGGTCCTTGCCCGGCGGGGTCAGCACTTTGACGAAGCCCGCGGTGGCGCTCTCGGCGATGGCGCGGTCAAGCTCGTGCATGGGATAGACGGTGACTTCGTGGGCAATGCCGCGCTCCGCCGCCTCTTGCTCGTTGAGGCCGACGCGGGCCACTTCGGGGTCGATGAAAGTAGTCCAGGGGATCACCCGGTAATCGGCCTTGAAGCGTTTGAACTGGCCAAACAACGCGTTGACGCTGGCGAACCAGGCCTGGTGCGAGGCGACGTGGGTGAACTGGTAGGGCCCGGCGACATCGCCCGCGGCAAAGATGTTGGGATAGATCGTGGCGAGGTATTCGTCGGTTGCCACGGTCTTGTGGGTTTCGATCCCCAGCTCTTCCAAACCATAGCCGCTGAGCCGCGCCTTGCGCCCGATGGCGAGGATCAGCGCATCGTGGGGGATCGCTTTTTCCGTGCCGCCTGAGGACACGATCAGGTTCTGGCCTTCGACCCGCAGCGCCTCGTGCCGGGTCAGCAGGGTCACTCCTGATGTTTCCAAGGCCGTCTTGGCCAGCGCCGAAACGTCCTCATCCTCGCGGATCAGCACGCGCTCGGCCAGCTCGACCTGGGTTACCTCGGCGCCGAGGCGGGCGAAGGCCTGGGCCAGTTCGCAGCCGATCGGTCCGCCGCCCAGCACGGTGATGCGCCGGGGCATGGTGTCGAGCTTGGCGAACTCCTCCCACAGCGTATCGCTGGTCAGATAGCCCGATCCCGCCAGCCCCGGCAGCGCGGGCACCAGCGGTTCGGCCCCGGCGGCGATCACGATCGAGCGGGTGGTCAGCCGCTGGCTGGTGCCATCCTCGCACGCGATCTCGACCGTCCAGGGATCGACGATCTTGGCATAGCCCTTGACCACATCGACCCCCAGGCCGGTGTAACGCTCGACGCTGTCACGCGGTTCGATTGCGGCGATAATGTCGTGGACGCGCCGCATCACCGCCTTGAAGCTGAAGCGCGGGTCGCTGGCTTCCAGGCCATAGCGGTCGGCATGGCGCATCTGCTCGGCAATCCGCGCCGATTTGATCAGGGCTTTCGAGGGCACGCAGCCATAGTTGAGGCAATCGCCGCCCATCTTGTTCGTCTCGACCAAGGTAACCTTGGCCTTCACGGTCGCGGCGATCAGCGAGGAGACCAGCCCGGCCGCGCCCGCGCCAATCACCACCATGTTGCGGTCAAACCGCCTGGGCCTGGTCCAGCGGGCATAGACACGCCGCCGCTTGATCAGCCCCATGATCCACTTGCCCACCCACGGCAGCAGCCCCAGCGCCGCGAAAGAGCCGAGCAGGCCGGGCGAGGCGATGTCCGACAGCGAACTGATCTGGGCCAGCTGGGTGCCGGCGTTGACATAGACCACGGTGCCCAGGAACATCCCCACTTGGCTGACCCAGTAATAGGTCCAGGTGCGGATCGGGGTCAGCCCCATCAGCAGGTTGATCGCGAAGAACGGGAAGACCGGGACCAGCCGCAGCGAGAACAGATAGAACGCCCCGTCGCGGGCCACGCCCTCGTTGATTCCGCGCAGCTGCGCGCCAAAGCGGGCCTGCACGGCGTCGCGGAACAGATAGCGCGAACCCAGGAAGGCCAGCGTCGCGCCGATGCTGGAAGCGAAGGAAACCAGCACGGTCCCGGTCGCCACCCCGAAGACCGCCCCCGCCGCCAAGGTCATGATCGCCGCGCCGGGCACCGACAGTGCGGTCAGCGTGACATAGATCAGGAAGAAGGCGGCCAGCACCAGCAAGGGGTTGGCGCGGTAGAACTGGTCGATCGCGGCCTGCTGGGCCTTCAGCGCCTCAAGCGTCAGGTATTGGCCCAGGTCGAGCGCGAACCACGCGGTCAGCGCGGCGATGAACAGAGCAAGTAAGGCCAGACGTTTGGGCTGCATGGTGGCGGAAATCCTCCCCTTTGGGTGGCCGGTGTAGCGCGCTGCGCGGCTGCGGTCGATCCACCCTGTGTCGGCGCGATTGACGGGGCTGCGGTTTAATGCTGACTTCGCGCCGCAACGGGTAAGGGGACGCGATATGGCCGAACAATCGGGATGGAAAGCACGGCTGGCGCGTTGGTCGGTGCTCCTTGCCGGGATCGCCGTCGTGGTCGCGGCAAGCGGGCTGACCTTGGCGCGTTATGACCTGATCCCCAAGCTGACCGGGTTCATGGCCTTCCTGGGCAGCGGACTGGTCGCGGCACTGGCATTGGTGCTGGGGCTTGCGGCCTTGCTGGTCGGGCGCGGACAGGCGCTGCCTTCGCGCGGCAAGCTGCTGGCGGGTCTGGTTCTGGCCGTGGGCCTGGTCGGCTTCCTCGCC
>JAGXTB010000240.1 GCA_018334165.1 Sphingomonadales bacterium | reverse complement strand
CGATGGCCAAGGACCCGCCTGACGACATTGCCCCCGCGACCCGCCTGGTTACCGGCGGGCGGCGGGCGGAATGGACCGGGCCGGTAGTCAATCCGCCGGTCTGGCGCGCCTCGACGCACCTTTATGAAGACAGCGCCGCGCAGCAGGCGGGGCTCCACGTCAACCAGGACGGCGTGTTCCACTATGGCGCGCGCGGCGGGCCAACCCAGTGGGCGCTGGCCGACGCGCTGACCGCGCTGGAGCCGGGCGCGGCCGGAACCATGCTCTACCCCACCGGTCTCGCCGCGCCGGTGATGGCCTTGCTGGCGGTGCTGAAAGCCGGGGACGAGCTGCTCGTTTCGGACAATTCCTACGATCCCACCCGCACTTTCGCCGAAAAGGCGCTGCGCGATTATGGCGTGACCACGCGGTACTTCGACCCATTGGATGTCGATGGCTTTGCGGCGATGATCTCGGTCCAAAGCCGCGCGGTGCTGCTGGAAAACCCCGGCAGCGTCTCGATGGAAATGTGCGACATTCCCGCGCTGGCCAAGGCCGCCAAGGCGCGGGGGCTCGTGGTGCTGATGGATAACACCTGGGCCGGGCCGACCGGCTTTCAGGCGCTGAAGCACGGGGTCGATCTGTCGATCCTGGCCTTGACCAAGCATGTCGGCGGCCATTCCGACCTGATGCTGGGCAGCGTCACTGCCAATGCCGAATGGTATCCGAAGCTGCGGCGACATTCGCTGATGCTGGGTCAGCAGGCCTCACCCGACGATTGCGCGCTCGCGCTGCGGGGTCTTCGCACCATGGGCTTGCGGCTCGAACGCTCGTGCGCCAGCGCACTGACGATTGCCGAGTGGCTGCAAGCCCGCCCCGAAGTGGCCGCGGTGCTGTTCCCGGTGCTGCCCGGCGCGCCCGGGCATGAGCTGTGGAAGCGCGACTATGGCGGCGGCTGCGGGCTGATGACGCTGGTCATGGCGGGCAAGGACGTGAAGGCCCGCGACGCCCTGATCGACACGCTCAGCCTGTTCGGGATCGGCTATAGCTGGGGCGGCTACGAAAGCCTGGCCTTGGGCAGCCACCCTGAGCGCGACCGCGATGTCATGCCCTGGCCGCCGCGCGGGATTGCGCCGGAAAACCGCCACGCAGTGCGGCTGTGGATTGGCCTCGAAGACCCCGCCGATCTGATCAAGGACCTTGAACGCGGCCTGGCCGCCTGGGCTGCGGCATGACCTTGAAGGAAGACATCGCGCGGCTGACCGCCCGGCTCGATGCGATCGGGTTCGACATCGGCAGCTACCATGTCTCGCTCTACCTTGCGCTGCTGGTGGTGCTGACCGTTGGGGCGATCATCGCCGTCGGCCGCATGGCATCTTTCCTGATCCGCCGCCTGTTCTCGCGGATGCACCGGCTCGATCCGACGCAGCAGCTGTTGGGCGAAAAGCTCGCCAGCATCGCGGTGTGGATCGTGCTGGCCCTGGTCGGGATCGACTTCCTGGGGATCAAGCTGACCGCGCTGACGGTGTTTTCAGGCGCGATGGGTCTGGCGGTGGGCTTTGGCCTGCAGAAGACTTTCGGCAACCTGATTTCGGGCATCATCCTGCTGATGGACCGATCGATCAAGCCGGGCGACGTGATTGCAGTCGGCACTGGCAGCGACAAGACCGTCGGCCAGGTCAGCCGGATCGGCATCCGCGCGGTTTCGGTTATCACGCGTGACCAGATCGAATTCCTCATCCCGAACGAGCTGTTGATGACCTCGACGGTCGAAAACTGGTCGTTCTCAACCCGCGACGTCCGGCTCAAGGTGCCGGTCGGGATCGCCTATGGCAGCGATGTCGAGCTGGCCGAGCGGCTGATGCTGCAAGCCGCGAACGAACACCCCCGCGTCCATCCCGATCCCCAGCCGTCGGTCTGGCTGACCGCCTTTGGCGACAGCGCGATCCAGTTCGAGATTCAGCTGTGGATCGACGATCCCGAAGCCGGGGTCGGCAACATCCGTTCCGACGTGCTCAAGCGGATCTGGGGGCTGTTCGGCGAGCACGGCGTCCACTTGCCCTTCCCGCAGCGCGACCTGCATATCAAGGACTGGCCGGGCATGCCGGGCAAGGCCGGCGAAAGCTGACCTAACCCCCTGCAAAGGCATTCTGGCTGGCACCCAGCGCGACTGCGGCCCATTTCCGCGGGATGAGCAACATTGCCCCCACTCCCGCAAAGGTCTGGCTGGTCGGCGCCGGTCCCGGCGACCCCGACCTGCTGACCCTGCGCGCCGCGCGGCTGGTGATGCAGGCCAGCCTGATCGTTCACGACGGATTGGTCGATCCCGCGATCCTGGCGCTGGCCAAGCCCGGCGCCCGGCTGGTCTCGGTCGCCAAGAGCCGCTCGCGCCACACCCTGCAACAGGACGCAATCAACGCGCTGCTGGTCCGCGAGGCGCTGGCTGGCACCGAAGTGGTGCGCCTCAAGGGCGGCGATCCGTTCATTTTCGGGCGCGGCGGCGAAGAGGCCGAGGCTTGCCGCGCGGCCGGGGTGCCGGTTGAAGTGGTCCCCGGAATCAGCGCAGCGATCGGTGCTGCCGCGGCCGCACAAATGCCGCTGACCCACCGCAGCCACGCCTCGATCGTCAGCTTCGTGGCTGGCCAGTGCAAGGGCCTGTCCGAACAGGACTGGTCGGGCCTCGCGGGCAAGGGCCGCACGCTGGTGATCTACATGGGCCTCGCGACCAGCGAGGCGATTGCCGAGAAGCTGATCGCCGATGGCCTGGCCCCCGAAATCCCCGTGGCGGTGATCGAGAACGCCACTCGCCCGCAAATGCGTGTGCTGCGTGCCTCGCTGGCGGGCCTGCCCGCGCTGGTCGAGGCGCACAAGGTCAAGAGCCCGGCGGTGATCGTGATCGGCGAAGTCGCGGGTGAGCCCGAAATCGAACAGCTACGCGCCCTGGCGCTGGAGGCAGCTCAGTGAAAATCCTGACCGGAAACGATTTGAAGAGCGGCGCCGTTACCTGGTGGGACGGCGTGCAATGGTCGCTGCATGTCGAGGACGCGGTCGATGTCGGCGATCACGCCGATACGATCCTGGCCCGCGAGACTGCCGCGCGCCGCGTCAACGCCGCCTATGCGATCGAGGCGGTCAAGGATGAAAGCGGCGTGCGCCCCGCGCACATCAAGGACCGCATCCGCGCGCTGGGCCCGACCGTGCGCCCCGACCTGACTTTGAAGCCGGCCGATCCCGCAGCGGGGAATTGGGTGATCTGATGTCATCCCTTTTCCCGTTCGTCCCGAGCGAAGTCGAGGGACCGCCCCACAAACCCACCTCCGTTCGTGTCGAGCGAAGTCGAGACACTGCGC
>JAGXTB010000239.1 GCA_018334165.1 Sphingomonadales bacterium | reverse complement strand
CCGACCACCCGTTTAAGGTACCCTGTGGGTGGTCGGGCCGGGGGAGTGGGCCGGCCAGGCCAGGACAAGGCGGATGCCTTGTCCGCACCGGCGTGAGCCGGACAACATGCGACTCGCGGGGAATCAGCCGTTTACGAGAAATTAACCTTTCATCTTCATTGGTCATATGGTTAATGGCGGGCAATGACCCTTACCAAGGGGTTATTGGCCAGGGAAACGGGGCAAAAGGGGACCACCCATGCGCGTACTGCTGATCGAGGACGAGCCGACCACGGCACGGGCCATCGAACTGATGCTGACTACCGAAGGCTTCAATGTCTATTCGACCGATCTGGGCGAAGAAGGCTTGGACCTCGGCAAGCTCTATGATTACGACATCATCTTGCTGGACCTTAATCTGCCCGACATGCATGGGTATGACGTTCTCAAGAAGCTGCGCGTCGCCAAGGTGCAGACCCCGGTCCTGATCCTGTCGGGCATTTCCGAAATGGATTCGAAGGTCCGCTCGTTCGGTTTCGGCGCCGACGATTACGTCACCAAGCCGTTCCACCGCGAAGAACTGGTCGCCCGCATCCATGCGGTTGTCCGCCGTTCGAAGGGCCATTCGCAGTCGGTCATCCGCACCGGCAAGCTGGCGGTCAACCTGGATGCCAAGACTGTCGAAGTCGATGGCGCCCGCGTCCACCTGACCGGCAAGGAATATGCGATGCTCGAGCTGCTGTCGCTGCGCAAGGGCACCACGCTGACCAAGGAAATGTTCCTCAACCACCTTTATGGCGGGATGGACGAACCCGAACTCAAGATCATCGACGTGTTCATCTGCAAGCTGCGCAAGAAACTGGCGCATGCCTGTGGGGGCGAAAACTACATCGAAACCGTCTGGGGCCGCGGCTATGTGCTGCGCGATCCGGGCGAAGAGATGCAGGCCGCCTGAAACCTGTTACCCAAGTTCGTCACACCAACGGCCCGCCCTTACCGGTGGGCCGTTTTTGTTTGGGCGACGCTGGACCGTAAACTGTATTCAGAAAAAGTGTGACTTTTGCCCGCAGCCGCGGACCAATTTGCTGAACGAATACCATATTTGCGGGCCATACAGCTGGTCCTCGCGGGGCCTGGTGTGACCTTTCGTTGGCGCCAATGCGCTCTGCGGCGCTGTGCGATCCGCCTCCGACAATGAGAAAGAGCAGCGCGCAGAATAACGATCCGCAGGCATGTAGGAAAGCGCCCCATGCCTTGACCCCTGGCGGCGCGGCTGCCAACGCCCAGGCCATGACTGCGCACAAATCCGGCGATCCGACCACGATCAACCGCCTCTATGGCCGCGCCAAGGGCAAGCCCTTGCGCGCCGGGCAGCAAGGGCTGGTCGATACGTTGTTGCCGCGGATCGCGATGCCTGCCGAGGGCCCGGTCACGTCCGAAGTGCTGTTCGGCGACAATCGCCCGCTCCATTTCGAAATCGGTTTTGGCGGGGGTGAGCATATGGCGGCACGGGCCGATATGCTGCCCGACCACGGCTTTATCGGGGCCGAGCCGTTCCTCAACGGGGTGGCGCAGGCGTTGACGCACGTTGACGGCGACAACGGCGCGCACCCGCCGCTCGGCAATGTCCGGATCCATCACGGCGATGCGCTGGAAGTGCTGCGGCGGATCCCCGATGGTTCGCTGTCGTTCCTCTACCTGCTCCATCCCGATCCCTGGCCCAAGGCCCGCCATGCCAAGCGGCGGATGATGAATGCCGGGCCGGTGAACCTGTTCGCGGCCAAGCTGAAGCCGGGCGGCGAATTCCGCTTTGGCACTGATCACGCGGTCTATGTCCGCCATGCCCTGATGGTAATGCGCCGTCACCGTGATCAGTTCGACTGGCTGATCGAGGGCCCGGCCGACTTCCAGCAGCGCCCCGGCGGCTGGCCCGAAACCCGCTATGAGCACAAGGCCCGCACGGTTTATGGGCATGAGGTCTGGTATTTCCGTTATCGGCGGCACTCATGAAAGTGCTCGGCCTGATCGGCGGGATGAGCTGGGAAAGCTCTGCGCAATATTACCGGCTGATCAACGAAGGCGTGCGCGCAGCGCGCGGGCCCACCGCTTCGGCGCAGTGCCTGCTGTGGTCGTTCGACTTCTCCGCAATCGAAGCGCTCCAGCACAAAGGTGACTGGGCGAGCCTTGAGGCGTTGATGACCGACGCCGGGCGAAAGCTCGCCGGAGCCGGGGCCGAGGCCTTGGTGATCTGCACCAACACCATGCACCTGATGGCTGACGCGGTGGAGACTGCGGCGGGCGTGCCTTTGCTGCATATCGCCGACCCCACCGGCGCGGCGGTCAAGGCTGCCGGGATCGGCACAGTCGGCCTGCTGGGCACGGCTTTCACGATGGAGCAGGGCTTCTACAAGGACCGGCTGGCGACGCGCCACGGGCTGGACGTGCTGGTTCCGGAGGCGGAAGACCGCGCGCTGGTTCACCGGGTGATTTACGAAGAGCTGGTTGCCGGAGTGGTGCTTGAAGAATCGCGCGAGGCCTATCGCGGTGTCATCGAGCGACTGGTCGCTCGCGGCGCCGAAGCGGTGATCCTGGGCTGCACCGAAATCATGCTGCTTGTCGGCCAGAGCGACAGCGCGGTGCCGTTGTTCGATACCACCAGCCTCCACGCTGCGGCTGCTGTGGAGCTCGCGCTGAACTGATTGGGCGGCTTGCCGCACAAAGATTTCGTTTGGGCGCGGGCGTGAATTTCTTTGTAGGGCGGGTGCTGCATTAACTCTATTCCTTCGGTCGAGAATCGAGCGAAGGAGCCTGCGCGGTGATTGACTTTGCCCATTTCGATCTGGCCGCTTTGCTTCCTTTCATTGCCGTCGGCTTTGCCGCGCAGCTGGTCGATGGCGCGCTCGGCATGGCTTTCGGGGTGATCTCCAACACGCTGCTGGTCGGCGTCATGGGCGTGCCGCCCGCACTCGCCTCGCAGCGGGTTCATGTGGTCGAATGCTTCACCACCGCGACCTCCGGGATCAGCCACCTGCTCCACGGCAATATCGACAAGCGGCTGTTCTTTCGCCTGCTGGTGCCAGGGATGATCGGCGGGGTGCTGGGGGTCTATGTGCTCTCCAATCTTCATGCCGAAGTGGTGAAGCCGTTTGTGCTGCTCTACCTGTCGGGCATCGGCATCTACCTGCTGGCGCGCGGGATCTTCTGGCCGCCCAAGATCAAGCAGGCCAAACTGATCGAGCCCTTGGGGCTGGTTGGCGGGTTCCTCGATGCCGCGGGCGGGGGCGGCTGGGGGCCGATCGTCACGTCCAACCTGCTGATCCAGGGTGCCGATCCGCGCAAAGTGGTGGGCACGGTCAGCGCGGTCGAATTCTTCCTGACCGTGACCGTTTCGGCCGCCTTCATCTGGCACCTGGGCTTTGCGGATCTTGCCGGGGCGACGCTGGGCCTGCTGATCGGCGGACTGCTTGCCGCGCCGCTCGGCGCCTGGGCGGCCAAGCATTTCAACCCCAAGACCATGCTGGTGCTGGTCGGGACGGTGCTGACCTTGACCAGCTTGTATGGGGTCTATTGGGCCTGGGGGTAGGTTTGTTGGCGAAGCCAGATCGGTCTTAGCGGCAATGCTGCTCCAGTTTGGTTCACGCAGAGGACGCAGAGAAGAAGTAGAGGCGCAGAGGGGTCGCGCTTGCGGCGAAGCCGCTCCAAACCCCTAGGTCGTGTTGACAAAAGTCTTCAACCAAAGCCGTGAAGCGGCGAGGTTGAGGAAGCTCTCGAACGACAGGACGGTCTTGTCGTAGCGGGTGGCGATGCGGCGTTGCTGTTTGAGTTTGCCGAACATGCGCTCGACCCGGTTTCGATCCCTGTAGCGGCGATAGTCGGGATGCTCGGGCGCTTTTCGGTTCGAGCGTGGCGGGATGATCGGCAGGATACCGCGGATCAGCAGGCTTTCCCGGAA
>JAGXTB010000238.1 GCA_018334165.1 Sphingomonadales bacterium | reverse complement strand
ACGCAGCCCGGCACGAACGGCGAGCGCGCGATCACCAGCGCGTCGAGCGGGTCGCCATCGTCGGACAGGGTGTGCGGGATAAAGCCGTAATTCGCCGGATAGCGCATCGGCGTGTGCAGGATCCGGTCAACGAACAGTGCGCCCGATTCCTTGTCGAATTCGTACTTCACCGGCTCACCGCCGACGGGCACTTCGATGATGACGTTCAGGCTCTCGGGCGGGTTGTCGCCCACGGGGATCTTTTCAATGCGCATGGTGGCCGCGCTTTTAGCTGCGCCCATGCTGCATCGCAACATGAAAGCGACAGGGCGCGCTGCGGGCAGGACCGGGCTATCGGGCCTTGGGCTTGTCCGGGGCGGCCCTGGGCATCGGCCGTCGGGGCATCAGCAGCAAGTCCAGCCCGGTTGGCGCGGTGCCCGGCGCGGCGCGTTCCAGCCAGGGCCAGCGCAGGCCGCCGGTATAGTTCAGCGGGATCGTCTGATAGCGGTTGCCGCGCTGGACCAGCAGTTCGATTGCTGGCCCGCCTTTGGCCGCTGCGGTGATCGCCGCACGGATCACGTCGTCGCTATAGGCCAGACCGCCCACTGCGACGATTTTCGATCCCGGCACGATCCCGGCGTTGAAGGCCGGGCTGTCCCACAGCGTCGCCAGCACTTTGCCTTCCTTGTCGAGCGTCAGCCCGATCGAGAAACCCAGCGTGAGCTGCTTGGCATCGGCCATCCGGGCCTTTTCGAAGGGATTGGGCTCAGCCTTCCAGACCAGCCGGTAGCCGCCCAGCTCGATCCCCTGCAGCGGCGCGGGCTGGCCGGGGGTATTGATCCGCTGCTGGATGAAGCCCGCCCAGTCATAGGGCGCGATCCGGTTCAGCTTGGTGACGATCTCGTCCACTTCATAGGGCAACTGGCCATAGTCGCCCGGGTTCATGCTGAAAAAGGCATGCGCGAAGTCGTCGATGCTGCGCTTGCCGCCGGTGCGCTGGCGGATGATCTGGTCGATCTCCAGCCAGACCAGCGCGCCTTCGGTGTAATAGTCCTCGCTGCGCGCCAGCGAGGACCAGGGTTTGGGCTTGCGCGCGGCGAAAATCGGATCGTGCCCGGTATCCTCAACCGAGCGCCAGCGCCGTCCGGCCTGGACCGAAAAGCCCCCGGCCCAGTTGGCCATCATTCCCAGCACCATGTCCTTGCTTTGCAGGCCCGATCGCGCGGCCAGCACCGTGCCCCAGAACTGGTCCTGCCCTTCATAGGTCCACAGCAGGTCGTCCTGCATCGGCTGGCGATAGTCCGGCGTCCACAGCCGCGCCGGGCGCCGATACTTGCCGATCCACGAATGGGCATATTCGTGGGGCAGCAGGTTGCGGTCGAACTCGTACTTGTCCCATTCGGTGAAAGTGCCCGGTTCGAGCTGGTTCTCGCTCGAGCGGTGATGCTCCAGCCCGATCGAACCCATCCGGTCGGTCAATGCCAGCAGGAACTCGTAGCGATCGAAATGATTGGCGCCGAAGGCCAGGCGCGATTCGACCACCAGGTTGCGGTGCAGCTCGATGTGTTCGCTCTTGGCGGCAAGCTGTTCGGGCGCATCGGCCACCACGTTGAGCGTGACGTTCTGCCCCAGATCCCATTTGCGGAAATGCTTGCCCGCAAAGATCGGCGAATCGACCAGCACCTCGTAACTGGTTTCCGCCCAGCTCAGGCGGCCCCCCTGCTGCTGCGCCCCGTCCAGCGCAGTGGCGGCAGTCCAGCCCTGGGGCAAAGTGACGCTGGGCTTGATCCGGATCCGGCGAACATAGTGCCCGGCGGGATAGAGGCTCATCTGCTCCCATTGCAGGTTGAGCATTTCCTGCGTCATGGTGATCCGGCCCTCGCTGGTCTGCAGCGGGCTGGTATGGATGAAGCGCGCCACCACGGTGCTGGCCCCGGCCGGAACATCGATATGGAAGGCATAGACCTCCACCGGATCGCGCTTCCAGGTCAGCTTCTGGCCGCCCGCGGTGAACTGAATGTCCACCAGTTCCGCCATCGGCCCGCGCGGGGCGTGCTTGCCGGGCAGCCATTGCGGCAGCAGCAGCGTTAGCCGCTGCGTGCCAGGAGCCACTGGGAAAGTCTGGGTCACCCGGTAGGCCCCGCGCGTAATATCACTGGCATCGATGTCCAGCAGAACCGTGCCGCCCGGGTACGGCTTGTCGGCCGCATCGGGCACCTGACGCGACAGCGGCACTGCCGAAGGCGCTGAAAGGTTGCTGGCGGTGGCCGCGGCAGTCAGGGCAAGCGCTGCCAGGGCCAGGGCGATCCCTGTTTTCCTGTTCATGGGCCGCAGTTCTGGCGGCAAGCGCAACGCGGCGCAAGATTCGCTGCGCTCTTTTCGACCAAGGCCAAACAGGCTAGGGGCCAGCGCCATGAACACTCCGCAAGCCATTCGCGGCACCCAGGACATTTTCGGCGCTGAGGCCGAGGCTTTCGCGCATGTCGTCGAGACCTTCGAGCGCGTGCGCAAGCTCTACCGGTTCCGCCGGATCGAAATGCCGGTGTTCGAAAAGACCGAAGTGTTCAGCCGCAGCATCGGCGAGACCACCGATGTGGTTTCGAAGGAAATGTACAGCTTCGAGGATCGCGGCGGCGAATCGCTGACCCTGCGGCCGGAGTTTACGGCCGGGATTTGCCGCGCCTACCTCACCAACGGCTGGCAGCAGCACGCGCCTTTGAAGGTTGCCACGCACGGCCCGCTGTTCCGCTATGAACGCCCGCAAAAGGGCCGCTACCGCCAGTTCCACCAGCTCGACGCCGAGATCCTGGGCGCGGGCGAGCCGCAGGCCGATGTCGAACTGCTGGTGCTGGCCGATCAGTTGCTCAAGGAACTGGGCATTGCCGATGGCGTCACGCTGATGCTCAACACCTTGGGCGATGCGGAGAGCCGCGATGCCTGGCGCGCCGCGCTGGTCGAATACTTCCGCGCGGTGAAAGCCGAGCTTTCGGAAGACTCGCAGGACCGGCTGGAGCGCAATCCCTTGCGGATCCTCGACAGCAAGGACCCGCGCGATCAGGCATTCGTGGCCGATGCACCCCGGATCGACGACTTTTTGTCGAGCGAAGCGCAGGACTTCTTCGGCAAGGTCACTTCGGGCCTCGATGCCGCAGGCGTCGCCTGGACCCGCGCCCCCTCACTGGTCCGCGGGCTCGACTACTACCGCCACACCGCCTTCGAATTCGTCACCGACCGGCTGGGGGCGCAGGGAACTGTGCTCGGCGGCGGGCGTTATGACGGGCTGATGGAGAGCTTGGGCGGGCCGTTTACCCCGGCGGTGGGCTGGGCTGCCGGGATCGAGCGGCTGGCGATGCTGGTGGGGGATCGGTTTCCTCACGCTGAGGTCTCGGTGGCCATCTTGCCAGAATCTGACGATTTGGAAGCGAAGGCAGCGGCCATTGCTGCACTGCTTCGCCGTGAAGGCATATCCTGCTGGACGGCTTTCCGACAGAACCCGAAGAAGCGAAATGCAAAGGCTCGCAGCGAAATCGCAATGGCTAGCAGTGATGGAGTATACGCCGCGCTTTATGTTCGCTCCGGCGAAATCCCGTCTCAAGAATTCAAAATAACCAGTGTTTCTGAAACCGAAGCTGAACTTAGACTTAGTCGGCGGGTGATGCAGATTCTGGGCGAAGACAAGTTTGGCCTTTGAGGGCATGACCAGACTCAACTTCCCCCAAGCCCGTCACCCTGAACTTGTTTCAGGGTCCATTTCTCCCCGCAGCCCAAAGCTCTGTGGGGCAGCAAGGCCCCGCCGTTTCGGCCCCTTCGCCCCCTCTGGGCAAACCGCACGATGGACCCTGAAACGAGTTCAGGGTGACGAACGGTGCTTTGAAAGTCTTTCTTATAGCCCTTCCCCGCTGGGGAAGGGTTGGGATGGGGGTACCACGCCAGCATTAAGCCCCCACCCCCAGCCCCTCCCCGCTGGGGAGG
>JAGXTB010000237.1 GCA_018334165.1 Sphingomonadales bacterium | reverse complement strand
CACCGGCTCGCCGCTCGCCAGCGCCGCAACCAGCCGGGGAGAACGCAGCCGCTGGGCCGGTTCGCGCAGCATTGCGGCGCGCACATCGGCGGAAATCAGCGCGGCCAGCTCGCCCAGCCGGTCATAGGCGGCCTCAAGCTGTTCGCCTCGCGCTTCGACCGGCAAAGTGCCCAAAAGGTCGAGCAACTGGCGGTACTGCACACGCTGCATGCCCGGGCCGTCGGCGCGCATGCGCAGCACGGTTCCAAGGCGATCGTCGAAGTGCATTCCAGAGTCCTAGGCCAATGCGCGTGATGCGCGCGAGGGCGTTTACCAGACTTGTCCCCACCCTGGAGGGCCATCGAAAGGTGCGTTGCAAAGCGGGACAGTTGCCGCCATAAACAATAATATTATCGCGCGGGGATATACAGCGCGGCAAATATTGCCAAAGTGCGGCCGCGAACTGCGCTTTGCCGCACGAAAGGGTGGGTGCCATGGCCAATCTCGATTCAATCGACCGCCGCCTTCTGTCTGAATTGCAGGACGAAGGCCGGGTCACCAACGTCGAGCTGGCCCAGCGCGTCGGCCTGACCGCGCCGCCCTGCCTGCGCCGGGTCCGCGCGCTCGAGGAACTGGGCGTGATCCGCGGCTACCACGCCGATCTCGATGCCTCGAAACTGGGCTTTGCGATCACCGTGTTCGCAATGGTTTCGCTGAAAAGCCAGGCCGAGGATTCGCTCCGCCAGTTCGAAGAAGCCATGCGCGACCTGCCCGAAGTGCGCGAATGCCATATGCTCAATGGCGAAATCGATTTCATCCTGAAGATCGTCAGCAAGGATTTGCAGAGCTTTCAGGAGTTTTTGACCAGCAAGCTGACCCCGGCGCCGAATGTGGCGAGTGTGAAGACTTCGCTGACAATCCGGACGGCGAAGCAGATGCCCGGGGTGCCGTTGGAGTAATTCCCCCTCCGTCAGCCCTGCGGGCTGCCACCTCCCCCGTTGTGCTTCGCAAAACGGGAGAGGACTTCAAAAGGCTCTTGGTCCTCTCCTTTTTTGCGAAGCACAAAAGGGGAGGTGGCGCGCGCGAAGCGCGTGACGGAGGGGTCTTCAACGCTTGCAGTAGCGCACTATTGCCTCGGCAATGTCCTCTGGCGACTTCAGAACATCGGTGGCTGAAATTCGCACGATCTCGATCCCTTGTCCTTTCAGCCATGCATCGCGTTCCACATCGCGGTCGGGCCGGTCGCCCATGTTGTGGGCAATCCCGTCGATCTCGAAGCCGATCCGGACCTTGGCGCAATAGAAATCGAGAACGTATTTGCCGATCCCCTCCTGGCGGCGGAAATGGACATCGTCGGGTGAGTTGCGCAAGAGGTTCCACAATAGCACTTCAGGGAGCGACATGTCCTGACGCTGCTGGCGCGCTTTGGGGACGTCACTGCTGCGGCGCTTGCGTGGCAAATTCCCCCTCCGTCAGCGCTTCGCGCTGCCACCTCCCCCGTTGTGCTTCGCAAAACGGGAGAGGACCAGTTGTCACCCCGCCCGCTTCGCCAGCCACTCCTCCAGCCACTTGATCGTATAGTCCCCGTGGATGAAGTCCGGCTCGCTCATCAGTGCCTGGTGCAGCGGGATGCTGGTCTTGACGCCGCTCACCACCATCTCCTCCAGCGCGCGCCGCAGCCGCATGATGCAGCCTTCGCGGGTGCGGCCTTTGACGATCAGTTTGGCGATCATTGAATCGTAGTACGGCGGGATCTTGTATCCGGCGTAAAGCCCTGAATCGACGCGCACATTCATCCCGCCCGCGGGGTGATAGGCGCTGACCAGGCCGGGCGAGGGGGCGAAGGTCCAGGGGTCTTCGGCGTTGATCCGGCATTCGATCGAATGGCCATTGAACTCGATCTGATCCTGGGTGACCGACAGCGGCTTGCCATCGGCAATGCGGATCTGTTCGCGCACCAGATCGACCCCGGTGATCGCTTCGGTGACGGGGTGTTCCACCTGCAAACGGGTGTTCATTTCGATGAAATAGAACTCGCCACCTTCCCACAGGAACTCGATCGTGCCGGCGCCGCGGTACTGCATGTCGGCCATCGCCTTGGCGACGATCCCGCCCATCCGCTCGCGCTCTTCGGGGCTGATCACGGGCGAGGGCGCTTCTTCGAGCACCTTTTGATGACGGCGCTGGAGGCTGCAATCGCGCTCGCCCAGGTGGATCGCCTCGCCATTGCCGTCGCCGAACACCTGGAATTCGATATGGCGCGGGTTGCCGAGGTACTTTTCGATATAGACCGTGGCATCGCCGAACGCGGCCTTGGCCTCGGTCCCGGCCTGCTGGATCAGCGTTTCAAGCTCTTCGGGGCCGTTGCAGACCTTCATCCCGCGCCCGCCGCCGCCGCTGGCAGCCTTGATGATCACCGGATAGCCGGCCCTTTCGGCGATTTCCTTGGCCTCGGCAATGTCGCTAACCGCGCCGTCGGAGCCCGGAACCAGCGGCAGGCCCAGCGCGCCGGCGGTGCGCTTGGCCTCGATCTTGTCACCCATGGTGCGGATGTGTTCGGGCTTGGGCCCGATCCAGGTGATGTCGTGGCTTTCGACAATCTCGGCGAACTGGGCGTTTTCGGACAGGAAGCCATAGCCCGGGTGGATCGCATCGGCATGGGTAATCTCGGCGGCCGAAATGATCGCCGCGACGTTGAGATAGCTGTCTTTGGCGGCAGGGGGGCCGATGCAGACCGCATGGTCGGCCAGCCGCACATGCATGGCGTCGGCATCGGCAGTGGAGTGCACCGCCACCGTCTCGATCCCCATTTCGTGCGCGGCGCGGTGGATGCGCAAGGCGATCTCGCCGCGATTGGCGATCAGGATGCGGGAAATGCCCATGGGATCAGGCGATGACCACCAGCGGCTGGTCATATTCGACCGGCTGCGCGTTTTCGACCAGGATTGCCTTGATCGTCCCGGCCTTGTCGGCGGTGATCGGGTTCATCACTTTCATCGCTTCGATGATCAGCAGCGTGTCACCGGCCTTGACCTGCTTGCCCACCGCGATGAACGGCGCGGCGCCGGGTTCGGGGGTGAGATAGGCGGTGCCGACCATCGGCGACTTGAGCGCATTGGCATCGACCGCGACTGCGGCCGGTTCGGGCGCGGCGGTCGTCGGCAGCGGCAGGGCCGGGGCG
>JAGXTB010000236.1 GCA_018334165.1 Sphingomonadales bacterium | reverse complement strand
GGCGTGGACCCCCCCCCCCCAGCCCCTCCCCACCGGGGAGGGGAGTTGAATGAGCTGGAAACCCGAACTCGAAGAACTGCGCGCCCGCGAGGCGCTGGCCGAGCAGATGGGCGGCGCGGACAAGGTTGCGCGCCAGCATGGGCGGGGCAAGATGGATGCCCGCGCGCGGCTGACTGCCTTGGTCGATCCGGGCTCCTTCCGCGAGATCGGCAAGATCGCCGGCAAAGGCTCCTACGACGCCGAGGGCAATCTGACCGGCGTGCTCCCCGCCCCGTTCCTGTTCGGCAAGGCCACGATCAACGGCCGGCCCGTTGTGGCCACGGCGGACGATTTTACCATCCGTGGCGGCGCGGCGGATGCCGGGATCGGCCGCAAGATGGAGCAGGCCGAGAAGATGGCGCACGAGCTGAAGCTCCCCATCGTGCGCATGATCGACGGCACCGGCGGTGGCGGCTCGGTCAAGACGCTCGAGATGATCGGCGCCACTTACATTCCGGCGGTGCACATGTGGGGCGAGGTGGTGACCAACCTCGATCATGTGCCGGTGGTCGCCCTCGCACTGGGGCCAACCGCCGGGCTTGGCGCGGCGCGGATCGCGGCGAGCCACTATTCGATCATGGTGCGCGGGCTCAGCCAGATCTTCGCCGCCGGGCCCGCCGTGGTCGATGCCATGGGCACGGCCTGGAAGGACGGAGGATCGGCCAATCACGAGGAGGCCAAGGAAGCGCTCGGCGGCAGCGACATCCACACCCGCAACGGCGTGGTCGATGACGAAGTCGCCTCCGAAGCCGAAGCCTTTGCCCGCGCGCGGCACTTCCTGTCGTTCATGCCCGAATATGTCGGCCAGACCGCCCGGCGCGTGGAAAGCGGCGACCCCGCCGACCGCCGCGAGGAAGCGCTGCTCAGCCTGGTCCCGCGCGATGACAAGCAGGTCTATTCGATGCGCCGCGCGATGGACATGCTGTTCGATTCCGGCACGGTGTTTGAGATCGGGCGGATGTGGGGCCGCGCCGCGATCACTGCGCTGGCCCGGCTCGATGGCTGGCCGGTGATGGTGCTCGCCAGCGATCCTAGCTTCCTGGGCGGATCATGGGACGCCAAGACCAGCGAAAAGGTCGAACGCTGGATCAAACTGGCCAACCTGTTCCGCCTGCCGGTGGTCCACCTGGTCGACAATCCCGGCTTCATGATCGGGCGCGAGGCTGAAGTGGCGGGGACGATCCGCTACGGCGTCCAGGCGATGAACGCGATCTACAAGGCCAGCGTCCCACTGTGCTCGATCGTCATGCGCCGCGCCTATGGGATCGCCGGCAGCGCGATGTCGAACGCCGATACCTATCAGTACCGCTATTGCTGGCCCTCGGGCGACTGGGGCTCGCTGCCGATCGCGGGCGGGCTGGAAGTCGCCTACAAGAGCGAGATCGAGGCGGCGGAGGACCCGGCAGCCGAACTCGAAGCGATCAAGGTTCGGCTGGCCAAAGTCACCAGCCCGTTCCGCAGCGCCGAACGCTTCAATGTCGAGGACATCATCGACCCGAGGGATACCCGGCCCTTGTTGTGCGAATTTGCCGAGCTGGCCTGGCGGGCGCTGTAACGAAGGTAGTCAGCTATCCCACACTCCGTTCGCCCCGAGCGAAGTCGAGGGGCCGCGTCGTGGGGCAGCCCCTCGACTTCGCTCGGGGCGAACGGATCCTAGATTAAGGGTATTTCGCTACCCAAGTCCGTCCTTCAGCAGCGCATTGGCCTGGGCCGCCACTTCGCCCAGTTCGGCCTGTCCGTCCATCACCCCGAAGCGCAGGCCCAGAAAGACGTTCGTGCCCATGATCGCCCAGGCGTGGACCTCGCTGGGTTCCACTCCCAGTTCGCCCTTGGCCCGCGCCGCCTGCAAGCGTTCGAGAATGCGCGCGGCGGTGTTGAGGTAGTGCGCCCGCCAGTCTTCCGGGGCAACGAATTCGGCTTCGTCGATGATCCGGTAGATCTCCTTGTGCTCGCGGGCAAAGCGCAGGAAGGCCTCGAGCGCCACGCCTTCAGCCTCCACCGCGCCGCCTGAGTGCCCGGCCAGCACCGGGGCGACATGATCGCGCACCCGGCCCGACATGTCCTGGACCAGCGCCTTGAACAGCGCCTCTTTTGATTCGAAATAGGTGTAGAAACTGCCCAGTGCGACGCCCGCGCGGATCGTGATCGAGACGATCGAGCTTTCGTGAAAGCCCCGCTCGCCAAATTCGGCCGCGGCGGCATCGAGGATCGCGCGCTGGGTGCGCCGCCCGCGCTCGGTGCGCGGTTCGCGCAGCTGTGCGGCAGTGCTGACAGCGTCCACGCGCGCTCCCTTTCCCCGTGCCCTTGCTGTGGCAATTCGGCCACGTCCCACCACCATTCACGCTCCTTCTTGACGATGCAAGCATAACTAAGTTGAAAGATGGTTCAACTTTTATATAAGGCGTATCACTGGCCCGCCGGAACTGCGGTGGATCGTAGGATTTCATGGGAGGATACCCGATGCGCAATCACACCCTGCTGACCCAGGCTTCGCTGCTGGCCGGCGCACTGTTCAGCCTGACCGCCGTTCCTGCCCAGGCGCAGGACAGCGCCGCCGGGGCCGAAGAGGCCGACAGCGGCGAAATCGTCGTCACCGCCCGCCGCCGCGAGGAAACCCTGATCTCGGTCCCGATTGCGATCACCGCGCTGTCGGGCGATCAGCTCGCCGCCAAGGGCGCAGGCGATATCACCGCGCTGGCCGAAACCGTGCCCAACGTGACGCTGGAATCGAGCCGCGCGACCAATTCCACCCTCTCGGCCTTTATCCGCGGCGTCGGCCAGCAGGACCCGGTTTCGGGCTTTGAACAGGGCGTCGGGATCTATCTCGACGACGTCTATCTCAACCGTCCGCAGGCCGCGGTGCTCGATATCTATGACGTCCAGCGGATCGAAGTGCTGCGGGGCCCCCAGGGCACGCTCTATGGCCGCAACACCGTGGGCGGCGCGATCAAATACGTCACCAAGCGGCTCGACAACCAGCCGCACCTCTCGCTGCGTGCGACCTATGGCAGCTATGACCAGATGGACGGCGTGATCAGCGCCAGCGCCCCGATCGGCGATGGCACCTTGCGGGTCGGCGGCGCGCTGGCCCGGTTGACCCGCGACGGGTTCGGCAAGAACCTGACCACCGGGCTCGACAACTATGACAAGAACGTCTGGGCCGGACGCGGGACGATCGAAGTCCACGGCAGCGATATCTTTGCGCGGATCACCGCCGATGTGACCCACGACAAGTCGAACCCGCGGGGCGGCTACCGGATGATCCCGGGCCTGCTGTCGGGTGCGCCGGTGCTGGCCAGCGAATACGATACGCAGGGCGGGCTCAACACCCCCAAGCAAGACGTCAAGGCCTGGGGCATGTCGCTGTTCCTGGAAGGCAAGCCCAACGACTGGCTGACGGTTCGCTCGATCACCGCCTATCGCAAGGACGATTCGGCGACGCCGATCGATTTCGATGCCCTGCCGACGGTCGACGTCGACGTACCCGGCTTCTACCGCAACCGCCAGTTCAGCCAGGAACTGCAGCTGCTGGTCAATGCCGGCAAGCTGAGCGGCATGGCCGGGTTCTATTACCTTGATGCCAGTGCGCTGACCCAGTTCGAAGTGCGGCTCTACACCGCCAATGCGCTGCTGCCCGGCCTGACCGCCTTCACCAATGCCGATATCGGCACCGAAACGATGGCCGGATTTGCCGACTTCTCGTACGACTTTACTGACCAGCTCAGCCTCTCGCTGGGTGGCCGCTACACCTGGGACCAGCGCGACGGCTATGTCCTGCGGCAGAACTATCTGTTCGGCGGGGCGAGCGTGTTTGGCGGGGCCGGCACTCCGTTTGGCGCGGCGCAGACCAACATGACCGGGCGCAAGAGCTTCACCAAGTTCACCCCCAAGGCCTCGCTAGCGTTCAAGCCGGATAGCGATACCACGCTTTACGCCTCGTACTCGCAGGGCTTCAAGGGCGGCGGGTTCGATCCGCGCGGGGTCGGCGTCAATGCGCCGGTGGGCGTGAGCCAGGCCGATTTCCTGAGCTTCAAGCCCGAAAAGGTCGATAGCTATGAAGTCGGTTTCAAGGCCAACCTGCTCGACCGCCGACTCTACATCGCCACCGCCGCGTTCTGGATGGACTATAAGGACGTTCAGATCCCCGGCTCGGTCGCCTGCCGCGTGGGCGCGGTCGATACCTTCTGCGGGGTCGTCTCCAACGCCGGCAAGGCACGGATGCGCGGCTTCGAATTCGAAGGCCGGGCCAAGCTGATCGACAGCGAGAGCGGCAAGCTGACGCTGTCGGGTTCGGTCGGCTATATCGACGCCAAATACCTCAGCTACATCACCAACGTCGCTTCGACCCCAACCCAGGTCGCGCAGTTCCGGAACGTGCAGAACACCCCGGCCTGGTCGGGCAGCGCCAGCCTCGACTATGCGATGAACCTGGGCGAAGGCACGCTGACGATCGGCGGCGGCATGTCGTTCAAGAGCAAGACCTTCCAGTTCGAGATCGCCAACCCCTATCTCGACCAGCCGGCCTATCAGCTGTTCGATGCCAGCCTGGTCTATCGCGCGCCGGGCGGCCGCTGGACGCTGGGGCTCTATGGCAAGAACCTGACCGACAAGCGCTACCGCACCTCGGGCTATACCTTCATGGCCGCCAATCCGCTGACCGGCGATCTGATTACGCCGCTGGTCCCGGCGCTGGGCAAGGAAGGGGTGCTGACCACCTTCTACGGCAACCCGCGTCAGGTTTACGCGACCGCGTCAATCAACTTCTGAGGCTATTCTCCGAGCCCTTCGGGGCTTCCTCGCCGCGCTGAGTCTAAGGAATCAGCGCGGCTTTTTCATGACCAGGTAAAGCGCGCCAGCTCCGCCGTGGCGGCGATGCGCCGGGCGGACCGCGGCGATCCGGCTGGCGTGGGAGCCCAGCTCGATCCAGTCCATGATCTTGGCCCGGATCGCCCCGCGCCGCTGGCCGCGGTCGGCGGCTTCGGTCGGGCGCGGCAGGCCGGTAATTACCAGGACCAGCCGCGCGCCCAGCGCCGCCGCCTGCGCCAGGCCATGATCGAGCCGGGCATGTGCGGCATCTAGGCTGTGGCCGTGCAGATCGAGCGTGAAATCGGGGTGCAGCGTCGCGCGGGCGAGCTTCTTGTCCCACGAGGCGTCGAGGCCGTGGTGGGTGAGCGGGCGGGACTTTGCTGATCCAAAATCCTCCCCCTTTGGGGGAGGTGGCCCGCTGAAAGCGGGTCGGTGGGGGAGCGGCGTGGGCAACTT
>JAGXTB010000235.1 GCA_018334165.1 Sphingomonadales bacterium | reverse complement strand
GTCGAGACACTTGTGCGCGGTGTCTCGACTTCGCTCGACACGAACGGAAGCCGGGAAATGCCTCACTTGCCGAGGATTTCCTGTTCCTTTTGCGCGGCAACCGCATCGGCTTCCTTGATCATCTCGTCGGTCAGCTTCTGCACTTCGGTTTCGCTGCGCTTGCGATCGTCTTCCGAGATTTCCTTCTTGTTTTCGTCAGCCTTCAGCGCGTCCATCCCGTCGCGGCGCACGTTGCGGATCGCGATGCGGGCCTTTTCGGCATAGGAATGGGCCAGCTTGGCCAGTTCCTTGCGGCGTTCCTCGGTCAGATCGGGGATCGGCAGGCGGATATTGTTGCCATCGTTGATCGGGTTGAGCCCCAGCCCCGCCGAGCGGATCGCCTTTTCAACCGGCGTCACGTTCGACTTGTCCCAGACCTGCACCGACAGCATCCGCGGTTCGGGCGCGGAGACGGTCGCAACCTGGTTGAGCGGCATCTTGCTGCCATAGACTTCGACCATGATTGGATCGAGCAGCGCGGTGTTGGCGCGGCCGGTGCGCAGACCGCCCAGATCGCTGCGCAGCGATTCCACTGCGCCCTTCATCCGCCGCTCAAGATCGGCCTTGTCAAACTTGGCCATGATGTCAGTCCTTCTTCACAATTGTTTGCGTCCCTACGCCCGCGAGTACCCGGGCCAGGTTGCCCTTTTCGCGGATCGAGAAGACGACGATCGGGATATTGTTGTCACGGCACAGCGCCACCGCGCTGGCGTCCATCACCTTCAGGTTCTTCGCCAGAACCGTGTCGTAATCGACTGTATCGTAACGCTTTGCATTGGGGTTGGACTTGGGATCGCTGTCATAGACCCCGTCGACCGAGGTGCCCTTGAGCAGCGCATCGCACTGCATTTCGGCCGCACGCAAGGCCGCGCCGCTGTCTGTGGTGAAGTATGGTGCCCCCACCCCGGCGGCGAAAATCACCACCCTGCCCTTCTCCATATGGCGTTCGGCGCGGCGGCGGATCACCGGCTCGCAGACCTTGTCCATCTCGATCGCGGACTGAACGCGGGTCGGCACGCCCAGTTGCTCCAGCGCGTTCTGCATGGCCAGCGCGTTCATCACGGTCGCCAGCATGCCCATGTAATCGGCCTGGGCGCGGTCCATACCCTTGGCGGCCCCGGCCATCCCGCGAAAGATATTGCCGCCGCCGATTACCAGGCAGATCTGCAGCCCGGTTTCCTTCGCCGCCTTCACCTCTTTGGCCAATTCGGCGACGAATTCCGGATCGATCCCGAACTGCTGATTGCCCATCAGCACTTCGCCGGAAAGTTTGAGCAGGATACGTTTGTAGGCGGGCTTGGACATGCGCTGGCGCTTCACTTTCGGAAGGTTTGAGCGGCCTTATACCGATGGGCTGGCGATGCCAAGAACTGCACCGATAATTCATGCGAAAAGGGCGCGGACCCCAAAGCCCGCGCCCTTTGCATTTCAGCCGGTTGGCGCAGCTTAGCTGAGCCCAGCCGCAGCAGCAACCTCAGCCGCAAAGTCGGTTTCGACCTTCTCGATGCCTTCGCCCAGCTGGAAGCGGACGTAGTCCTTCAGCACGATCTTGGTGCCAGCCGCCTTGCCGGCCGCTTCGACGACCTGGGCAACCGGGGTCTTGTTGTCCATCACGAACACCTGGCTGAGCAGCGCGTTGTCCTTGGCGAACTTGGCGGCAGCACCGTCGGCGCGCTTGGCGAGGATGTCGGCGGGGATTTCCTTGCCGCTCTTGGTCGCTTCCTCGGTGGCCTTTTCCAGCGCGATCTTGCGTTCGCGGTCGAGCACTTCGGGATCGAGATCGTCGGCCGAAAGCGCCATCGGGAAGGCAGCGGCGATGTGCATCGCGATCTGCTTGCCCAGCGGTTCGAGCACGTCGGCACCGGCTTCCGATTCCAGCGCGACCAGCACGCCGATCTTGCCGAGCATCGGCGCGGCGGCGTTGTGCATGTAGGGCACGACCAGGCCGCTCGAAACCGAAACGGTCTTCATCCGGCGGACCTGCTGGTTCTCGCCAATGGTCGCAACGTTCTGGGTCAGCGTGTCGGAAACCGTGCCGCCGCCCGGATAGGCCGCAGCCTTGAGCGCTTCGACATCGTCCGACGCCGCAGACAGCGCAACTTCGGTGGTCTTGCGCACGAAGTCCTGGAACTGGTCGTTCTTGGCGACGAAATCGGTTTCCGAGTTCACTTCGACCGCAACGCCCTTGGTGCCCGAAACGGCAACGCCGACCAGGCCTTCAGCGGCGGTGCGGCTGCTCTTCTTGGCAACGGCGGCGAGGCCCTTGGCGCGCAAAAGATCGACCGCGGCTTCCATGTCGCCGCCGGTTTCTTCCATCGCCTTCTTGCAATCCATCATGCCGGCGCCGGTGCGCTCGCGCAGGTTTTTCACGTCAGTGGCAGTGTAAGCCATTTGACTGGTCCTTCTTGAATAGGTCTTGCGTCCGGGGCACCTGGCCCCGGTACGCTACAGATTTGTGACGGAAGCTCAGGCTTCGGTCGCGGGTTCTTCAGCAGCAGGTGCTTCTTCAGCGACTGCTTCTTCGGCAACCACGACCTCAGCGGCAACTGCTTCGGCCGGAGACTCTTCAGCCGCAACTTCGATCACGGGCTCAACCGGAGCAACTTCCAGCGCGCCGACATCGACGCCCGAATCGACCACGCCGTCCTGACGGCCCTTGGTCGCGGCAGCGGCAATCGCGTCGCAGTAGAGGCGCACAGCGCGGCTGGCGTCGTCATTGGCCGGAACCGGGAAAGCGATACCATCGGGCGAAACGTTCGAATCGAGCACTGCGACGACCGGGATCCCCAGCACGTTGGCTTCCTTGATCGCCAGCTCTTCCTTGTTGGCGTCGATCACGAACATCACGTCCGGAATGCCGCCCATGTCGCGGATCCCGCCGAGCGACAGTTCCAGCTTGTCGCGTTCGCGGGTCAGCTGCAGCACTTCCTTCTTGGTCAGGCCGACGATGTCGCCAGCCAGCTGCTCGTCGAGAGCCTTCAGGCGCTTGATCGAGCCCGAGATGGTCTTCCAGTTGGTGAGCATCCCGCCCAGCCAGCGGTGGTTGACGAAGTGCTGACCGCAAGCGCGCGCGGCCTGAGCGATCGGCTCCTGCGCCTGGCGCTTGGTGCCAACGAACAGCACCTTGCCGCCTGCGCGCACGGTGGCGTCAACGAATTCGAGCGCGCGCGCGAACAGCGGCACGGTCTGCGACAGGTCAAGGATGTGGATGCCATTGCGGGCGCCGAAGATGTACGGCTTCATCCGCGGGTTCCAGCGGTGGGTCTGGTGGCCGAAGTGTGCGCCGGCCTCGATCAATTGCTGCATGGTGACGACGGGAGCCGCCATAAGATAATTCCTTCCGGTTTGAGCCTCTGGGAAGCTGGAACCAGGCGGGAGTCTTTGTTTAGAAGACTTTGGCCGCCATCGGCACCGGTATGTCAGTGCTTCCCATGTGGATTTGCAGGCGGGGAAATCCCGCAGGCTGGGCGCCCTTAGCGGGGTTGGCCGGGGAAATCCACCCTAAAAATCCTCTCCGAACCGGAGAGGGGGACCATCGCCAAAGGCGATGGTGGAGAGGTACGCGCAAGTGATCCCAACCTCTCCGGCCCACCGCACCAGCCCACCCAAACCCCGAGTCGCAGCGTGGCCTCCGGGTTTAGTTGATAAAACACACGCGCGAGGCGACGTTTCAACAAGCCAAACGCGCCGGCATGATGGAGTTCACGATAGAAAGCCTGTCCTGAGCTTGTCGAAGGGAGCCGCGGCGAATGTAGCGGGTTTTGGGGGTGTAGGAAAATGGGGTTGGGCCATCAGGTTACCAAGGCGGCAAACCCTTGATAAGACGGATCAGCATGCTCCTCCACCACGGGCCGCCGGTCAACAACGCCGGATCTCCGAACTTGCCAACCCGGCGCAAATGCCGGGTCGCAATCTTTCTCTCCTTGGCCTCGGCCAATACGGCGGCAAGCACATCGTGGGCATAGACTGCCTCATAGGGATCATCACCATGCGCGGCGTCGATTGCGCTGGAAATTGCCAGCAGTTCATTCCTGATCGCCGGATCGCGAAAATAACGGTCTGCCTCTGACTGGGCCGCAGGACGCTCGTCCATCAGGTCGAGGTACAGCCATTGCTCATAATGCGCCTTGGCGATCAAGGCACCCGACCACGGCAAGTTCAAATTCGCGCACTCCCGCGCGACCCGCCACATTGCCTCGTGTGAGCCTCCCCACTTCTTGGTCATGGCGCTCAATAGCTTGGAATAACCCGATAGTGGGACCTGGGTCGCCTGCATGAGCAGCCTGCAAACTTCCGCCTTCAACTCATCGTCGCTGTCCACGGTTGCCGCCATCAGCCACGCCGCTGCAAGCCCGTTTCCAGGCTGAGCGGTCACGGCGGCACACAGGAGCCGCTCAGCTTGTTGGTGATAGACGAAGTAGGGCTCCCAGTTCTGCGCCTCCACCATGTCCGCGATGTCCATGCCCCTGATGCGCGTGGCGCGCATCATCAGTGCCGCACCCGCGACAATCAGCCCCGGAACATCAGAGGCATCCGCGATTGCCGCTTCCAAATCGGCTTCAATCGGCAGCCGCTCACCAAGCACACGCAGAAATACGAAGGCGGTTTCAGGCTGCAATTCATCGAGATAACTCTTGATGGCAGGCCAATCCTGGGACGAGGCGCAAATACTGATCCGCCGGGCCAATTCAGAATCGTTCACGTCTCACCTCTGATCTCATGCGAGAGGTATCCTAGGGCCTGTGGAGATTCATCGGGAATTGATGATTGCGGAGCAGAGGTAGATCAAGGCCTCGAAGCTCTGTTCGGTTTTGCAGGCGCGCATGGCGATGCGCTTGAACTCTTTGAGTTTGCAGAAGAAGTTTTCGATGAGATGCCGCCATTTATACATCTCCAGATCGATTTCGAGAGGGCTGATCCGCTGCGGTCGCTGTGAGATCACGACCTTGGCTCCGCGCTGGTCGAGCTCTCCGATGATCCAGTTGGCGTCGAAGGCCTTGTCGCCGAGCAGGGCGTCGAACTCGATCCCGTCGATGAGCGGTGCCACTCCGATCGTGTCGTAGCGGTTTCCCGGCAGCAGCACGAACCGCACGAGATTGCCCAAGGCATCGCAAAGCGCGAGGATCTTGGTCGTCCAGCCGCCCTTGGACTTGCCTATGGCCTGATTTTGAGTCCCCCTTTTGCGCCGTGGCCGTGAC
>JAGXTB010000234.1 GCA_018334165.1 Sphingomonadales bacterium | reverse complement strand
GGGGGGGGGGGGGGGGCGTATCGTGCCCTTGAGCCGCAATTCAGCGGTTCGGTTAGAAAGCTAATTGGAGAGTGTATGTCTTATATGGATCAGAAAGTCGCATTTGCGCATGCTGGCGGCATTCAAGAAATGAACTTCAATGAAATTGATGAAGTTGATGGCGGATTGGCACCGCTCGCTATAGCTGCAATTGTTGTTGTAGCAGTTGTAGTTGTATCATTCGGTGCCGGAGTGATTACAGGCTACTATACAAACCTAAAATAGCGATACCTATCGTTGTTGCGAAAATAGAGTGAGGGATTTTCGATGCTAGAAAAGGAAAAATCAGCCGTGAATTTTCTTATATGTGCATTGTTGGTTCTACTTGCCACTTACAGTGCAATGAGCGGTTACAGGGTTGGGAAAGATCTGGCTAACCGCGAAGTAAATCAAGATGCTGTTAAATAAAAAGGAAATTTAATCGTGACCATTGCAAAATACGTGAACATCAATGAACTCAGCGCTACGGAACTCAAAGCTGTAAATGGCGGCGCAGTTGGTCCTGTTGGAGCATATGCGATTGCAACAGCCGTTGCTGCTGTTGCCGTTGCTGCGTTTAACGCGGGATATCAAGTTGGGAAAGATCTGGCTGCCAGTTAACAGAAATGACAGTGAAATTTGAGAGCCTCCGCCCCAACCAAAGGGCGGAGGCAGGCTGTATCGAATGACGCTATTCCGCCCTGAGGTGTCTAACCATCGGACAAATCGCTTGACGGGAGACGTAGCGATTGCGGTGCCTGTTGCATGGCAGAGCATCGGTTTGTTGATCTTCGGTGGCGTTGCGGCGGGCGCGCTGCTCCTGTCGCTGGCGAGCTATTCACGTGTTGTGACCGTAACCGGCGCAGTCACCCCTGACGCAGGGGTCGCAACGATCATCCCAACGCGTGCGGGCGTATTAGCGTCCTTGTCGGTCCAGGATGGTCAGAGCGTGGCTGCTGGCGCCGAACTCGCTTCCGTCCGCGCCGAAGAGGATGGCGCGGCGATGCAGTCGCCTGCCGCACTGGTTGAAGCCGCGATAGCGCAGCAAGATGCCAGCCTGGTCACCCAGACTGGCGCGGCGCAGGCCTCGGCCCAGGCGCAGGCCTCGCAACTGGCCGCGCAGCGGGCTGGCTTGACGGCCGAAATCGCCCAGTTGCAATCGCAGAGCGCAACGCAGCGTGCCTTGATTGCATCGGCACAAAAGAACCTTGAGCAGGCGCGGACGATCGCTGACCGCGGGTTCATCAGCGGCCGCGATCTGCAAGTGCGCGAAGAGACCTTGCTGGCTCGGCAGCAGGGGTTGGCGCAGATCGAGCAGGCACTTGCCGCCAAACGCGCCGCCCTGGCCGAGAACGAGCGCAGCGCGGTGCAGGTCATAGCGCAGGCCCGCGCCCAGGCCGCAAGCCTTTCGGCAACTCGCGCGCAAGTGGCGCAGCAGGCCGCCAGCACGGCCGGAGCAAGGTCCTATGTGCTGCGCGCGCCGGTCGCGGGGCGCGTCACTGCGCTGTCTGCCCGGGTGGGCCAGCCTGCCAGTCCGCAAGGCCAACTGATGACCATCGTTCCGGCTGGCGCCAAAATGCGCGCCGAGCTGGCGGTCCCCAGTTCTGCCATCGGCTTTGTCAAACCCGGCCAGCAAGTGCGGTTGGCGATTGACGCATTTCCTTATCAGCGATTTGGGACGGTCATCGGCACGGTGCAGACCGTGGCGGCAAGCTCGGTTAGTGCACAAGGGCCGAACGGCACCACGATTGCCGTCTACCCGGTCACGGTCGCGATCGAGCGGCCGAGCATCGCGGCTCACGGGCGCGACGAGCCGCTGGTATCGGGGATGACGCTGACCGCGCGGATCGTCACAGAGAAGCAGAGCTTGCTCGAATGGCTGTTCGAACCGCTCTTCGCCGTGCGGAGGCGGTAGGCCGGCATGCTCGACCTTGGTTTTCTGACCCGCTCGCGGGTGCGGCTTGTGCGGCAAACCGAGATTGCCGAATGCGGCCTCGCTTCGCTGACGATGGTAGCCAACTTTCACGGCCTCGACATCGACCTTGGAACCATGCGCCGCCGTTTCGCGCCCAGCATGCGCGGTGCAGCGCTCAAGACGCTGATTGGTCTGGCCGACCGGATCGGCCTTACCCCGCGCGCGGTCAAGTTGCCGCTGGAACAGCTTGGCAATCTCCATGTTCCGGCGGTGCTGCATTGGGATATGAACCACTATGTGGTGCTTGAACGGGTCAAGGGCGGCGCAAATGGGTTTCGGGCGCTGATCCATAATCCCGATGGCCGCTCAAGCTGGATGCCGCTGGCCGAGGTTTCGGACCATTTCACCGGGGTTGCCCTGGAACTGCGCCCCAGCAACGATTTCCAGACCGGCAAAGAGCGTGAGCGGCTGCACCTGTCACAGCTGTGGCAGCGCATGACCGGGATCAAGCGGGCGCTGCTGCAAGTGCTGGTACTGACCCTGGTGCTGCAGGCCTTTGTGCTGGCATCGCCCTATTACATGCAGCTTGCCATCGACCAAGCCTTGCCCGCGCTCGACAATGATCTGCTTACCGTTCTGGCGCTGGGGTTCGGACTGTTCACGTTGATCAACGCCGGAGCTGCGCTACTGCGCTCGTTCGTGCTGCTGGTGGCGGGCACGAGCATCGGCTTCTCTCTGGCCTCAAACATCGCGCGGCGGCTGTTCCGGCTGCCGATTGACTGGTTCGAAAAGCGCCACACCGGCGACATCCTCTCGCGCTTCCAGTCCATCGGCCCAATCCAGTCGATGCTGACCACGGGCGCGGTCGCGGCGCTCGTCGATGGCATCATGGCAATCCTGACATTGGCCTTGATGCTCTGGTACAGCCCACTTCTGGCCTGCGTCGCGATTGTTGCCTTTGTTCTCTACACGATCGTCCGGCTTGTTTCGTTCTCGTTCGAACGCGAAGCGCTCGAAGCCGCGATCATCACGGGCGGCAAAGAGCAAAGCACGCTGATCGAGACGCTGCGCGGGATGACGACCTTGCGCTTGTTCGGGCGCGAGACGCTGCGACATGCCTTGTGGCAGTCACGGCTGACCGATGCGGTCAACGCCGATGTCCGCGTCGCGCGGATCGGGATCTGGCAAAGTACTGCCAACACGATCATTTTCGGCATCGAGAACATCATCACCATCTGGCTTGCGGTGGGCTTTGTCATCGCGGGGGCCGGATTCAGCGTGGGCATGGTCTTTGCCTACATGGCCTACAAGGGGCAGTTCATCGGCAAGGCAGCTGCATTAATCGATCAGGCCATCGCATTTCGAATGCTGGGCCTCCACCTTGAACGATTGTCCGACATTGCTTTGTCCGAGGAAGATCGCAGCTTCGGCGCAAGCGCGGATATCGAGACGCACCTCAAGGGCCGCATCGAACTGCGCAATGTGTTCTATCGCTACGCCCCAAGCGAGCCGTTGGTTCTCGAAGACCTGTCGCTGACCATAGAGCCTGGCGAACACGTGGCCATTACCGGACCGTCAGGTGGGGGCAAATCCACACTGGTCAAATTGATGCTCGGCCTGGTCGAACCGGAAGCCGGTGAAGTTCTGGTCGATGGTCTGCCGCTAGCCAGATTTGGCTACAAGAGCTTTCATGGCCAGATCGCGGCGGTGTTGCAGGAGGACTGCCTGTTTGCCGGAAGCCTGGCTGACAATATCGCGCTGTTCGATGAATCGATCGACATGGAGCGGGCGATTGCTTCGGCCGCCGCAGCATCGATCCATGACGATATTACCCGGATGCCGATGCAGTATGAAACGCTGGTGGGCGATATGGGCTCGACCCTGTCGGGCGGACAAAAGCAGCGGGTGCTGCTGGCCCGCGCGTTATACCGCCAGCCCAAGATCCTGATCATGGACGAGGGCACCGCGCACCTCGATGCGGGTCATGAACTAGCCGTCAATGCTGCGATTTCAGCTATGGGGATAACGCGGATCATCATCGCCCATCGCCAGGAGACGATCAAGATCGCTCAGCGCGTGCTGGTAATGGCAGGTGGCAAACTGCTTCCGGCGTCGGAGCTGCCGACTTAGAGGCAAGCCTCAAGATAGGCCTGGTCGAACCCGAATTGCCGCGCTTTTTCAAGCGTGTAGGGGCGCAGGCCGCTGGAGCGGAATTCGCCGATGATCTTGCCGTCGTCGCTTTCGTCGAGGTATTCGAACTTGAACAGCGACTGGGTCACGATCACGTCGCCTTCCATCCCGATCACTTCGGTGATCTCGGTGGTGCGGCGCGAACCGTCGCGCAGGCGCTTGACCTGGACGATCAGATCTACCGATTCGGCGATCTGGCGGCTGATGGCTTCCTTGGGGATCTTGATGTCGCCCATCAGGATCATGTTTTCCATACGGCCCAGGCACTCACGCGGCGAGTTGGCGTGGAGCGTACACATCGA
>JAGXTB010000233.1 GCA_018334165.1 Sphingomonadales bacterium | reverse complement strand
GGTCGAAGGCCTGCCGCCGCTGCGCTCGGCCACGATCAATTTCGTCGGGCCGCTGGCGGGCGAGGTCGAGGTCCGTGCCCGGCTGCTGCGCCAGGGCCGCAACGCCACCTGGATCGACGCTGAAGTGACCGGCGAGGCCGGGGTGGGGCTGACCGCGACCTTCGTGTTCATGGGCGCGGTTGAGGCCAGCACCTTGCATCTTCACGACGTGGCGATGCCGGCTGACGTGATACCGCTGGGTCAGGCGATCCCGCTGCCCGAACGCGCCGGGCCCAGCTTCGCGCCCAACCTCGAGCGTCGCTTTGCCCTGCCGCAGAGCACTGAGAAGGTCCCCGAAATCTGCTGGTGGGAACGGATCAGGGACGCCGAGGGCCTCGACCCGATGGTCGCGCTGGTCTTGCTGGCCGATGCCCTGCCGCCCGGCGTCATGCCGCTGACCGGTCCCGCGCCGATCAGCTCGATGACCTGGCTGATCAACCTGCTGACCCCCATGCCCGAAACCCAGGACGGCTGGTTCCTGTTGCAGGCCAAAGGCAACTATGCCGAAAAGGGCTGCTCCAGCCAGGACATGGCAATCTGGAACACCCGCGGCGAGGCGGTTGCGGTGGGCATGCAGTCAATCGCGATCTTTGGGTAGGACACTACCGGCTACCCAAACCTCCGTTCGCATCGAGCGAAGTCGAGATGCCGCGCGCAGTGTCTCGACTTCGCTCGACACGAACGGACGTTGGGGAAAAGTGCAATCGCCCCTAAACCCGTTCGTCCCGAACGAAGTCGAGGGACTGCCCCGGCGTGATCCCTCGACTTCGCTCGGGACGAACGGGCTAGGGCTAGTTAGCCTGGCTGCACCGCGTTCAGCCGCTTGCCCATTACTGCCCTGAACAGCACGAACCCGGCCAGGCCCAGTGCGGCGGTGCCGACGTGGAACAGCCAGAAGGTCGGCGTGTCCATCGTTGAATACCAGCCGCCGATGATCCCCACGGTCTTGTTGGCGGCGAAGAAGGTCAGGTAATAGATCCCGACCACCGTGGCGACGATCGCCTTGGGGGCGACCTTGGTGAACAGCGCCAGGCTGACCGGCATGATGTGGCTGAACCCGATCGAGTTGAGCAGGTGGAACATCACCGGCCAGAACAGCCCGATCTTGTCGCTGCCTTGCGTGACCGCAGCAAACCACAGGCACAGCCCGCCGCCGATGACGAAGAAGCTGCCGATAATCATCTTGCCGATCTCGTCCGGCTCCCAGGCGCCCTTGTCGCTCCGCCATTTCCAGTACAGCGCGACCGCCGCGAGCATACCGAAGCTGAGCGCGGCGTCGATGGTGATCATGTAGCTGGTGGGCAGCGTGGTGCCGAAGAAGGTCAGCTGGAATTGCTCGTCGGCCCAGACCAGATAGGCGTTGAAGATCTGCTGGTTGGTCAGCATTGCCAGCGCCAGGATCGGGATCAGCAGCAGCAGCGCCAGCACGCGCGGACGGTCGGCGCCGCTGACCGCTGCGAGCAGGCCCATTGCCACGCCGAAGCCGACCTGACCCGAGAATCCAGCCGCAGCGACGGCGGGAATCGAGGGTGCCAGAAAATGCAAAGCCGCCGCGATCGCCGCGGCAACACCCAGCATCACCGGGTAGTTGATCCCGGCCGACGCTGCCGCTTGGTCCGCCTTGCGGTCTTCCTTGGGCAACCAGGGCCCGGCCTTGATATAGAGGATCAGCCCCGCGACCATCACCACCCCAGCAGTGCCGAAGCCATAGTGCCAGCCCACTTTCTCACCCAGCGTACCCGAGATCAGCGGTGCGATAATCACGCTGACGTTGATCGCGATATAGAAGATCTGGAAAGCCATGGCCCGGCGCAAGTCTTCGGGCTTGTAAAGCTCGCCCACCTGGCTCGCGATATTGCCCTTGAACAGCCCGACGCCGACGATCAGCGAGAGCAGCGCAAACAGGAACAGGCCTTCGAACGCCATCAGGAAGTGGCCGATGGCCATCACGACTGCACCGAGCAGCAGGGTGGTGCGGCGGCCCAGCCAGCGATCGGCGATCAGCCCACCGGCGATCGGGGTCAGATAGACCAGGCTGGAGTAATCGCCGAAGATTGCCGAGGCGAGCGGCTGGCCTTCCTTGCCGTCGTAAGCCGCCTGTTGCAGCCATTGCAGCCCGATCACCCCGCTCATGTTTTCGGGCAGCAGCAGGTACTTGACCATGTAGAGCACCAGCAGCGTCTGCATCGAATAGTACGAGAACCGCTCACACCCCTCGACGAAGGCGAGGTAGCCCAGGCCCTTGGGATGGCCCAGGAAGGCCTTGTCGTCGGCCAGGTTTTCCAGCTCGGGCGTGGCTTCGGCTACAGACATGGTGCTCCCCCGTTGGTTTCGTTTGAAACGGGGCTAGCCTCTCAGGCGGGGCGCTGCAACAGATTCCTCGGCTGTCAAAGATCGTCACCCTGAACTTGTTTCAGGGCCCATTTCGCGAATGGCCCACCCGGTGTGAGGAGCGAGCTGGCTGCCCGGTTTGCGTGTGCCGGACGCCTGCGGATCAGAACCACGATGGACCCTGAAACAAGTTCAGGGTGACGGGATAGTGGAGGAGGGAATGGAGTGTGAGGTCGCCCTAACGCGCCAATTCGCCATCCAGGAACGCCGCGACCTCGTCGAGCGCGATGTCTTTGGCCAGGAAAGCCTCGCCGATGCCCTTCATCAGCACGAAAGGCAGCACGCCGGCGTCCATCTTCTTGTCGTGGAGCATGTGCGCCACCAGCGCCGGGCCGTCGCAATTGAGGCCAAGACTGGCGATCTCGCTCGCCATGCCCAGATCAGCAAAATGCCGCGCGACGTGTTCGGCGCTGGCCTTGGGCATCAGGCCGCGTGCAGCGGAGAAGCGCGCGGCGAGGACCATGCCCAGCACGACGCCTTCGCCGTGGAGCAGGCGATCCGAAAAGCCGGTCTGCGCTTCGAGCGCGTGGCCGAAAGTATGCCCCAGGTTGAGCAGTGCGCGCAGGCCCAGTGTCTCGCGCTCGTCTGCGGCGACGATCCGGGCCTTGGCGGCGACCGAATGGGCCACGGCATATTCACGCGCACCGGCGTCTCCGGCCAGCAGCTCGGCGCCGTGGGCATCGCACCAGGCGAAGAAGTCGGCATCACCCAAGAGGCCGTATTTAACGACCTCGGCATAGCCCGCCTTGAGCTCGCGTTCGGGCAGGGTGTCCAGCGTGGCCAGATCGGCCAAGACCAACGCGGGCTGGTGGAACGCGCCGACCAGGTTCTTGCCCGCGGGCGTGTTGATCGCGGTCTTGCCGCCGACGCTCGAATCGACTTGCGCGAGCAGCGTGGTCGGCAGCTGGATAAACTGGCAGCCGCGCTTGAGGATTGCGGCCGCGAACCCGGTCAGGTCGCCGACCACCCCGCCGCCCATCGCCAGCACATGATCGCCGCGCTCGACTTCTTCGGCCAGCAGCCAATCGACCGTGGCGGAAAGCTGGTCCCAGCTCTTGCTCGCCTCGCCTGCGGGCAGGATCCGCCAGGCCGCTTCGTGTCCGCCGGCGTGGAGGGCATTCTTGATCGTCTCGCCCCAGCGGGCGTGGACATTGGCGTCGGTCACCACCGGCACGCGGCGCTTGCGCAAACGCGGGCTGCATTGTTCGACAAGGGCCGCCAGCAAGCCGGTGCCAACCCGCACTTCATAGGGCCGTCCGGCGACATCGACAGGGATCACAGCCATTGGTCGATTGCCTCCAGGATTGCGGCAACAGTCCGCCCGTGCGGGCCTTGGCCGCTTTTCACATGAATCGGGGCCTGGGCATAGGCGCTTTCGCGCTCCGCCTTGAGCCGGGTCAGGATTTCGCGCGGGTCGCCTTGCTTGAGCAGCGGTCGATTATCCTTGCGGGCCACCCGCTCGAGCAGCACTTCGATATCGCTGTCGAGCCAGACCGCGATACCCTGATCGAGCAACAGCGCGCGGGTCTGCTCGTTGACGAAAGCCCCGCCGCCGGTGGCGATCACTTTGCGGTGGCTCGCCGCCGGGCCATCGAGCAGGCGCGCGATCACCCGGCGCTCGCCATCACGGAAATAGGCTTCGCCGAAGCGTTCGAAGATTTCTGGGATCGCCATCTGCGCGGCGCGCTCGATTTCCTCGTCGGCATCGACGAACGGCATGTGCAGCAGCGCCGAAAGTCGCTTGCCGACGCTGGTCTTGCCCACGCCCATCATCCCCACCAGCACGATCGGGCGGTCGATCCGCAGGGCCAATGCCTCGATTTCGGCGGGGGACAGTTGATGCTCCATTGCGGGCTCGCCTATAGTTGGGCTAACCGGGGTTGCAAGTTTTTGGCGGAAGAGGTCGCGTGGCGATAGATGTGCGCAAGGGCTGGATATTGGGCGGCCTTGGGCTGGCGCTGCTGGCGGCCACGCTGCTGTGGGCCTGGCAGGATGGCGGCGAACGCGCGCCCATGCCGATGAGCGCGCCTGCGATGCTGCCGAAAGTCGGCGCATGAAGCGCGCGCTGCTGACCACGGCCGGTCTGGCTTTGGCGATGACTTCGGTCTGGGCAGTGGCCCAGGATTCGCCCGAATCGCTGTTGCCGCCGGGCTTTGAAAAGCCCAAGCCCAAGCCGGGCACACCCGCCGTTCCCAGCGCAGGGTCCAGTCCTGTGGTCCAGCCGATCCCCGGCAATTCCAGCGCTCCCAGTTCGGCCCGCCCCGCCACGCTGCCCTCGGGCGCGAAGATTCCGACGCTTAAGGAAATTGAGTCGATGAGCCCCGACCAGCTCGACGAGCTGCTGGGGCTTAAACCCAAGTTCGATATGCCCTCCGCCGCGCGCCGCTCGCTGAAGCAAGTCGGGATTCTGGCCGAGGATGAGGGCGGGATGCCCGCCTGGTCGCTGGCCCGCCAGGATGCAGCGCTGGTCAAGGCCACGCTTGATGGCAACAAGGGGCGGCTGGTTTCGCGCTGGGGGCATATCCTGCTGCGCCGCGCGCTGGCCTCGCGGCTCGATGCGCCGGCCGGTATGAACCCCGCCGATTTCGCTGCAGGCCGCGCCGCGCTGCTGGTACGGATGGGAGAGGGCGAGGCTGCCCGCCAGCTGGTCCAGGATGTCGATGCTGGCAACTACACCCCGACGCTGACTCAGGCGGCGATGGATGCCTATGCCTTTACTGCCGACATTACCGGGATTTGCCCGGTTACGTCGGTGATCGGCAGCAATCGCAAGGATACCGATTGGCGCGTGCTACGGGCGATCTGCGCTTCGTTCCAGGGCGATGGCGCGGCGGGGCTTGCGCAGCTCGATCAGCTGGTCGGCGAGGGAGAAAGCGGCTGGCCGCGGATCGACGTGCTGCTGGCCCAGCGTTACGCCGGGGCCGCGGGCAAGGCGCGGCGCACGGTCAAGATCGAATGGGACGGGGTCGAGGGGATGAACCCCTGGCGCTATGCCCTGTCGCTGGCGGTCGGGCTTGAGCCACCCGAGGTGCTGACCAAGGACCTGCCGGTGCGCTACCTTTTCGTTGCCGCGACAGCGCCGATGGCCAAGCTGGAACTGCGCGCCAAGGGGGCTGACCGCGCCGCGGGGGCCGGGATCCTCTCCAGCGCGGCGATGGTCGATCTCTACGGCCAGATTTACGCCCAGGACGATATCAACGGGCCGTGGGCAGATGCGGCCGAGACACTGCGCAATGCCTACATCGCCGAAAGCGCCAGCGATCGCCACGCCGCAATCGTCGCGCTGTGGGATGGCGCGGCCGATCCGCATGCCCGCTATTCGCGCCAGGTGTTGACTGCCTATGCCGCCGCGCGGCTGGCACCTTCGAGCGATTTTGCGAGCAGCGCGCCCGATCTGATCGCCTCGATGCTGGCCGCCGGGCTCGATCAGAATGCCCTTAAGTGGGGCCCGCAGGCCGATATCGGTTCGCTCGCCTGGGGGCAGTTGGCGCTGGCCGCACCCAATCGCGCAGCGTCGGTCGATAGCTCGGCGCTCGATACCTTTTATGGCAACGATCCCAGCGACGGGTACCGCAAGTCGCGTTTCTTGCTGGCGGGCCTCGCCGGACTGGGCCGGGTTGAGGGCGATGCCGCTCGTGATTTTGCCGGAAAGCTTGGGATCAACCTTGAACGCCAGACCAAGTGGACCCGGCTGATCACTCGGGCCGCCGACGTCAACAACCGCGAACTGGTGGTGCTGCTGGCGGGTCTGGGGATGCAGGGCGATGGCTGGGACAAGATGACCAGCGTCAACCTCTACCACATCGTCTCGGCGCTGAACCGGGTCGGGCTTTCCGCCGAAGCGCGGATGATCGCGGCGGAAGCCGTCGCGCGGGGTTAGGCAATTTCTGCCGCGATCGAAGCCTTCCTGGCCATGCTCGCCGCCGAACGCGGCGCGGCGGCGAATACTCTGGCAGCTTACCGGCGCGACCTTGAAGGGGCCGAGGAAGCCATCGGCGATCTGGTAAGCGCCGACCGCGATGCCTTTGCTTCGCTGGGTGGAGCCTGGGCCAGCCTGGCGCCTTCCAGCCTGGCCCGCAAATGCTCGGCCTTGCGCCAGTTCTGCGGTTTCCTGATCGATGAGGGCTGGCGAAAGGACGATCCATCACCTGCCCTGCCGCGCCCGCGCACCCGCCGACCGTTGCCGCGGCTGCTGGGTCACGGCGAGGTTGAGGCGCTGTTCGCCCGCGCCGAAGAAGAAGCGGGCGGCGACAAGCGCGAGGCGGTGCGGCTGCTCGCGCTGCTTGAACTGCTTTATGGCTCGGGTCTGCGCGCGACCGAGCTGGTTTCGCTGCCGCTGGGCGCGGTGCCGCGCGATGCGCCGTTCCTCAATGTCACCGGCAAGGGCGGGCAGCAGCGGCTGGTTCCGGTCAGCGGGCGCGCGCGCGAGGCCTTGTCGCGCTGGCTGGCCCTGCGCGGGGAGGGCGGCAAGCTGTTGTTCCCGGGCACCGGCAAGAGCGGCCATCTGACCCGGATCCGGCTGTTCCAGCTGCTCCGCGCCTTGGCGGCACGCGCCGGGATCGATCCCGAAAAGGTCAGCCCGCATGTGCTGCGCCATGCTTTTGCGACCCATCTGCTGGAGGGCGGGGCGGACCTGCGCGTGCTGCAAACGCTGCTGGGCCATGCCGATATTGCCACCACCCAGATATATACCCACGTCGATGCCGCGCGGTTGGTCGCCCTGGTCAATGCGCGGCACCCCCTTGCCGTAAAGGCAATCAAGGACTAGCGCGGCACGATGATTTCCTACCTTGAGTTCGAAAAGCCGGTCGCGGCACTCGAAGCCCGCATTGCCGAGCTTAAGCAGACCGCCAGCCAGGGCGATGTTGACCTCGCCGCCGAGATCCGCCGTCTCGAGATGAAAAGCGCGGACTTGCTCGCCAGCACTTATGCCGCGCTGACCCCGTGGCAGAAAACCCAGGTCGCTCGCCACCCGATGCGCCCGCATTTCTGCGACTATGTCGGCAGCATGTTCAGCCACTTCATGCCCTTGGGCGGGGACCGCTACTTCGGGGACGATCAGGCGATCATCGGCGGGTTCGCCAAACTGGGTGACCGCAAGGTGATGCTGATCGGCCACGAAAAGGGCAACGATACCCAAAGCCGGATCCGCCACAACTTCGGCATGGGCAAGCCCGAAGGCTATCGCAAGGCGATCCGCCTGATGGACATGGCCGGGCGGTTTGGCCTGCCGGTGGTGACTTTGGTCGATACCTCGGGCGCGTTCCCGGGGGTTGAGGCCGAAGAACGCGGCCAGGCCGAAGCGATCGCGCGTTCGACCGAAGCCTGCCTGGCCTTGCCGGTGCCAATGGTCGCGGTGATCGTGGGCGAGGGCGGATCGGGCGGCGCGGTGGCGCTGGCCAGCGCCGAGCGCGTGCTGATGCTGGAACATGCGGTCTATTCGGTGATCAGCCCCGAAGGCTGCGCCTCGATCCTGTGGCGCACTGCCGACAAGGCTGCCGAAGCCGCAGAGGCTATGAAAGTCACCGCGCAGGACCTGTTGGGGCTGGGGGTAATCGACCGGATCGTCAAGGAGCCGGTTGGCGGCGCGCACCGTGAGCCCGAATTGATGGCCAGTGCGCTTTCCGCTGTCCTTGGCGAAGAGCTTGACGCGCTGAGCAAGTTGTCCAGCGACAAGCTGCGCGCCAAGCGCGAAGAGCGGTTCCTTAGGATCGGCGAGGGCTGATCCGTTTTGCCTGTGCGATCACGGGGCTTTTCAATCGTTTGATCTGGGCCTAGCCTTGGATGGTTAACTCCATCCAGAGGAGCCCTCCGATGAAACTTGGTCGCATTTCGAAGTATACGCTTGGCACCGCGCTGGTGCTGGTATCGGTCCCCCAAACCACCCTGTGGGCCCAGGCCGTCCAGACCGTCCAGGCGATCAGCCAGAAGGACAAGGACGAGGGCGCCAAATACCACCCGCAGCTGATGGCCGAATTCGGCGGAGCGATGAGCGGACCCTATGCCGACTATGTTGGCGCCGTGGGCAAGAAGATCGCGGTCCAGTCAGGGCTGTCGAACAGCTCGAGCGACTTTACCGTCACCTTGCTCAACAGCTCGGTCAACAACGCCTTTGCGATCCCCGGTGGCTATGTCTACTCCACCCGGCAACTGGTCGCGCTGATGAACAACGAAGCGGAACTGGCCGGTGTGCTGGGCCACGAAGTTGGCCACGTTGCCGCGCGCCACAGCGCCAAGCGGCAGGGCAATGCAACCAAGAACCAGGTGATCGGAATCGGCGGGGCGCTGCTGGCGGGCGTGTTGCTGGGCAACAAGAGCCAGGTCGGGCAGCTGCTGCAGAAGGGCTTTCTCCAGGGATCGCAGTTGCTGACGCTCAAATATTCGCGCAGCCAGGAGAATGAGGCTGATGCGCTGGGGGTCCAGTACCTCAAGAAGGCCGGCTACGATCCGCGGGCGATGTCCACCGTGCTGCTCGGCCTGGCCAACCAGAATGCGCTCGATGCGCGGATGATGGGGACCAGCGATCAGGTGCCGGCCTGGGCCTCGTCGCACCCCGATCCGGCCTCGCGTGTGCGCACCACGCAGAACCTGGCCGGAACGGTCACCGGGATTACCAACCGCGACCTGTTCCTGACCCGGATCAACGGCATGACCTATGGCGATTCGGCCGAACAGGGCTTTGTCGATGGCCGCAAATTCGCCCATCCGCTCTACAAGATGGGGTTTGAGGCACCGTCCGGGTACTTCCTGGTCAATGGCACCCGCGCCGTTGCAATTGGCGGGCAGGGCGGCAAGGGTCAGTTCACGACCGCCCAGTTCACCGGCGATCTCGACGCTTATGTGCGCACGGCCTTCAACACCTTTGGCCAGGCCAACCAGGTTCAGCTGAACCCGTCGAGCATTGAACGCACCACGGTGAACGGGATCCAGGCGGCTTACGGTGTGTCGCGAGTCGCATCGGGCAGCGGCCAGGTCGATGTCACGGTGTTTGCCTATCAGTGGGATGCCAGCACGGCCTATCACTTCATCACGATCACGCAGGCCGGGGCGAATCCGTTCCAGCCGATGTTTGCCTCGATGAAGCGCCTGACCACCGCCGAAGCCGCTGCGCTCAAGGCGCGCAAGCTGGTGGTGCTGACCGTCAAGAAAGGCGACACTGTGCAGTCGCTCAGCACCCGCATGGCCTATACCGATGCGCCGCTCGACCGGTTCCGGGTGCTCAATGGTCTGCCCGCGTCAACGACCACGCTGACAGTGGGGCAGAAAGTGAAGATTGTAACTTACTGAGCTTCGCGCATTCTACACAAACGAAAGGGGCGGCAGGTTTCCCAGCCGCCCCTCGCTATTCAGCCGTCAGGCCTTCAGCTTACGCCGAAGTGTTGGCCTTCTGCATGGCCGACGAAGTGGTGTTGAAGGTGGTCTGCAGTTCGTTGCCCAGACCCTGCATGGCAGTGATGGCGGCAACGGCGATCAGAGCAGCGATCAGGCCATATTCGATGGCGGTCGCACCAGCTTCGTCACGGAACAGCTTGTTAATGAACTTCATGGTCAGTCTCCTGTTGGCAGTCTAGATTACCCGGCTCTTTCCCTGTCACCCGGATCGAGCGATTACCGGATTAAGGCTAAAGTCTTGCGAAATGTTTAACTCCCGCTGGTCGCGTTTTGGACCTTGCTTGAGATCGTGTTCCAGGTGATTTGGCTTTCGCCTGCGAAGTTCTCGAGCGCGGTCAGCATGGCCAGGACGATAAGCGAGCAAATCAGCCCCATTTCGATGGCGGAGGTGCCTTGCTGGTCGCGCAGCAGCTTTGTCAGGAATGCTTTCATCGGACCCGGTCTCCGCCATAAATATGGGTGCAGATCAGCGGGGCTTACGGTGTTCATCCCTAAGATTTGGTTTAAGGATCGAACGGCTTTGAAAAAAATTCCGACATTGATCGACGTGGTTGCGGTGGCCTTGATCGCTCCGGAGGGCAGGGTGCTGATGCAGCGGCGCGCTGCGGGGCGCCAGCATGGCGGGCTGTGGGAATTTCCCGGCGGCAAGGTCGAAACGGGAGAAACGCGGGAATGCGCGCTGCTGCGCGAGATTCGCGAAGAGCTCGCATTGGTGCTCGATCCGGGTCACCTCGCGCCTCTGGCCGAGGCATCAGACCCGGCGGCCGGGATTGTCATATCGCTTTACACTTGCCGCGAATGGTACGGCACGCCTGCCTGCCTCGATGCCGAAGCGCTGGGCTGGTTCGGGCCCGGCGAGCTGGATGCACTGGCCATGCCGCCGCTCGATGTGCCGCTTGCCAGGGCTGTGAAACAACTGCTGGAAGAGGCGAATTAGCACCTTGCCAAGGTGCATCGACGCCCCTATGTGCGCCCTTCCAATGCGCGCCCGTAGCTCAGCTGGATAGAGCATCAGACTACGAATCTGAGGGTCGGACGTTCGAATCGTTCCGGGCGCGCCATTGCAAAAACGGCTCACCGCAAGGTGGGCCCTTTTTGTGCCGGTCAGACTGGCACTGCGATCTGCTTGCCGCCGAACACCGCCTGCCAGTTCTCGATTTCGCCGACCACCACATCGTCGGCAGCGTGGACCAGTTCGATCACTTCGCCGAAGCTGAGCTTGCCGGCCGGGGCCTGGGCGAGCAGCGCGATGCGCCGGGCGATGGCTTCGAGCTTTTCGCCGGTGACTTCAGAAATGTCGCCAAAGCGTTCGAAATCACCGAAGTAGCGGATCCCGGCGATCCCCGCGCCGAAGGTAGGGAACATCACGCCAAATACGGTGAAATACTTCGACAGCCCTTCGACCAGCTGGGCCGAAACCACGTGCAGCGCCTCGAGCCCGCGTAGCGCAAGGTAGAGCGCGACGGCGGCCACCGCGAGCTGGAACAGGCGCCCGGACAGTGTATCGAGCTTGTGGTGGACGCTCGCCAGTCGCTGTGCCTTGGCCAGGTGGTAGTCACGCTGGCCGTGGACATGATCGGCCAGCGGGCCGGTCAGCACCTGGCGCAAATAGTCCTGCCCGATCGCCACGCGCGGCAGCCCGACATCGCGCAGCACTTGCCGGGCATAGAATTCGGGCCAGCTGGCATCGGCCCCGCGCGGCCAGCGGCCGGGCGGACGGGCCGTGCCCAGCACCAAGAGCAGCGGTGCGTGGCGCAGGTATTCCGCCACGCGGCGCGCTTCGAACCAGCGGCTGTGCAATCTGCGGCGGCGGCCGAAGTAAGTGATCGCCAGGATCCCGCACAGCAGCAGCAGCTCGGCCAGGGCGAACAGCCACTTCTGATCGGCCCCGACGAATGGCAGGTAGGAAATCCCGCCAACAATCGCCAGGCTTGAAAGCACGAAATTGATCGTCATCCCGCCGCGATAGGAATCCGAAAGCCGGGCCGCGATCCCTTCGGCCCAGGCGAAGCGCTGCATGATCCGGTCGCCGATCGACTCGACATGGTCCGGGTCGGCACCAGGCAATTGGCGCGCCTGGCCAAGGAATTGCGCCCCGCTGCCAGTCGCGATCGCCTCGGGGCGCTCATAGCGCTGGGTCAGGCCGCGCAGGGCGTGCTTGAAGCCATGCCCGGCGAACAGCGCCTCGACCCGGCGATAGGCATGGGCCAGGCGGCTGCTCCTGTCGCGCCAGCGTTCGGCATCGAGCGCGGCGAAGCCGGGTTCTTCGGGATCGGATCCGGGATTGAGCGCGTGATGGACCAGCGCGGTCAGCGCCGCCTCACGCCTGCCGGGATCGCCTGGGCCTGCAGTGGTGGCGAGCGCTTCGGGCCCGCTCAGGATTCGCCAGTCTTCAGGCCGGGCCGGATCGATCCACAGCACTGGCGCGCCCAGATCGAGCGCGGTGGCGATGGTGTGGCCGGTGCCGCCGACATGCGCGGTGGTCACCCCGTCCCAGACCCCGATCACCAGATCCGACTGTTCGACCAGAATCCGACCTGCCAGCGCCACCCGGCGCGAAGCCTCGGCCGCATAAAGCGCGGCGGCTGTACTGTCTTGAGGACTATCGAGCTTGGCCAGGAACAGCGTGGCAATCCGTTCATCGGCATCGGCCAGCGCGAACAGCCGGGCGCGGTCAGACAGCGCGCGGATCGCGGCGGCGTGCTCTTGCGTCGCGGGATCGCGTGCATCCTCGCCCGCCAGCAAGCGACGGGCATCGGCCGGGTCATCGGTCAGCGAGTTGATCGCGCGGTTGAGCCGCCGGCCGAACGGCAAAGGCGCGACCAGTTCATAGCCGCGATCGAGCCCCATCACCGAGGCCATCCGGTCGGTCCCGTCGGCCAGCAGGGTGTGGATCCGGGTTTGTGCGAAACTGCCCAGCACGGCGCGGCTGGGAGCCTGAGCAATGGCGCGGTCGATCAGATCGAACAGCTGCGTCATCACGGCGGCGATGCGCGTTCCGCTTTCGGCGAAATGGTGATGCCCGGCGCGGTGGCCGGTAACGCCGATCGACAGCCGTACTGGCGGCGCAGGCGGGGTAGGGACGTCGGTAGGGCGCATTCGGGTCGGTTGTGCCGCAAGGCCGCGCGGGCGGCAAGCTAAGGTTGCACCGGCCCGCATTGCGCCAGCCCGGCCGCGCAGAGCCAGTCTGGCGCGGCGCGGTAGGTCGCCAGCGGCCAGGCGATCGCGCCGAACCCGGCTACGACCACCGCCAGCACCAAAGCCGGGCGGCGCGGCAGGCCGTGGTGCTTCCATTCCAGCGCGGCCATGGCATGGCCCAGCAGCAACGGGATGAAGTAGTGATAACTATAGAGCACGCGCACGGCATCGAGCCATTGCAGCAGCGCCATGTTGCCCAGCCAGCCGGCCAGCAACATGGCCCGCAGCGGGCTCTGCCGCAGCCGTCCGGGGAGCAGGCTGGTCAGCACTCCCAGCAGCGCGATCAGCCAGGCTGCCTGGTTGGGGACCAGTGCGATCGAATGGAGCGTGCCGCTGGTCCGGTCGGCGTTATAGAGGATCATGCCTTTGCCCAGCAGCCACTGCCAGGGGTGCGACCCGTGGGGATCGCTGGCCGGGATTGCCGCCAGGTCATGCGCCATCGCGCGCTGCATCCCTTCTGCAGCGTCGGCCATATCGCCCGGCGACCAGGTGCCGGTGCGATAGACCTCGGCGCGGCTGGGGGCATCGAAGGCAATGTCGCGCTGTCCGACCGGGGTGGCGGCAGCGGGCGGCAGTTTCGACGCGTTCAGCCATGCGCCCATCACCAGCAGCGCCGCCAGCAATGCAGCTCCGCCCCCGGCAAGGCAGCGCGAGGCGACGGCGCGCCACTGACGGTTACGCAGTAGCGGCCAGAGCATCACCGGAACCATCGCGCCCAGCATCAGCCCGTTGATCCGAACCATGGCCGCCAGCGCGACGAACAGCCCGAACAGGGCATAGCCGGCCAGGTCCTGCCTGCGCTGCACCCGCAGCGCGGCGAGCACAGCGGCCAGCGCGAAAGTCAGCTGGAACGGATCGAGCTGGGCCGAGCGGAACTGGACCAGCAATGCCGTATCGGCCAGGACCAGCAGTGAAAGCAGCCCGGCGGCAACCGCACTGCCGGTTAATTGCAGCATCAGCACGGCAAACAGCAGCGCGGCGGCGATCCCGAACAGGGCAGGGGCAAGGCGCGGGCCGGCATAGTCGAAGTCGGCCGGCATGGCCGCGGCGGCGGTCTTGCGCTCGGCCCCGATCCTTTGCCAGTCGGCATTCCGGTTGCGTTCGCTCAGGCTGTCCCCGGCCGCGATCAGCATGGCCCCCAACGGCGGGTGGGTGGCATAGTGTGTAATGCCCTGATGGTAGCGCGCGGTTGTCGG
>JAGXTB010000232.1 GCA_018334165.1 Sphingomonadales bacterium | reverse complement strand
CCCCCGCCTCGCTTCCGCCCGATCCGGGCGGCGCGGTTTCGACCGATACCGGCGGGACCGGCAGCCAGGCCCCGCTGCCGGGCAGTCAGGCCGATTTCGTCGCGCAGATGATGGGCCAGGACACGATCTATTTCGATACCGACCGCTACAATATCGATGGGCAGGACCAGCAAGCTCTGGCCGCGCAGGCGGTCTGGCTGGCCAAGTACCCGGCCAAGCGGATCACCATCGAAGGCCACTGCGACGAACGCGGCACGCGTGAATACAACCTCGCGCTGGGCGAACGCCGCGCCAATGCGGCCAAGAACTATCTGGTCAGCCTGGGGATCGATCCATCGCGGATCGGCACGGTCAGCCACGGCAAGGAAAAGCCGCTGGCGCTGGGCTCGAACGAGGAAAGCTGGTCCAAGAACCGCCGCGCGGTTACTGTGACGGTTGATTGAGAGCCTTCTCTCCCCTTGATGGGGAGAGGATACGAAGGCTTGAGAGCGCAGCGAACTAGCCGCAGTTGGAGTGGGGTGATGGTGCGTCCTGCCGCGAGATCACCCCACTCCAAGCTTCGCTAGCCGCAAAGGCGGCAAGCTGCGCTATCCTCTCCCCATCAAGGGGAGAGGGGAATTTCGTGATTACCCGCCGATCAGCGGCTGGTTGGCGATCGCGCCGCCCAGCTGCGTCAGCAGCGCGAAGCCGGTCATCAGCATCAGCGAGAGCGCGGCGGAGAGTTTCAGTTGGGTGCTCATGGGTCTGGTTTCCTGGGGAGGTATGCGCCTCATATAGCGGCCATCGGCGATTGTTGCAATGCAACATTGCAAAAGAAAACTTAAAATCGCGTTGCCAACCAGCTTTGGCTTGCGTGCGCCCTTGCTTCGGGCCTAACGCTGGAACCGATGAGCCGCGCGCGCAGATCCGATAACTGGGGCTTTCCCCGCTGGGGCGGCTACGGCAGCAGCCGCGATGCCGTGGAAGTGCGGCTGTGCGACCGCCACGGCTGCACCGATGCCGGCACTTGCCCTGCGCCCAAAAGCCCCAACAGCCCCGAACGCTGGATGTTCTGCCAGGCCCACGCCGCCGAATACAACCAGGGCTGGGACTATTTCGAAGGGCTGGGCAAGGAAGAAGCCGCCCAGCGCGAGGCTGACGAAAACCGCGACAATTCCGGCTACCACGAAAGCGCGCACTATGGCTGGGCAAGCTCAGGCGATGGCACCCGCAGCCGCGACGAACTGCGCGCGCTCGACTTGCTCGAACTGACGCCGGACGCTGATTTCGAAGAGGTCAAGAAAGCCTATCGCGCCAAGGCCAAACTGGTCCACCCCGACCTGCGCCCCGGCGACGAGGATGCCGCCAAGGCCTTCCAGGCGCTGCAACTGGCTTACGAGGTGCTGCGCGCGGCCGAAGAGCGGCGCGAGTGGAAGGGGTAAATCCGCCCCCAAGGGGGAGGACTAATCCCGCCGCTTCAGCTTCTTGATCGTTGCCGAAAAGCTCAGCACCGGGCGACCTTCATCCTCGATCATCCCGCGCACGAACAGGATCGAAAAGCCCGCGCGGACGATCTCGCCGCGCCCGGTCAGCAGCTTGCCCGGCTCGGCCGCGCCGATGAACTCCGAATTCATCGTCAGCGTCACCCCGTGCAGCTCAGGGTCGGCGCCAAAGGCGGTCATGAACAGCACATAGTCGGCAAAAGTCATCAAGGCCCCGCCGTGGATATTGCCCCCGCCGTTGCGGTTCTTGGCATCGGGCATGAAGCCGCAAAGCATGCCGTCACCGTCGGGCTTGCAATAGAACGGGCCCGAGTGTTCCTCGAAATCGTCAACCGGCTCCCAGTGCCGCCAACCGGCCCAGGGGCCTTCGGTGATCTCGACCAGACGCGAATCGCCGGGGGTGTCGGCGTCGGACTGAAGCTTGTCGTGGGGTTCGTGGGTCATGGCCTCGGCAAAGCAGAATGGCGAGGTTCGGGCAAGAGCGGGTTCACCCGAAGCACCAAAGAACCGAAGATGTCGCGTCGGTGCCGCAGGCATATTGCCTCTCTACCGTTTGGACCTGCTTCATGAATGAAAAGCGGCTACGCCGCCCGCGCTACATCTTCGGTGCTTAGGGTGAAACCATCCCAATCCCCTCGACAATCCGAAAATTACACCGCCGCCAGCGCCTGTTCAAAGTCCGCGATCAGATCGTCCGCGTCCTCGATCCCGATCGAGACCCGCACCAGGTTGTCGGTGATCCCCAGCTGCGCCTTGCGCTCGTCCGGGACCGAGAGGTGGGTCATCGCCGCGGGCAGGCTGGCGAGCGTTTCGGTGCCGCCCAGGCTGACCGCCAGTTTGGCGATCTTGAGGTTGTCGAGGAAGCGGAAGGCCTCGGCTTCGCCGCCCTTGATGTAGAGCGAGAAAGTGCTGCCCGCGCCGCTGCAGTGCCGGTCAAAAATGTCCTGCTGGCGCGGATCGGTGATGTCGCCGAGATAGCCGAGTGATTCGACCTTGGGGTGGTCTTTCAGCCAGGCGCAAACCTTGGCCGCGTTCTCGCCAGCGCGGCTCATCCTCAGTTCCACCGTCTCCAAGCTGCGCATCAGCATCCAGGCGGTGTTGGGATCGGCGATCCCGCCCATGGTGTTGCGCAGCATCCTGACTGGCGTGATCCACTTCTTGGCACCCGAGACCGATCCTGCGACCAGGTCCGAATGGCCGCCGACATATTTGGTCAGCGAATAGACCACGATGTCCGCGCCGTGATCGATCGGGCGGCTCCACAACGGGCCCAGGAAGGTGTTGTCAATCGCGATCGGACAGTCCGGACCGAACGCCGCATCGCGGGCATCGCGCACGGCCTCAACATCGACCAGGGCATTGGTCGGGTTGGCCGGGCTTTCGAGATAGACCATCGCCACCTTGCCGCCCTGTTCAGCGGCCTGCGCCTTGGCCTTGGCCATCACCGCGTCGAGTTCATCGCGGGTCGCACCGGCGGGGAAATCGACATAGGTCACGCCAAACCGGCTCAGCGTCTTGGCGATGAAGCCTTCGCTGGCGGCATAGAGCGGGCCCGAATGGACGATCACGTCGCCCTTGGAAGCGAAGGCCATGAACAGCACGCAGATCGCGGTCATCCCGCTGGAAAAGCACAGCGCCTCTTCCGCGCCGTCCCACAGTGCCAGCCGCCCTTCCAGGATCTGCTGGTTGGGGCCGTTGAAGCGCGAATAGACCAGGCCATCGGTACCGCCCGGGATCTTGCCGGTGATCCCTTCGAAAAAGCGCTTGCCTTCGGCCGCGCTGGGGAAGGCGAAAGTGCTGGTCAGGAAGATCGGGGCCTTCAGGCTGCCTTCGGACAGGACCGGATCATAACCGTGGCCCATCATCAGGGTGGCGGGCGAGAGCTCGCGGTTGCCGATCCGGGTGACGGCAGCCTTGGGCTTGCGAGTAGGCGTGGGGGTATCGGCCATGAACGGCGTCCTTCCTTGAAACGACGCTCCCAGGAAGGCGGGAGCTGAGCGGGCTTCGGGGGCACTGGCGCGTCTAACCTCCGCAGGCGCGCATCTCCTCCCGGGACCGGATTTGTGCTGCCATACCGGCGGGCGAAAGTGATTTCAACCGCAACCGGTTCAGGTCAGTGCCGCGACGCTCCAGACCACGGCGACCATCAGCGGCACGCCCGCCAGGTCGAGCAGCAGCCCGGCCTTGAGCACGCGGGGCAAGGCGATGTGGCCGGTCGCCCAGGCCAGCGCATTGGGTCCGGTCCCGGCGGGGAGCATAAAGCCCCAGCTGGCCGCCAGCGCGGCCGGCAGCGCGAGCAGGATCGGGTCCGCGCCGAGTGCAACGACCAGAGCGCCCACAATCGGCATGATCCCGCTCGCCGCGGCGATGTTGCTGGCGAACTCGGTAACGAGGACAACGAAAGCAACCAGCACCAGCGCGACAATCGGCAGCGGCACCGCCTTCAGCGGCAGCAGCATCTGACCGAGCCAGGTGGCCAGCCCGCTCTCGGTCATCCCCATTGCCAGCGCCAGGCCGCCGCCGAACATCAGGATCACCGCCCAGGGCGCGCGGTTGGCCTCGTCCCAGTTGAGCATCCGCCGCCCGGTGCCGTCGGGGATGATGAACAGCGCGAGGCCGGCGATGGCCGCGATGGTGCCGTCGTCGATTCCCTTTTCGGGAACCAGCGTCTTGATCCACGGCATCGCCACCCAGGCGATGACGGTCAGGACAAAGATCGGGGCCAGGCGCCTTTCCGGTTCGGTCCAGGCCGGGGGCAGATGGATCGCGGCGCGGGCCTTGGCGGGATCAAAGCTGTCCGTGCCGATGCGCTGGACTCTGGCGATGATCAGGGCCGCAAGCGGGACCGAAAGCAGCACCAGCGGCAAGCCATAGGCGCTCCATTCGAGGAAGCTGATCTCGACTCCAAGGGTCTTCTTGAGCAGGGCCACGGCAATCGCATTGGTCGGGGTGCCGACGATCGTGCCGAACCCGCCCAGCGTCGCGGCAAAGGCAATGCCCATCGGCAGGGCCCCGGCCATGCCCTCGGTCTTGCTTTCTCCAACCCCGCCCGAAGCGAGCATGGCGAGCCCCATCGGCATCATGATCAGCGCGGTCGAGGTGTTGGAAATGAACATCGAGATCAGCGCAGTCGCCGCCATCACGGCGAGCAGCAATTGCCAGTTCGATTTGCTTGCGAGCGAGAGGATCGCCAGCGCCAGCCGGCGGTGGAGCCCGGTTCGCTCAATCGCCAGGGCCAGGAAGGCTCCGCCCAGGAACAGGAACATCACCGGCGAATAATAGGCCGAGGCGGTCGCGTTGACGTCGCTGATCCGGGCCAGCGGGAGGACGATGAACGGCAGCAGCGCGGTGGCCGACAGCGGCAGCGCCTCGGTCATCCACCAGGCCGCCATCCACCAGACCAGCCCCGCGCAGAGCCAGGCCGTACCCGGCATGCTGGCCGGCGCGGGCAGCACCAGCGTCGCCAGCATCCCGGCGAGGCCGATCCAGAAACCGATACGCTGTGCTGTCATGGCCGCCCCTCCCCCGGGGCCGGAGCTATCCGGCTACTTCGGCGAAATCACCATCAGCATCTGGCGGCCTTCCATACGCGGATAGTTTTCCATCTTGGCGATCTCGGCGGTGTCTTCCTGCACCCGCTTGAGCAGGTTCATCCCCAGCTGCTGGTGCGACAGTTCGCGCCCCCGAAAGCGCAGGGTGACTTTCACCTTGTCGCCTTCGCCGATGAATTTGTGGATCGCGCGCATCTTCACGTCGTAATCGTGGTCGTCGATGTTCGGACGCATCTTGATCTCCTTGATCTCCTGCGTCTTTTGCGACTTGCGCGCGAGGTTGGCCTTCTTCTGCGCCTCATAGCGGAACTTGCCGACATCGAGGAACTTGCAGACTGGCGGATCGGCGTTGGGGGAGACTTCGACCAGGTCCAGGCCAACTTCGGCAGCCTGCTCGATCGCCTCGCGGGTGTACATCACGCCGATATTCTCGCCGTTCTCGTCAATGACGCGAACCTTGTCGGAGGTGATCATCTGATTGTAGCGCGGCCCGCTCTTGACGGGGGGCTGCAACGTGCGCCGGGGTGGGGGTGCTATCTCTCTGTCTCCTGTGGATTCGGTCCTGCGCGCGTCCTTAGTGCGAATCGCGGGTTTGGGGAAGGTTTGAATTTGTTCACACGAAGACACGAAGACACGAAGATGTCAGGCTTGGCCAAAGGCCACTCAATCCCCGCTGGCCCCGCGTTTAATCTAACATCGGAATTGCAGAGCGGCTTCGCCGCATGCTGAGGCTCTTCATGTCTTCGTGTCTTCGTGTGAACCCAGAATATCCCGATCAAGCCGCTGCCCGCCACAGTGGGTACTGGACCAGCCGCCCTTGCACCCCCAGCAGTGCATCAACCGCCTTGGCGGGCTGCATCGCGGCGATGATCGCCGGGTCGGCGGCGTCCATACCGCCGGTCAGCGCGCCGAAGGCGGGGAGGATCAGCTTGCGTTCGCTCCTGACCGCGCAGGGCCGCACCACCGAGCGTCCGCGCGCCGCGACCCGCAGTTTGGGGTGATAGTGGCCGGATAGCTCGCCGCGGGTCTCGCCGGGCAGGGCCTCGTGGCGCAAGATCAAGGAGCCGACTTCCAGCTCCTCGACCGCCGTACCGCAAGGCACCTGGCCCTGATCGTGGTTGCCCGCGACCCAGACCCAGTCGGTCGCGCGGGTCAGCGCATCGAGCATGCCGAGCGCGTGCGGCTCCAGCCGCGCGGGGCCATCGGTGTCGTGGAAATTGTCGCCCAGGCAGAACACCCGGCGCGCGCCCGTCAGCCGGATCGCTTCGGCCACCCGCTCCAGCGTTTCGCGGCTGTCATAGGGCGGCAGCATCTGGCCGTGCCGGGCAAAGAAGCTCGCTTTCTCAAGGTGCAGGTCGGCCACCAGCAAGGCCTGCTCGCGCGGCCAATAGAGCGCGCGCGGCCCGGCCCAGGCCAGTTCTTCACCTGCGAACGAAAAGGGAACCATGGCTTTTCCTTGCCGGAACCGTTCTGGCTTGGCAAGGGCGCTGCATGACCGACTGGACCCCCCATACCGACCGCGCCCGCCTGTGGTTTGAAAGCCTGCGCGACCGGATCTGCGCCGAGTTCGAGAACATCGAGGCCGAAATGGGCAGCGCGGCCCGCTTCGATTACCTCAGCTGGCACCGCGAAGAGGAAGGCAATCCCAATCCCGGCGGCGGCACGCGGGGGCTGATGAAGGGCCAGGTGTTCGAGAAAGTCGGGGTCAACGTCTCGACCGTCCACGGCCAGTTCGCCCCCCAATTTGCCGGGACGATCAACGGCGCGGACGAGGCCAACCCCGGCTTCACCGCTACCGGCATCAGCCTGGTCGCGCACATGGCCAACCCGCATGTGCCCGCCGTCCACATGAACACCCGCTTCCTGACCACCACCAAGGCCTGGTTCGGCGGCGGCGGCGACCTTAACCCGCCGATCCCCTATGCC